>NZ_JBITBU010000006.1:0-394227 GCF_044452545.1 Nocardia sp. NPDC051900 | reverse complement strand
CACCTGGTACGGATGGGCATCACCTCGATCTCGGTGACACCGGACGCGGTGCCCGCGGCCCGTCGGGCGATCACCGCCGCCGAACGGCGCGTGCTACTCGAGCAGGCGCTCTCGGTGCGAAACGACGCCCGCGTCAGCTCTGACGCACCACGATGACGGGGCACTCCGCCGTATGCAGCAACGCCGCGCTGGTGGAACCGAGCAGCATGCCGGTGAACCCGCCGCGGCCGTGGCTACCCACCACGAGCAATTGGGCCTCGTCCGATTGATCGACGAGAGAACGAACCGGCCGGTCACGCACCAGCACACGCCGCACCGGCACCTCCGGGTAGCGCTCGCCGAATCCGGCGAGATTCTCGGCGAGCAACGCGTCCTCCCGTTCCCCCACCGCATCCCAGCCGGGCACGAGATCGATACCGCTCGAATCGCTCCACGCGTGCAGCGCGATCAGCCCGACCTTACGGCGCGCGGCCTCCTCGAAGGCGACTTCGATGGCGGGCACGCTGTTGTCGGTTCCGTCCACCCCGACCAGCACGGGCTTTCCCGCGGAGAAGGCGTCGGTCGCCGAAGTCGAGCGCACGACCGCGACCGGACAGTGTGCGTGCCGCGTCACCGCCGTGCTCACCGATCCGAGCAACTCGCGCCGATACGCACCGAGCCCGCGGCTGCCGACGACGAGCATTCTCGCGTGCTCGGACCGGGCCAGTAGGTCCGGGATGATCGGCTCGAGCGTCGACTCGGTACTGATCGCCAGCGCCTCCCCCGATGCCGTGGTCCTGGCGACGCGGGCAGCCTCGGTGAGCACCCGTTCCCCGTCCTTGCGCAGCCATTCCATATCGGATTCGGTCAGTGTGGCGCCGAGGCCGAACCCGGGCGGCACAGCGACGGACGTCACGATGTGCAGTCGGGAACGATGCAGCGCGGCGTCGGCCGCGGCCCACGCCGCAGCGTGATACGAGCTGGCCGAACCATCGACGGCGACGACGATCGGCCGATCCGGCGGTTCCACGTGCGCGGTCGAGTTCTCCGTCATGGCGCTCTCCTCGATCCCAGGTCCGTCATTCCATGTCCGTTCCGATCGGTCCGCTCAGACGCCGCCATTCGGCCGCCAAGCGAGCGCCACGCATTCGGTCGAGCAACCGTGCGGTAGATGAAGCCGAAACCATCGCACCGAAACACATTCCGACAAAGGTGACCGAGCCGAGCGCGACTCCGGCCCACAGCGCGTCCGAGTACGGCCGCGGCGGTGTGGTTGTCTTCCCGGCCGAATCGAACCACACCGTGACGTGGCTGCCGGGTTCCGCCGCGCCGGGGACCGGGACGGTCGCGCTGCCTTCGCGGCCGTCCCGGCTCCACCGCACCGGCGCTTGGAACCGTGCCCGTGCGTCGTCCTGTCCAGCGACTGTCAGCACCGGTTCCGGTGCGCCTGCCACCGTCGCCGTCACGGCCACCTTGGCGGAGTTCTCCACTCGGATCCGCTCCGCGGCCTTCGTGCTGCCTGCCGTGCCCGCGACAACGGCGAGCGGCACGGCGATCAGCACTGCCATCGCGGCGAACAGCCGCACCAGTGCCTCCCACCGGTCCGAAGCGCGCATCAGTGGATTGCCGTTCCACGGCCGCCATCGCCACAGGCGAACCGTCCGCGACGGATACCGCGCCACCTTGGATCACCCCTCCGGGGCACGCCTCGTCATGAACCAGAACGATCCAGCGGATGCACCACCTCGTCGAGCGGGCGGCGCGGCGTGGGCGGGACCGGATCCGCGCTCGGAACCGCCCAACCGATCCGCACGATCATCTGCGGATGCGCGCTGTCGTCGAGAACGTGGGCACGGATGCGTTCCCTGGTGTCGGCCAACTCCATCGGCTCCGTCAACGGGCAAGTGGCCAGCCCGAGCGACGTGGCGGTCAACAGCACCGCGCTCGTGGCCTCACCGGCCCGCAGCTGGGACAACCGATCGTCACTGCTGGTGCTCAGCAGGATCATCCGGTCGGCGGCATCGATGTCACGCACCACCGCCTGCGGCAATCCCGGGTTCGAGAACGGACGCACCGTGGGGTCGGCCTCGGTCGCCACCGCGTTGCGCGCCGGCACCCCTTGCGGCGCCGCGTGCCTGCCGCTCCACTGGGCGAGTTCGGCGCCGTAGGAGACGTCACGGGCGTGCTGCCAGGCCGCCTGTTCGAACGCTCGCAGCAACTGGGTCCGCGCCGGTTCGGCCTCGACATCGCGCACGAGCACTCCGGTCGCCACCCCGGCGGCGACGATGGCCTCGATATGCGCGGACGGCACCTCCCACGAGCTGAAGCGGCGGCGATCCGTGCTGCGTTTGCCGATGGCGCGCGCCAACTCGACGTGCTCGGGCGTGCATGTGGTCGGACGGAATTCCACGGCGGCGAGATGCTCGGGCGCGGCAGGGTTCGGTAGCCGATGGATCACCGTCTCCCACCCCTCCGCGCGAGCGGCGACGCGCAGATGATGCAACGCCGCACCGCAACTCAGCAGCAGGTCACGTCCGTCAGGGTCCGTGTGCGGGAGCCTTCGGCTCTCGTCGGCGTACAGGTGGACGGTCTCGCGTCCCAGCCGCCACTGCCAGGGCTGGGTGTTGTGCACCGATGGCGCACGAGATGCCAGCGCCAACGCGGATCGCAGTGTCTCGGAATCGGGGTGTGTTCTCGGCATCGCTTGCCTCTCATCGAGATTCGTCCGGCAGGCGCGAAACCGGATCCGCGGCCGCGCCACCGTCCAGTACGAACTCCGAGCCGGTCCGGCAGGTGGCCTCGGTGACCAGGAACCGGTGGGCCCGCTTTCGCCTGGATTCAGCATCGCGCGAACCCGTGGCGCAGGTGACGGCCGAAGGTCACCGAACAGCGGGCACTCTGGCACGTCACCGGCTGCCGAGAACCTGGGCGTACGGCGTCGTGGGCCTACCACTCAGCACTGAAGAGGACCTATGTCCTTGAGCGCGACTGCCAACGTCCATCGCCGCATCGATGCGCCGCGGACCATACTCGGTAGTGCGCGGCTCACCCAGGTCGAGCGCATCGTGCGCCCTCCGGCAGCGCCGAGGAGGACCGATCATGCGGGAATTCGGACTGCCGGCTCTGTACCAAGTGCCCGCCGAGGCGAACCTCACCGACTTGATCGAACGTAACGCCGAGCGGTACCCCGATCTGACCGTCATCTCCCGCAAGGTAGGCGGCCGCTGGCAAGATGTGACCGCCGCCCAGTTCCGCGCCGCGGCGTGGGCGACGGCGAAAGGACTGATCGCCAACGGCATCCAGGCAGGCGATCGCGTGGCCATCATGTCCCGCACGCGGTACGAGTGGACGTTGGTGGACTTCGCGATCTGGTACGCGGGCGCGATTTCGGTCCCCGTCTATGAAACTTCCTCGTCCGAACAAGTGCAGTGGATCGTGTCCGACTCCGGCGCGTCCGCCATCGTCACAGAGACCGATCACCACACGGCCGTGGTCGCCGCAGTACGCGACCAATTGCCGAAATTGACGCACAGCTGGCAGATCGAGGCCGACGCCATAGCGAACCTGACGGCGGAGGGCGCACGGATCAGCGACGCCACCGTCGTGGAGCGCCGGACCGCCGTAGCGGCCGACGCGCCTGCGACGATCGTGTACACCTCCGGTACCACCGGCCGCCCGAAAGGGTGTCAGCTGACCCACGGCAACTTCCTCGCCGAACTCGGCAACATCACCGCCCGGATGCCGACGCTGTTCCGCACCGGAGAGTCTTCGGTGCTGTTGTTTCTGCCGCTGGCACATGTGCTCGGCCGAATCGCCGAAGTCGCGGCGGCCTACGTCCCGGTCGACATCGCGAACGTCAGCGATGTCAAAGATGTCACCGCCGAACTCGGCGCATTCCGTCCGACGTTGATCCTGGGCGTGCCACGAGTCTTCGAGAAGGTGTACAACACCGCACGCGCTCGAGCCGAACTCGCCCACCGCGAGCGCGTCTTCGATATGGCAGCCACGACCGCCATCGACTACGGCCGGGCCCGGGGCGCCGGGCACATACCGCTCCCGCTGCGGATCCGGCATGCGCTGTTCGACCGGCTGGTCTACCGGCGGCTGCGCGCCGCGCTGGGCGGCCGCGCCACGCACGCCATATCCGGCGGCGCGCCGCTCGGCGAACGCCTCGGCAATTTCTACCGTGGAGTGGGATTCACTGTGTTGGAGGGCTACGGGCTGACCGAGACATGCGCGGCCGCCACGTTCAATCCGGACGACCGGCCGAAGATAGGCACGGTCGGCCAACCGCTCCCGGGCTCCTCGGTCCGGATCGATGAGGACGGCGAGATCCTGTTGCGCGGAGCGAACGTGTTCACCGGGTATTGGAACAATCCGCGTGCCACCGCCGAGTCGTTCCGCGACGGTTGGTTCGCCACAGGCGACCTCGGCACTCTCGATGACGACGGGTACCTCACCATCATCGGGCGCAAGAAGGAGATCATCGTGACCGCCGCCGGTAAGAACGTGGCTCCCGCGGTGATCGAAGACCGCATCCGCGCCCACGCCATCATCGGTGAGGTGATCGTCGTAGGCGACGGCAAACCGTTCGTCGGTTGCCTGGTGACCATCGACGATGAGCACTTTCCCCTGTGGAAACAGCTGCATGACAAACCCCAGGACGCCAGTGTCGACGATCTCGCCGCGGACCCCGATCTACTGGCCGCTGTCCAGGCCGCTGTCGACGACGGCAACCGAGCCGTGTCCCGCGCCGAGGCCGTCCGCAAATTCCGCCTGCTGCACACCCAGCTGACCGAGGACAGCGGATATGTCACCCCATCGTTGAAGCTCAAACGCAACCTCGTACTCCGCGACTTCGCCGCAGAGGTCAGCGCGATATACAGCGAGTGATCGCGGACTGACGCAACACCCGCTCTGACTTCTCGTCAGAGGTAAACTTTGGTTTGCTCGTAGGTGTCCAAATGGTGAACGCAACGGAGTGACCCATGAAGATTTCCGAAGGCGTGGTGGACATGATCGCCCGGACGGCCGGCGCGACAACGGCTGCGGCAGGCGCCGTGGGCGGCGCCGCTGTCAACGGTGTGATCGGCGGCATCCAAGGTGCCGCGATCGGCGTGAAGAAGGGGCTCGGCAGCGGCAGCCACTCGACACCGGCGGCAGCACTGACTCTGGTGGCGATCGGCGCCACGGGTCTGGTGGACTGGCCGGTGCTGCTGGGTGTCGGGGGCGCTACCTTGGTGGTTCAGAAGCTCGGGCAGCGATCGGGCAGGCTGCCGCCGCCCGAGGCCGGTGATCGCGCCGGGCGCCCCGAGCCGCACGCGCAGAGCGGCCAGTCCGCCCGTCGAGACGACGAGCGTGCGATTCCCGCGCCGGAGAGCGCGGGCCGGGCGCAGCGCTCGCCGAGCATGCATTAGTCGTCGCACGTGGACCTGCGGTACGCCCCGGTGGGTCGGCGCGAGGCGTTGTCGACCGCCGTCGCCGACATGCCCCCGTGGCTGTTCGCCGCGGGCGGTCGGCAACGTGGTGATCAGTCGACGATCTCGACGACCCCGAGGCGCCACAGCACTGCGTACAGCTCACGCAACGGCACGGCCAGAACCTGCGTCAGCGCGCCCGTCAGCTGATCCGAGCCGCCGCCTGCACCATTTGTCATCACACTGGACACCGTGCGGATGCCAGGCATCGACCTATCCAACACACTCTTACCGGAAGGTAAAAAATGGCCGAAAAATCGCACACCGGCCACCGGAATGCCGTAGATCGCGTGCTGGCCGCGCAGGGTTTCGCGGTGGAACTGCCGGTAGTGGGCCGGGTCCGCATCCCTCGACCCGAACAGTTGGCGTACTACGGTGCACTCGGCGCGCTGGCTGCGGCGGAGATCATCGAATGGCCCGTTGCGGTGGTCCTCGCGGCCGGTCACTGGCTGGCGCAGGACCAGCACAATCGCGTCGCTCACCAAATCGGCGAAGCCCTTGAAGAGGCCTAGATCCAGCGCTCGGGCCCGGGGCTGTCCGGTCGAGCGTGGCGTACGGCACTAACGTGGCCCGGCGGCTTCGGCTATGAGTGTGTTGGCCCTCGACCCCGGATTCTCCTTGAAGGCCGAGAGTGCAGGAAGAGGGCGCCAATCGGCGTCGAAGAGGGCGTGGGCGCGGAAGTAGTCGACGGACCGCTCGACGCTGTCGTCGATGAAACATGCTCCCCACCAGAACAGTCCGCATCCTGTCGACAGGTCTCCAATGGTTCGCAGAGCGGATCTGAGGTATTCGTGCTGCCCGCGCGCGTCGAAGGAGAACTCCCGCTCGATGTCGGTGTAGGTACGGTCGTTCCCCGCGATCGGTCTGAAGGGATACGCCGTCTCGCCGATCAACACGCTCTTGTGCGGTCGCGATGCGCAGAGGGATTCGATTCGGCGCAGCCGCGAAATCGTAGCGTTGTGATGTGCCAGTGGATAGAACGACAGCGACACGGCGTCGTAGTCGACGTCGAAATGGTCCGCGTACCGCAACCACCACTCGGCGCCCTCGACGTCGGCGCCGCGGTCGAGATGAACAGAGATGAGGGTGGAATCGGCGGTTTCCCGCACGCCCATCGTCGCCGCGCGCAAGAGCTCGGACAGAATCACCCATTGATCGGCTGAATTCCAGTCGCTCTCGACGCCGTCTTCCGGGTGTAGCCGCGCGCCGCTGCGTGGATCCTGTCCCGGCTCCGCCCACAACATCCCGTTGGTGATTTCGTTGCCGACTTGCACCATGGCCGGCTGGATGTCATGACGGCGGAACTCGGTGAGGGTGTGTGCGGTGTAGCGGCGAACTTCCTCGATCAGCGTCCGGATCGGCAGCGATGCCCACGCCCGTGGCTTGCACTGTTTACCCGGATCCGCCCAGGTGTCGGAATAGTGCAGAGTGAGACATATCGCGAGTCCGGCGGATCGAGCGGCCTGAGCCAAGCCGATGGCGTGCTCGAGGTTCATCGGCGAGTTGTCGTCGACCCATACGCTCAGGCGAACGCTGTTCACTCCGTGGTCGGCGAGTGTCGTCGCGACCTCGTACGCGCGCCCACCCGGGCAGTGCGACAAGTCGACTCCGTGAAAGAAGTCGGTGACGTGCCGGGATGGTCGTCGTGCGGCGAAATCGCCAGTGTGCCGGGCCGGCTCGGCTCGAATGTTCGTGTAGCCGCCCGATCCGTATCCTCCGTCGGCGAAGTCCAGCCCGAGAAGCAGCCGACAGTAGAATCTGGCTCTGGGATGGCGGCTGTTCCCGATACTGGATTCCGCTCCGGTATGGCGTACGACATCGGGAACGAGGCGGTAGGCGTCGAGCCGCACATGCGCCGCGGCCGGATTGATGGGCAGTTTCCAGAAGTAAGGGAACGCATCGTGTCGTTGTACGGACTCCGCATGGGCGTACATCTGGAAGTCGAGCGGATCCTTGAGTGGAGTCATGATCTGCAGGAGTTTGACCGCACCCGCGAGTCCGACGAGATACCCCTCGGTACCGGCCCCGCCGATCAGGTCAGCGTAGGAGAACCTGCCGCTGGTCGAACGAATCCGGCCCGGTGTGGCCCTGCTGCTCAGAAAGACGAGATCACAGTCCGGAGGGAGTCCCCACTCGTCGACGTCGTGGGGTAGCGGAGAGATCAGCTCGGCGTCGTCCTCGAGCACGATCGCCCACGGAATCCTGTGGTCGACGATATGGCGCCAGAGCCTGATATGACTGATCCCGCAGGCAGCCTCCAGCGACGCCCAGCGGCCGAAGTCCTGGACAACTTCGCCCTGCTCCGGATGATCGAAATCCAGCGTCCGCCCGTCGGTGGCAGGCCACCGCTCGAAGAGCATCCCGTGGCGCGCCAGATTCTCGGAGATCACGGTCAGTCGCTCGGTGTCACGATCGAGATTGACGACAAATGTTCGCATACATTCCCCCGGCAAACTTGCGCGCGCTTCCAGCGCAGCGTGCTTCCTGGTCCGCTTTCCGGGCGAACCATCCTTCGATGCGGCCGACGCCGTGTCGATCCAAAGGGACGGTCCGCCGGATACTTACGGAGACCAACGATAATTTCGGTGCTCCAAGGCGGATATACGAAGAACTTCGTATACCGTTCTCAGCTCGAGCCGATCTCCGGGAACCGGTGCTGCACAATGCTGGAATGGACGCTGTGCCAGGGGGAGACGCCAAACGCATCCACGATCTCGCGTTGCAGATCATCACCGAGAAGGAGCCGGTGCGGGTCTGGCCGCTGCTGATGGAACGCTTGACCGCCGATCTACCGTGCGACTTGGCGGTTCTCATCGACCTGAACTGGCGGGCAGGAACCGGCCATGCGCTCACCGGATCGCCGGACTGGCTACACGAGGCACCGCTCGACGCACTGATCCACGCGCATATGCGGTCTCACCCCCTGCTTCGGCATTATGCGCTGACGCGAGACAAAACCCCGCTGACGATGGACGAGGCAGCCGACGATCGCTGGTGGAAGGGTGAGGCATACCGGGCAGGAAAGGATGCCATCGGCATCGACCGCCAGCTGGCGTTGCCGTTGAGTTCCGAACCCGGCCGGATCCGCGGCGTCATCATGAGCCGCAGCGGTGGCGGGTTCAGCGACCGGGATCTCGAATACGCCGTGCTCGCCAGGTCGCTGCTCGACACGGTCGAAGCGCACGAGGCGGCAGCCTTCGCACACCACACGATGCGCGCGGATCCCGCGGAGTACAAGATCACTCCCCGGGAGTCGGCGGTGCTCGCGCTCCTGTGCGACGGCCTTACCGCGCATGCCATCGGCACCCGACTCGGGATCAAGGCGGCGACGGTGACGAAACATACCGAGAACCTCTACCGCAAGCTCGGTGTGCACGATCGCATCGCAGCGCTGCGAAAGGCCCAAGCCCTCTCCCTCATTCCCCCTACGCCCGGACAGCGGCGATAGCGGTAGGACACCCTTCGAAGGCCCTCGCGGCCATACGGGTCACTTTCTCTCGCGGTGCTCGGACGGCTGTGCGAAGCCTCCCGCGGGACCGGGAGCTGAATTGCCCGGTAGGCTGAAACAGATTTCAGTGTGTGTGGAAACTTGGTCGCACGCAGTCGGGAAGTGCGGAACCGGCAGAGGAGACGGTGGAACATGGTGGCACGAGCGGGGCGCGGGCCTCGGGGGGAACGTGGCGCGCAGGCGGACCGCATCCTCGCAACGGCGCGTAAGTCCTTCGCCGAGCGAGGTTACAGCGGAACCTCGTTGCGAGCCGTGGCGAAGGCAGCCGAAGTGGACCCCACCCTGGTGAACTACTACTTCTCCAACAAGATGGGACTGCTGAAGGCGGCGCTGGAGCCGCCGGAATCCTTTGGTGCGGCAATCGGGGAGGCCGCTCGAGTGCCACTGGAGGAGCGCGGACGAGCCTTTGTCGAGGCGGCGCTGCGCATGTGGGACGATCCGGCCACCTCGGAGATTCTGCGGTCGATCATCCTCGCCGCGAGTCACGAGCCCTTCGCCATGGAGCGCCTCCGCGCCGTCTTCTCCGATCTTGTCTTGCAGGTGGTGTCGGCGAGCCTTCCCGACGACGAGGCCGGCCTGCGGGCGGACCTGGTGGCCACTCAGATCGTGGGACTGGCCATGACGCGTTATGTCTGGGCCCTCGACAGCATTGCCGATCTGCACACGGAGCAGGTCGTCCGCCTGATCGGGCCGACCGTGCAGCACTACCTCACCGGCCCCTTGGGCACGGATGTTTCGGAGAGCGCCTGAGCGGCGGATGACCCCGCAGGGATGAGTCGGTCGGCGCCGCGGTCGAGTACGCCGGCGGCCGCACCATGCTCGTCACCGTTCGCCCCGCCGAGCGCGGCGCGCGGGCCGCCGACGACCAATATTTCAGCATGTATGGAAATTGCTCTTGCCTGCAGCGGGGCGCCGGGCGTACCGTGAGCCCGTTAATTTCTGTATATGTGGAAATGAGGATGCCGTGGCTCGGGTAAGAGCAGCCGGTGCGGAGCCCGGTCAGCGTCAGTTGAACGGACCGCAGACCACAGGTCGCGAGTATCGCGACCTGTCCCCCGCTCTCCACGGGACGACCCGCGAGAACAATGTGCCTGTCCTGGTCCGTGACGGCACCAGGCTGCTGGCCGACATTCACCGCCCCGCCGCCGACGGGAGATTTCCCGCGCTCATCGCGGCGGCACCCTATCCCCGCCAACTCCAGGACCTCGGTGCCCCCGCGGCGGTCATCGAGGCCGGCACCACCGACTTCTGGGTTCCACGCGGCTACGCCCATGTCATCGCCAACCTTCGTGGCACAGTGGGCTCGGACGGCACCTACACCTTTTTCGACGAGCAGGAGCGCCAGGACCTGTTCGACCTGGTCGAGTGGGTCGCCGGTCAGCCGTGGTGCGACGGCAACGTGGGCATGATCGGCATCAGCTACTACGCCATGACCCAGATGGCGGCGGCCACCCAGCGCCCACCTCATCTCAAGGCCCTGTTCCCGTTCAATGTCACGGTTCAGGCCTGGGAAGCCTCCTACCACAACGGCCTGTTGAGCCAGGCTTTCATCACCCCGTGGTTCCGTGCGCTAGGCGTCCTGTCCGCCCACGGCGACTCTCTCTACCGCAAGGGCCTGTCCCGCCTCCTGCGCAGAATTCTCGCGATTCCCGCCGTCCACCGTCGGTTCAGGCACACCGACGGCGTCCAGGCGACTCTCGGCCTGCGGTTGGTGAGCCGCTTCCGCCACGATGCCCACCCATGGGAGGCCCTGTTGAACGCGGTGGCCACCGAACACCCCACCCGGGATGCGTGGTGGGACGACCGCGACCTGACCGAACTGCTGTCCCGCGTCGACATCCCCGTCTACCTCGGCGGCGAGTGGTCCAACGTCCCCCTGCATCTACCCGGCCTCTTCCAAGCCTGGAAGGCCCTCGCCCACAACCCGCACGTGCGCATGACCATGCTCGGGGAGCACAGCTTGCCCTGGCCATGGGAGAGCATGCACATCGAGGCCCTCGCCTGGTTCGACCACTGGCTCAAGGGGCGGGACACCGGCATTCTCGAAGGCCCCGCCATCCGCTACTGGCTGCCCGGGGCCGAACGGTGGCTCACCGCCGACTCCTGGCCCCCGCCTGCGACACACATGGCCTTGTCGCTCAACTCCGACGGCTCCCTCACCGGCGACGAGCAACCGGGCGAGCGCAGCTACGCCACGGACGGCGCGAACGCCATGCCCGCAGAACTGAGTTGGACCAGCGATCCCCTTCTCGGCGACCTCGACATGGTCGGTCACCCCGAGCTACGGCTCACCGCCACCAGCAGTGCGGCCGACACGGGATGGATCCTGCTCCTCCAAGACGTCGGACCGGACGGCAAAGCCATCGACGTCACCCAAGGCTGGCTGCGAGCCGGCATGCGCTATGTCGACGAGGACGCGAGCGCGACGGGCAGGCCCGTCCTCCCGATGAGGACGTGGGAGCCCGTCCCTGCGGGGGACCCGGTCGACTACCGCATCCCGCTGGTGGCCAACGCCCGCCGATTCCGCCGCGGGCACCGCATCCGGCTCATCCTCACCAGTGACGACAGCCGCGAGGACTTCCGCCCCATGCTCCTGTTCAGTCACGCCCCCGTCGGCAGTCCGAGCGTCAATACGGTGCACTCCAGATCACGTCTGCTCCTGCCGATCCTGGAAGGAGAGTGAACAGGGACGGCCCGACAATTCGCCCCGCGCTCCCCTCGTCTACGACCGGACACGGCAAGAGCACACCTGTACCGGGTGGCATCTCGAGCCACCCATATCACCTGCGGCTGGCGGCCCCGGACCTGAGGGCAGGCCCGCGCCGAACCGCTGGACGGAGCCGTCGACATCGGCGAGATCCAGATCGTCGGCGTCAGCCCCACCCCCGAACCGAGGGGCTGCATTCGAGCCTCATATGAGGCAGACAGCACTCAGCTGTGCCCACCGCCCTGACATCCAGGGACCAATTCTCGACATCGAAAACAGGAGATCACCATGACCGCAACAACCATCCTCGCAGCTTTGCTCGCGATCGTTCTGCTAGGGGCCGGTACAACCATGACCCTGGCCGTCAGCTTCCAACGCGACACCGCGGCGCACCTCGGATTCAGCGTCAACGCCTTCCGCGGTATCGGGGCCTTGGAGTTGCTCGGTGCGATCGGAGTACTTCTGGGGCTGACGATCCCCGCCGTCGGCGCCCTCGCCGCAGTGGGCATCGTGGCACTGATGGTCGGCGCCGCTATCAGCCACCTCCGCGTTCGCGACCGGTTCGCGCAGCTGATCCCAGCGATAGCGATCGCTGCCGTCGCGGTCGCGTATCTGATTTTGGTTGGGCAACAGGCAGTTTCGTGAGGCGCGTACCCGACGCTGGACTACGAGCGGACCGTCGCGGCCGTTCGACGTGACGCAGCGCCCGCACTCCACCGCCATTGCGCACGGGCTCCGGACTGGCGAGCCTGTCGAGCGGCCCGGCTTGACATCCGCCGCAAAAGTGTGTGCACTTTAGCGAGTTCTTGATTTCTAAGGGGTTTTCATGTCGTCGCAGCAGTGGTGTCTAGTCCAGTTCGTCGGGAGCAACCGAGCGCAGCCGAGTGTCGGCGTGCTCGCCGCCGGCGAAGTCGGCCGGCCGCCGGAGCCGCTATCGGGCCTCACTTTGTTGGAAGTTCTCGATCGGTGGGCCGAGTTCACGCCCCTGCTCCGGAACTTCCAGCCCTCGGCGCTCGAGGTCATACCGGATGTCGAACTCGTCGCACCTCTCACCTATCCCCGCAAGGTCATCTGCGCCGGGGCGAACTACTACGGACACGCGGAGGAGATGGGCACGCAGCGTCCGGATCCGGACGGTGAGCCCTTCTTCTTCCTCAAGCCACCCACCACGACGGTCCTGGGCGCGCACGACGACGTGCGTCTGCCGGAACGCGCCGACGTGGACTGGGAGGTCGAGTTGGCCGTCGTCATCGGCGCGGGCGGTCACGATATCGATGAGCGCGCGGCCCTCGATCACGTGGCTGGCTACACGGTCGCCAACGACCTGTCCGCTCGGGGACTGTTCCCGAGGAAAGACGCGGTCCTCGCGCCATTCGGCTGGGACTGGTTCCAGCACAAGGCATTCGACGGGTCGTGCCCATTGGGGCCCGGACTCGTGCCCAGCTGGCAAATCGGCGATCCGCACGACCTCACGCTTCGGCTGACGGTCAACGGGGAGATCAAGCAGGAAGCGTCCACCGCCGACATGGTGATCACGGTGCCGCGGTTGATCGCCGCCGCGAGCCGCGTGCTGACCCTCGAGCCGGGTGACGTCATCCTGACCGGTACGCCGGCCGGTGTCGGCCTGCCGCGCAAGACTTTCCTCAACGCCGGCGACCTGGTCGTCAGCGAGATCGACGGCCTCGGTCGACTGGAGAACAGAATGGTCGCGGCATGACCGGGAGCCTCCATCGTCGATGAGGGCAGGGACCATGCCATCCCACGAGTCGATCTCTTCGGCCGAGAACGTGCTCACGCTTCTTGTCGCTCTGCGCGAGAACGGTAGGTTGCGCGTGGCCGACGCCGCGGAACTGCTCGCGGTGACGCCTCCCACCGCACACCGGCTGTTGTCCACCCTCAAGCGGCACCGGTTCGCCGAACAGGACCGCAAACGCGCCTACCTGCCGGGACCACGGCTGACGCAATTCCCGCGGGGCGCCGAGCCGCCACACGACCTCGGCGTCCTCGGCCATCCCTATCTGGCCGACCTTTCGCGGCGGTCGGGCTGTACGACTTTCCTGGTGACCCTGGAGGGCAACGGCTGCCGGTTCATCGACGGCGTCGAGAGCAGCCGCGCCCACCGTGTCCGGAGTCGTGTCGGGCACTTGCTGCCCGCACACACCACATCGGGCGGCAAGGTGCTCCTGGCCCAGCTTCCCGACAGCGAACTGGTCGCGCTCTACCCCGACCGCCACGTCCGAATGCGTGATGGCTCGACGCGTGAGCTCGTCGCGCTCCGTCGTGAACTCGGTGTCGTCCGCAGGCAGGGTTATGCCCTGTGCCTGGAGACGAACGAGCAGTGTGTGAACGCCGTCGGCGTCCCGGTCACCACCCGGCCCGGCATGGTCATCGCCGCGGTCGTGTTGGCGTGCCCTTCGGCGGGCTCCAGCCGCAGGCGCCTCGTCGACCTCGTACCCGACGTCCGGGCGACCGCGTCCGCGATCGCCGAGAACTTCGCCTGAAGGTCGGGGCCTCGCCTCGCGCTGGTCACTCCAGCGTTGACGCACTCCGCCGGCCGCAGTCCTATCGGCTGACCGACCGCGGCCAGGCCTTGCGCCCCGCCATGAACCCGGCGGTCCGGACCGGCCCATAGTCGGTCGCGGCGGTGCGGTCGGCACCGGTCGGCGGCGCCTCCGGTGACGACCGCGACACGCCGTGGTCACGTCGGCTTGGTCACGCGAAAACCGGGGCCACGTCGAAGAAGACACGATAGCTATCGATCAGGCCGCTGTCACCGACAGTCCAGATCGACACCACCGGAATGGAGACCTCTCGGCCATCTTTACGCGTATAGGTGACAACCAGCTCGACGATGGTGTCGTTGCCCACGACCCACTCGTGGACGATCTCGTGGTGCATCCCACTGAGCATGCCGAAGAAGCCGACAGTGCCCGCCTCGACCGCCTCGCGGCCCTCGAGAACGGGGCCGTTGCCGAAGGCGGTCTTGCCATCATGGGCGAAAAGTCCCGCAAAGGCCTTCGAGTCGAGAGTGTCGACCGCGTGGAACACGGCGGCGGTCAAAGCGCTGGTCATAATTGGATCCTTTCGAGATGAGCTGCATACACCTTGACCCGATCCAGTCACGTCCGGCCATCTCCCTGAGCGCAAATTCCGCTTTGCGGAATGAACTGCCCGGAGCGTCGATTTTCGCCCCGGGCTTGGCGCTGAGGCTAAAAAGTGCATACAGTTATCCGGTGAGCTCTTCCACCACCCAACCCATCGAAGTCCGGGTTTCCGACGCAGCGCGCGCCATGGCCACCATGGGGCTGGTCGACGCGTTCGGGCATGTATCCGCCAGGGACTTCGACCACATGGTGATCACACCCGCCGCGGATCTCGAGACCGTCGAGGCGTCGAACTGCATCCGTGTCCCGTTGAACGCGACGTCTTTGCCACCCGGATGCCCGGCCGAGGCGTGGGCCCATTTGGCCCTCTACAACCGTTTCCCGGCGACCGGAGCGATCGCGCGGGCCCAGCCGGCGGCATCGCTGGCTGTCGGCATGCTCGCCGACCGCATCGCCCCGACCCACGGCCAGGCGTGCTGGCTGGGCGATTCCGTGCCGGTGTACCCCTCCGCGCTACTGGTCCGCGAAGCCGACCGCGGCCTGCGACTCGCCGAGGCGATCGGCGCGTCGGACGCGCTCATTCTGCGCGGCAACGGCGCGATCACGGTGGCAGCCGACCCCGCCACCGCAGTCGCCACCATGTCGGTGCTTGCCGCCGCGTGCACCGTCTGGCTCGAGACGAGGGACGCACCAGTCGCCGCCATGTCGGCGGAAGAGGTTCGCTCATGGCAAGCCGTCAAACACGAGCTACTGCCCAGACTGGGGGCACACCTGCTGCGCAAAGCGGCGACGACGCGCGCCGCCCGATGATCCCACGCGCGTATGCCGCCCAAGGCTCGACGCCGCTGAACTCCGTCGCCATGCTGACCGGACTGGATCAGGTTGCGGTGGAAGCGAATTCGGGCGTGTGCGTACCCCGACCAGGCGTACGGCCCCGCGCCGGAACGCGGGGCCGTCGCCCACGGTCCGGACGTCAGCTCATGGGCAGCGTGACGGACGCTTCTCCACCGGCGACCCGACGGATGGCCGCGAGCGTTGCGCCGACCGCCGCTATGTACTGCGTCGTCATTTCCTCGGCGTACGCCGCCTCCTCGGGAGAACCACTCTGTAAGCCTTCGAGCACCAGCGCGAAGCTGAACCGGAGGAACAGCTCCCCCTCGTCTTCCTCGATGTCGTTGACGATCGTGCCGAGGACCGGCCCCGAGATGCGCGTGAAAATCACCCGCTGCTGCGGCTGGAGGCTGACTCGCTCGGAATAGCGGTCGCCGAACAGCTCGATCTCGCGCTCGAACGTCACGTCATCGAGGCGAGCGGTGACGAGGCAGTGGGACATGGCCGGCACGAAGGGCAGCGCATTGTCGGCCTTCATGACCAGGCCCTGCCACACGGCAGTCCGATCGAGCGTCGGCTCGCCGGTCTCGTTGACCGGGAGGCGGTGAGTGACGTAGATCATTTGGTGACTTCCTGTGCGAGTGCGTTCTGGGCGGAGATCTGGTCGTGCACGCTGGCTATATCGAGTTCTCCCCAACCGTCGGCCAAGGCCTGGTCGAAGACCGCTTTGGCCGCCTCGAACACCGGCCGATGCTCGCCGACCTCGTGCAGGTGCGCCTCGATCTGGTCAAGGATCTCGTGCAGC
The DNA here is from genome assembly GCF_044452545.1 of Nocardia sp. NPDC051900. Taxonomy (NCBI): domain Bacteria; kingdom Bacillati; phylum Actinomycetota; class Actinomycetes; order Mycobacteriales; family Nocardiaceae; genus Nocardia; species Nocardia sp. NPDC051900. The sequence goes on along the minus strand of NZ_JBITBU010000006.1, from coordinate 377,816 downwards.
GTCGCGATGGGCCCGGGAGCGGGCAGCCATGAGCGTTGCGCCATCACGGGACCTCGCTGCTCGAGCAGCGCCGAGCCCGCGATGGACGTCTCCAGGGCGCACTGGACCATCTCGAGGTCCAAGTTGTCGCGGCGGGCCAGCGCGATCGCTTCCGCGGCCGCGACCGTATGGGTCGCCACCAGCATGGAAGAGATGTACTTCAGGTGGGTGCCGGTCCCGAAGTCACCGGTTCTGACCCAGGGCCCCGAGATGGCGTCCAAGACGTCGGCGACTCGATCGATCGCCTCCGCCGCTCCGGAGGCGAAGATCCTGGCCAGCCGCGGGCCGACCATTCCGGGGCTGCCGCTGATCGGACAGTCGAGCATGGTGGCCCCGACATGCTGGAGCTGACGCATCAATGCGAGCTTGCGCGTCACCGGAATCGTGCTCATCTCGAGGTGGATCGCTCCGGGGCGCATCGTCGACAGCGTGCCCTCGGGTCCGCTGACCACGCGCTGGACGTCATCCGCGGTCGGCAGGATCGACACAATGACCTCGCACGAGGTGGCCAGTTCCGCCGGCGACGACGCGACGGTGCCGCCCGCGGCCTCGAGCTCGGGACACTCGATGCTGCGCCGGTACCCCACGACGTCGAACCCCCGGGCCAGCAAGTTCTCAGCGATCGGCAGGCCCATCTTGCCCAGTCCGATGACTCCGATAATTCTCACATTGGTCACGTCCTCACGGGTTTTCGCGCGGGGAGGGGACGCCTTCGGCGACGCCACAACTCCGAAATACTGTATGCAGTTTACGCGGGCGACATCCGAAAGAGAAGGAATATGTATACACATCGCTTAGGCTAGGGGTATGAGTCGCAAAGTGCTCGTCCCGCACATCACCAGGGTGGAACTACCCGAGGCACGCCAAGCTATCCCGTATGTACACGCCTACCTGCGCGAAAGGATTCTCGACGGCACGCTGCGGCCTGGGACGAAGCTCTCTCAGGTGTCGCTGGCCGAGCAGCTCGGCGTCAGCCGCACGCCGTTGCGCGAGGTGCTGCGGATGCTGCAGGAGGAGGGCCTGGTCCAGATCGAACCGAACCAGCGCACCCGCGTCTCCATGCTCGACCCGCGTGAACTCGACGAGATCTATGCCAGCCGAGTCGTGCTCGAGTCACTGGCCGTCGCCATGACAGTGGACAGCTTCGACGACGCCGCCCGAGATCACGCGACCGAGCAACTGGCGGCCATGCGCGTGGCCGCGGAGGAAGGTGAGACCGAGCGCTGGTTCGTCATCCACTCGGCGTTCCACCGCACGATCACCTGCGGCGCCGGTGACACCATGCAGAAGCAGTTGCGTCAACTGGCCGACCGGTGTGTCCGGTACATCCGGATCTACCAGGGTGGCGAGCCGAACAGCTGGCACAAGGCCGGCGATCACGAACACGCGCAGATTCTGTCCGCGCTGGTGGAGGGCGCCAAGGCCACGGCCCAAGCCCGCATGGCGAGTCACTTGGCCCACACCGCTTTCAAAGTATTGAGCGACACCTCGCCCGACTACCAGCCGACCGCTGTGCCATTGGCCCTGGAGATGGTCGGCGTTCCGGACTGACGGGTGAGCAACCGCCGTGAAGCCAATGATCTTCGCGATGAGGTCGAGACCCGGCTCGCGCCCGTGACACCGGCAGCCCGCGCGGCGGTTGCGTAGTCACCCCGCGTCACCACTGCCGATGCTGAGGTGGTGACGCGGGGCAGCAGGATTCAACCGAGGGTGGTGACTTCCAGGTCGCCGTCGGCGTACTGGGCGCGTAGCCGCTTCTTGTCGAACTTGCCCACACTGGTCTTGGGGACCTCGGCGATGAACGTCCACCGTTCGGGCAGCTGCCATTTGGCGAACTTGTCGGCCAAGAACTCCCGCAGTTCTTCGGGTTCGGCTTCGGCGCCCTCGGCCAGCACGATCGCCACCAACGGCCGCTCGTCCCACTTCTGGTCCGGCACACCGATCACCGCGGCCTCCGCGACCGCCGGATGCGCGATCACCGCGTTCTCCAGATCCACCGACGAGATCCACTCACCCCCGGACTTGATCACATCCTTCGAGCGGTCCACCAGCGTGAGATAACCATCGGGACTGATCTTGCCGACATCCCCGGTCCGCAACCACCCGTCGTCGAACTTCTCCGGATCGATCACCGTGCCGTCGGGCGAATAATACGACCCGGTGATCCACGGACCACGCACCTGCAACTCCCCCAACGCCACCCCGTCGTTGGGGACCACACCCTCGTCACCGACCAGACGCGCCCGCACCCCGGCCGGGAAACGACCCTGAGTCACCCGATACGCCCACTTCTGCTCCTCGGTGACCGCGGTCGCCGGCGGATGCGCCACACTACCCAACGGCGAGGTCTCGGTCATGCCCCACGCGTGCAGCACCCGCACCCCATGCTTGTCCTCGAAGGTGCGCATCATCGACGGCGGCACCGCCGAACCACCCACCACCACCGCACGCAGATGCGTGATGTCCTGCGGGTTGGCCGCCAGCCCGGCCAGCACCCCACCCCAGATTGTGGGCACCGCCGCGGCGAAGGTCGGGCGCTGCGCGGCCATGCACTCCAGCAACGGACCCGGCTGCAGGAACCGGTCGGGCATCAACAGATTCGCCCCCGCCATCAACGCCGCATACGGCAGACCCCACGCGTTCGCGTGGAACAACGGCACGATCGCCAGAATCGAATCGGTCTCGAACAAGCCCATCCCGTTGTTGACGGCCACCTGCATCGCGTGCAGCCAGTTCGACCGATGCGAATACACCACACCCTTCGGATCCCCCGTGGTACCGGAGGTGTAGCACATCGCCGCGGCCGCGCGCTCGTCGATCACCGGGAACTCGTAGGTATCCGGCTGCGCACCCAGCAGTTCGGTGTAGGAGTGCACCTGCACACCCTCGGGCGCGGTCAACGTCGCCGCGTCGCCGTTGACCACGATCACATGCCGCACCGTGGCCAGGTGCGGCAGGATCTGCCCGAACAACGCCACCAGGCTGCCGTCCACCAACACCACCTGATCCTCGGCGTGGTTGGCCACATACACCACCTGCTCGGGGAACAACCGGATGTTCAACGCGTGCAGCACCGCGCCCATCGCGGGCACCGCGATATAGGCCACCAGATGCTCGTTGTTGTTCCACATGAACGTCCCCACCCGATCACCCACCCCGATACCCAGCCCACCCAACGCGTTCGCCAACCGCGCCGACTCCGCCCCGACCTCACGATAGGTCATGGTGCGCACACCGGTACCCGTCCACGTCGACACAGTCGAATCCCCAGCGAACGTCGATGCGTAGCGCAGCAACGTCGCCAACGACAACGGCTCGTCCTGCATAGTGCTCAACATCGCAACTCCTTCTTCCATCGATGACTTCCCCACAGAAAGCCACATTGAGCGAGGTCAGGCCTCGGACAGGAACGGTTCCACGACGCCGAGGAACTCGGCGGTCTTCTCGATCATGGTCCAGTGGCCGCAGTTGCCGAGCACATGCAGCCGGACGTCAGGAAGAAGTTCCAGCAATGCCCCCGAGGATTCCTTCCACGGCACCACCCGGTCGTCTCGCCCGTGAATCATGAGGGTCGGCTGTGCCACCCCGGTCAACTCGGCACCGGACAGGGCCAGGTCGTCGACCCAGCGTTGGCGCGGTTCGGGAAACATCGCTTCCCACGAGTTCGCGACGGCGGGCTCGACACTTGCCCCGTATCGCATCTCGACCAGCTGATCGGTGATGAGTCCCCGGTCGTAGGCGAACAGCCCGATGATCTCGCGCATGTTCTCGATTCCCGGCCGGTAGTTCCAGACGGTGTCGAGCCCTTGCGGTAGCGCCATCGCGACACCCATCGAGCCCATGAGAACGAGTCGACGAACGGCCTGCGGACGCTCGGCCGCGAGTGATAAGGCGATTGCCCCGCCCATCGAGTTGCCGATGATGTCGTAGGTCTCGATGCCGAGTTCGTCCATGAGCGCGAGTGCGTGCCGGGTCCACGCCTGTCGGCCCCACGTGCGCGCCGCACCGGTGGCTGTGCCACCGAAGCCCAACTGATCGGGGGCGATGACGCGCCGACTCTGCGAAAGGGACGGCAGCACGGGTCGCCAGTTGGCCGCGGCGCTCACACCGGGACCGGATCCGTGCAGGAGCAGCAGCGGCGGCTGCGCGCTCTCGCCTGCGGGCTCCCCGGTGTCGATGACAGCGGTGCGTACCCCATCGACTTCGCGTATCGATGCGGTCGGATGATCGCTGGTGATGACGGCCACTTGCTAACTCCTCGTCGGGGCGGGTCGGGTTCCGGCCATCGAGGCCGCGTGCTGCGTGGAGACCCGCTTGACCGGACCCAGCCACATGTCGATCGAGCCGGGTTCATCCGGATCGAACGTGCGCGGTCGCCAAGCCGCGTCGTCCTCGATGCGACGCACCCCGAACGAGTATTCGTAGGTGAAGCCTTCGGGACCGAGAAAGTAGAGGAACACCGCTGTCGACTGCGGGTGGCGACCAGGGCCCATTTCGATCTGGACGTCGCGTTCTCGCAGGAAGTGCCAGGAACGGAAGACGTCGTCGATGGACTCCACCTGAAAGTTCATGTGGCACAGACCAGCGCTCTCGCCCTGGAATACGGCGAGCTTGTGGTGGACGGGATCGATCCGCATCAGGCACGCGGCGTCGCCGATCCAATCCGACACGCGGGCGTTGAAGTGCCCGTTCCAGAACCGGTAGGCCTCGTGCACATCCGGTGCGTCGAGGCAGAGGTGCCCGAACTCCGTGATGCCTGCCGGCCGAGCGAAAGCGACGGGGCGGGTGATCGTCTCCTGTTGGCTGACCAGCTCGATGCGATTGCCGAAGGGATCGTCGAAGCCGATGAACTCGGCCACGCGTCGCGAGCGAGCCTCTTGCCTCGACCCGCGCCGCACGGCGAAACCGGCGTGCTCGAGTTCGTTCTCGGCAGCCTCCAGCGCATCCATGTCGGCGACGGTGAACCCGGAGGCCAGAACCCCCGACACCCCCTCGACCAAAGCCAGACAGTGGTGGCGGGAGTCAGCGCGAAGGTGTGCGACCCCTGGTTCGGTCTCACCGGCGAGTTCGAGACCGACGATGCGGGTCGCGAAGTCGACGGCGGTCCTGAGATCGGCGACTCCTGACCGCACATAGGCGATGTCGGTCAGCGTGATCATGGGTGTTCTCTCCTGTGGAAACTTGCCGAACGCACGGTGTCAGGAGTCGATCGCGTCCGGGATGAGGTTCTTCACCAGCCCCGGCTGCAGATAGCCGGTCTCCCCGTACCGAGCTACCAGCGCCGCGTTGTCGGCCAGCAGTTTCTCGATCGGTTCGGTGAGGTCGATCGCTGCCAGGAATGGCTGGCGGGCGGGCAGTCCGGTCTGCCAGTACACCTCGCAACGGTTGCCCTCGGGATCGAAGAAATAGATGCCGAACGCGTTGCCGTGCGTCACGATCATGTCGAAGTCGACATCGTGCTCGATGAATCTGCGGTGGAACTCGATCAACTCGGTCAGATGATTGACCCGGAACGAGACCTGCTGAATGAGTTTGGTGTTCTCGTCGGCGCGCGCCACGGTCCGGCCTTCGACGAGCTGGAACTCGTGGTGTTCGAAGTTCGGCCGGGCACTGAAGAACCGCATGCCCAGATTCAGGTCCTCATCGGTGACCGTCAGTCCGAGGACGTCGCGGTAGAACGCTGTACTGGCTTCCAGGTCATCGCAGAAAACTCCGAAATGACCGAGTTCAGCGATCGGCATGGTGAATTTTCCTTCCCGTGGTGGCGGCCGGGTCATGTGCTGGTCGATCGAGTGCTCCTGGAACCGCCCGGCCGAGGAGTCCGCAGGTGGCGTCACTCCTGTTCCCTACGCGTCCGACCGTAATGTGTATGCACTTTTACTGTCAAGGTTCTTCCGGATGTTGCTGCCGCACGGAAATTGCATACAGTTATGCGATGAGTTTATTGCCCCCCGCCGCCGATCGCGACGCCCCTGACCCCTCACTGCTCCTGGGCCAGGACTACTGGATGCTGACCTCCACCCCTTCGGCCGGGACGACCTCCGAGGACATCGCCGCCCTCGCCCCCGCGCACATAGCCTGGCTGCTGGACCTCGAGAAACGCGGCCTCGTCTTCCTGTCGGGCCCCCTCGTCAGCGGCCCCGGCGCCGGTCCGGGATCGGGCGTCACGGTCTTGCGCGCCTCCGACGAAGCCGACGCAACCGCCATCGCGTCAGCGGATCCGTTCGTCACGGCGGGTCTGCGCAGCTTCGTCGTTCATCGGTGGCGCCTCAACGAGGGCAGCGTTTCGATGCGCCTGTCACTCGGCCGCGGCACCTACGAATGGCATTGAGCGGGAACCCGTTCGAGCCCGCATCTCGTCGCACGCCTACCTTCGGGCACAGAACCGTTGACGAGCGCATTCTCTGATGCCATAGTGTATACACTCTGCTGATAATGGCCGATCAGGTATCAAGGTGCGGCAGATCTCCACCGTCCGCACAGGTCATCGGCGACGACCGCCATCGACAGCAACGGCAAAACCCGGTTTGAAGGAACTCCAGTGGGATGCTTGGACGAACGCGTCGAATTCACCTCCGGCGCAGCTCATGGTCAGGGACTCCGCCACGCGGTTCACCTTGCCGAAGAAACCGCACCGACCTCCGTCGCGCCTCGGTATGAGGTGCGACGATGACCGCCACGGTCTTCTGCTCCCGGGCCGAACCACTCCGGCCGCGCGACGACGGCGATCCGGAGGAAGGGAAAGCACCGTTGCTCGGGCCTGATCAGTTATTGGCGGCGATCGCTGGTCACCTTACGCAAGGATCATCGCTGATCGAGTGGGCTAGGGAGTTGGGCGATCTGCACGCGGCACTGATCCCAGTGCGCCTGAATCGAACGCGTCTTCCCGCCGAATTCGATGAAGCCCGCGTCCACATCGACATTGCCGAGATCGTCAGCGAGATCGATTCGTGGGCGTTCGTCCATGTTCCGAGAGCCCCCGGAGCGCGCAGGCACACCCATTCCCTGGGAGAGGTGATCAGCCATATCGCAAAGATCTATGCCAACGCGTGGTGGACGGTGCTACACGTCGATGACAACGACGTGCGGCACGAGGCATGGTTTCACCTCGGTGAGGCCTGCGAAGGCTACGCGCAGCTGATTCACGACGTCCAGGCCTCTGGGGTCCGATTCCCGCTAGGGTGGCGGGGCATCCGACACGCGCCGCCGACCTGACAGGTGCTTCCGCGAGGTCGGCTGAGCCCGGCTAGCGGCGCAAATTGCGGTCGAACAGGGCCAGCAGTTCGCGGTAGTGCCGTTCATCGGCCTCGGGATCGTGTGCGGAAGTATCGGCCTGGGTGTAGCCGTGTTGGGCACCCTCGTAGACCTCGGTGCGGTGGCGGACACCGGCGGCATCCAGCGCCTTGTCGAACAGGGCGATATGTTCCGGAGTCATGTGGTGATCCTCGCCCGCGTGGGCGAAATACAGTTCCGCCGTGATGTTTCCGAGGGTGAGATGCGGACTGTCCGGGGTGTCGGTCACCAGCGGTCCGCCGTGGAATCCTGCCACCGCCGCAACCCGATCGGGGAACATGGCGGCGGTCAGCACCGCCAGCCGCGCACCCATGCAGTAACCCGTGACGCCGACCTTTCCCGCTATGACCTGCGGCGACGCTGCCAGCCACTCGAGATATGCGCCGACATCCGAACGCAGGAGCTCCGGGGTCAGCTCGCGGATCATCGGGAAGACCTGTTGGAAGATCTCCGGCCGCTCCCCCGGGTCGATGAAGTCCGGCAGCTCGATCACAGGCGCACGCCCGTGCCGGTAATAGGCGTTCGGCAGCAGAACGGTGTAGCCATGGGCGGCAATACGATCGGCCAGTGATCGCAGGCTGGGCCGCAGTCCGAAACCGTCCTGAATCACGAGCACTCCCGGATGGGCGGCGCCATCGTCGGGGTAGGCGACATACGAGTCAGCGACACCGTCGGATGTCCGGACGTCGACCGACATACCGTTCACTGCGGTCACCCTCGAATCCTCCTGCCATGCCAGCCTTTCGAACATACCCCATTCAAGATCAGCCGATTCGACTCGACTACCGGTCGTCGGAGCATCGAGCCGAGACAGGGGCGGAGCGATCGAGCCCGACGCGAACCCGATCATCGGCGACTGGGTCGACCTTCTCGTCGACCTCACCGCACACGACCGGGCCCGGGACAACCGGCCGATCGTGCTGTGCGGGCTCAGCGCAGGCGGCGTGCTCGTCTATCACGTCGACGCCAAGGCCCCAGGGCAGTCTCAGCGGCACCAGCCAGCACATCCGGCAGGTCCGTAACGGGATGCAGTCGCCGATTTCATCTTCAACAACAGTCCGTCCAGGCTCATGCATTGTCTGCATATTTGCAGAAGACGTGTTTATTTCTGCGCCATAAAGCGATCACGACGCCGAGGATCCGCAGATTTGCGCAATATTCGACCGAAACCGGAGAGCATGCTTCCACTTGGATGGATCGACCGGAGGGGCGTTCGGTAGGCGAATGCATCGGTTGAGCACGGGGGAGCCGCCGCAGGACGTGCATCGGATGCCAAATTGTACCGACATACCGCAGTGCGACCCGTCCCCTAGCAGGTAAAACCGGACGACACAGGTTAGTGGCGCCGAGTGTGCCGTCGGCTCGACTCACGCCGAACAGAATGGAAGCGCACCGCGAGATCGACTCCGCCGCACGTTGATACGCGGGGTGCCGAGAAATCGACTCGATTTGATCATCGACTTCACCGGTGGATGAAGATCAATTTGTGTTACCTCCGCAAAATATTCAGTTAGCCAACTATTAACGGTGATGATTACCACAGCAATAGAAGTGGATTTGTAGATTTCTTTTTCTTAACGTTGCTGGTGCGCCCGTGATGGCGTCGTTATCCCACTGTGAAAGGAAGCTCCGTAGATGTTCTCTCGTAAGGCCCTTCTCGCCGCCAGCACCGTCTCCGCCGCTGCCCTGTTCTTCGGCCCGGTCGCGGTGGCCTCCGCCGCCCACTCCGCCGCCGGCACCGGTTCCGCGGGCCTGGCCTCGGGTTCGGCCGACGGTGGCTCGTCCACTGGTTCGGCCGGCTCGTCCTCCGGTTCCGCCATGCTGGACTCCGGCAGCTCGGCCCTCGACGGGGGCACCTCCGCCGTCGTCAACGTCATCGATGCGATCACCGGCATCCGGGACCTGACCCAGCCCAAGCCCGCCTCCTGATCCGGTCTCGGTAGATCACCGCATCGTCCGTCTGCCCCTTCGGGGCCGGACTTCCCTGCGCCGCTCCGCTCCACACCGCGGCCCGCACTACAGCGGTGAATTCGCTACAGCTGAACTAGTCGATTCGCCGCATCGAAGCAGATGCGGCGGGCGGACCCCAAGATTCCGTTTGCCCACTAGGGAGACAGCTCCCAGTGCTGCGAGCGCTGAGCTTCCTTGAACACAGGTTCGTGCCGCCCGGCGAAGTCGCCGGACGGCACGAACTTTTTTTCGGGCCACCCACCGAATGAAGTTCAGCAGGCTACGTCTCCCTGGGCGGCCTTGTCGAACGACACATGCACATGGTCGTAGTGATTGGCGGTCGGGCTCCCGCGGTCTTCCAGATAGGACCAACCGCTGCCATCGTTGTACCGCTGCCGCCAGATCACGTAGGTCACACCGAAACGCTGCTGATTGGCCAGCACGTATTCGGCGATCGCGTCGCCCCGCGCGGAATCGGGTGTCATGAGATCGAGTGCCAAGCCTGCGCCGTGGTCGCCGTCGCTACGGCCGATGGCGCCGCCGATGTCGGCGACGGCGAACGTCTTCTTGAGTAGGTTGCCCACCTGCGCCACGTGCGGCCGCGTGCCTGCGAGTTCGGTCGAGCACGGTACAGGGGGAGGCGGTGGTGGCAGGTGCTGCGCAGCCTCCCTGGCCGACGGTGGTGGTTGCTCGGCCGCGGACGCCGCCGCTGTCGGCCGAGTGATCGACGGCACGCTGGTCGGCGGCGCGACGGCGGCCGACGGCGGCGAATCGGCCGCTGCGGCATGCTGAGCCTCCAGGCCCGGTCGCGTTACCGCCCACAACACGACGGCGAGGGCCGCGGCGATGCCGCATACGGCCAGGGCACTGAGCTTCCGGGCTGCGGTCCGTTTACGGTGTTGACCAGGCATGATGTCGGCTACCGATTACAGTCGAGAATAGGTCACCGATACATTACGAAATGGTCGCGAAAATGTCACGCCGAGCGGGCGAAAGGGTGCTCGGTCCGCTGACAGGATCGAGTCCGAGTGTCCTGCTGTGCCGCGGAACGAACGAGCTACCAGCCCAGAAGCCGGTAGACAGCGCTGTAATGGTTCAGCTGAGGTGAGAAGTCAGTCGGGTCGACTGTCGGCTACCGCAGAAGATTGCGGGCCGGCGAGTCGGCCGACGGCGTGGAGGTGGCTCAGCGCTTGGCGGTAGGAGTCCAGGACGCTGGTCTCGCAGTAGGGCACCTCGAGTTCGACGCAGAACTGTTCGACCACCGGCTTGGCCCGGCGCAGGTTGGGCCGCGGCATGGACGGGAACAGGTGGTGCTCGATCTGGTAATTCAGTCCGCCGAGGGCGGCGTCGACGAGTCGGCCGCCGCGGACATTGCGGGACGTGAGCACCTGCCGACGCAGAAAGTCTGTCGACTCGCCTTCGGCCAGTACCTCCATCCCCTTGTGGTTGGGCGCGAAAGTGCAGCCCATATAGAACCCGAACAGGCCCTGGTGCACAGCGATGAAGACAAGCGCTTTACCCGGCGACAAGACCAGGAAGACCGCGGCGAGATACCCGGCGGCATGCGCGGCCAGCAGCGCGGCCTCCCAGACGCGGTTGGGTATCGCCCAGCGCAGCACCGCCCGGACACTCGCATAGTGCAGACTGCCGGCCTCGAGCAACAACATCGGAAAGAACAGCCAGGCTTGATAGCGGAAAATCAACCGCCGGATGCCTTTGCCGGTCCGTGCTCGATCGCCGGAATGGGCCAGCACCCCCATCACGTCCGGATCCGAACCCTCGGTGTTGGGGTGAGCGTGGTGGCGGTTGTGATTACTGACCCACCAGCCGATGCTCACCCCGATGCCGAGATTGCCCGCGATCACACCGAACAAGTAGTTGGCCCGCCGACCGGCGAAGATCTGTCGGTGCCCGGCATCGTGGCCGAGGAACGCGATCTGCGCGAATACCACTGCCAAGAACGCGGCAACCACCAGCTGCCACCACGAGTCGCCGACCATGACGAACACCGCCCACCCGGCAGCGAACGCCACCGCGGTGGCCGCACTCTTCCAGACGTAATACCGCAACCGCCGATCCAGTAGCCCGGCTTGGCGCACTCGACGCAGCAACACCGCATACTCGCTGCCACGCGCCGGTCGGTTTTCCTTGGTCTCGGCGGTCGGCGACGAAGCAACCGGCGCTGCTTGCTGTCCGTCCGGATCGATCGGGTCATAGTCCGCGAGCGCGGTTGTCGTGACGGAGGATGTCGGCATCGTCCGACCGGTAGAACCTTCGAGAACCACGGATTGCCTGCACATCCTGTTGTCACTGTTGGTTTCCGGGCTCGGACCGTTGTCCTTCCATACCCGGCGTCGACGACAGCAGGCTATCGGAAGTCAGCGCGGAAGACTCGCCTGGCTCGGGAACAGAGTCGCGCGAGGAGACCACCGCGAGGTGAACGGATGTGCCGATCGACGACACATCCGCGTGACGATCGGGTTGCACAGACATCGGCGAGCGCGAGACATATGTCCGTCGCGCTGCTCGGCCGGTTGCCGACCAATATCTCGGCTGTGCGAGTTACCGAGCGTCGGTCGCAGTCAGCACGCGGGCGTCGGCGGTGCCGTCCAGCCGCGCGCCGGCCTGAGGATAGGTCGGGTACTCGATGCCCGAGATGTACTGCACCGTCCGCACCACCTGGCACGAGTAGCCGAATTCGTTGTCGTACCAGACATAGAGAATCGCGGTGTCACCCTCGACGATCGTGGCATTGGCATCGATGATCGACGCTGCGCGCGATCCGATGAAATCGCTGGAAACCACGTCCGTGGCGGCGGTGTAATCGAGGTTTCGGCTCAACGGTCCGGCGAGCGAAACCCCGCGCAAGTAAGCGAGCACGTCGCTCTTCGTCGTCTCCCGCTGAAGCTGCAGGTTCAGAATCGCGACCGAAACGTCGGGGGTGGGAACACGAATCGAGTTGCCGGTGATCTTGGCCTTGAAATCCGGCATAGCCTTCGCGACCGCGGACGCGGCACCCGTTTCGGTGAGCACGAGATTGAACGGCGCGGAACGACCGCGCCGGTCCGCCTTGTGATAGTTGTCCAGCAAGTTCTGGTCGTTGGTGAACGAATGAACCGTCTCCACGTGGCCGCGGATGATGCCGTACTCGTCGTCCATGGCCTTGAGCGGCGGAACGATCGCGTTGGTCGTGCACGAGGCGCACGAGAAGATTTGCTGCGACAGGTCCAGGCCGCGATGGTTCACGCCGTGCACGATATTCGGGATATCGCCCTTACCGGGCGCGGTGAGAACGACTTTCGCGATGCCGGGGCGCAGATGCTGCGACAGCCCGTCCCGATCACGCCACCTGCCCGTGTTGTCGATCAGGATCGCGTTCGTTATCCCGTACTCGGTGTAGTCGATCGTCGTCGGATCATCGCTGTAGATGAACTTGATCGTGTTGCCGTTCGCGGTGATCGTGTCGTTGCCGGTATCGACCTTGATCGTGCCGTTGAATGCGCCGTGCACCGAATCCCTGCGAAGCAGCGACGCTCGCTTGTTCAGATCGTCGTCGCCTCCCTTGCGCACCACCACGGCACGCAGGTTCAGCCCGTTGCCGGATCCGGCCTTCTCGATGAGCAGGCGAGCGACCAGGCGACCGATGCGGCCGAAGCCATAGAGGACGACATCCCTCGGGCCCGGTGACAGAGCCTTGTTGCCGTTGGTCACCTCGGCCAGCACCGCAGCGGTGAACTCGCGGATCGACAGTCCGCGATCGTCGGCGCGGTAGGTCATGACCAACTGACCGAGATCGATCTTGCAGGGCCCGAGATCCAGTTCACTGAGCACTCGCAGGAAGGGAAGAGTCTCGTCCACCGACAACTCCTCACCGTCGATCTGCCGCGCGAAGCGGTGCGTCCGCAGGATGCTGATCACCGACTTGTTCACCAGCGACCGGCTGTGCAGCAGGATCGTCACGCCCTTCCCCCGATACAACGTGCCGATGATGGGAATCATCGCCTCGGCGGCGGCTTCCTGGGCGTTCCAGCGGTCGAGTTGTTCGGTAGTCAACGTAGGTCCTCGGATCTCCTCGATTTACACGCGTATCGATGCTAATGAGGGCCCCGATTTCACCGAGGCCGGATCCCCCCTGGTGAGATCGCCAGGTGGCGGCACCGACCGAGCATCATCATCCGAGCAGCGGGCGCCTATCCGATATCGACTACTCGGGCCCATGCGGGAGGCGCGTCCGGCACGTAATCGGGATCGTTTTCGCGCCACAAAGCGGCGTACTGCCGACGAAACAGGCCCACCACCGTCCGGCACGGTGGCCGTGTGGTCGGCCAAGGTGTGTGGCCGTCGGTCAGGACCACGAGGACATCGGGGCGGGGGTGGGCTCGTATCGCCTTGGCGATGCCCGTGCGCAGGTCAGTGCCGCCGCCGCCCACCAGTGGTATCCGCTCGGCACGGCACAAGGGATGCACGATCCTCGCCGCCGCGTCGCACGGCAGCACGGTGACCAGGTCGCGGCGGCCGCCCACGGCACGGGCGATGGCGGCCACCTCGAGCAGCGCGCTGCCCAGTTCCGTATCACTGACCGACCCCGAGGTGTCGATGAGCACCGAGACCCGAGGCGGCGTTCGCCGCAGACTCGGCAGCACTACGCCGGGCACCCCCGCCGAGCGCCGTGCCGGCCGGCCATAGGTGTAGTCCGCACCCGCACCGGCGACGCAGACCGCGGAGCGGAGAGCCGCTCCCAGCAGATCCCGCCATGGTTGCGGCGGATGGAACGCCTCTTCCGCCCAGCGCCGCCACCCTTTCGAGGCGTTCCCCGGACGGCCGATGATGCCCTGCGCCACCCGGAATCGGACGGCGTCTCGTTCGTGTTCGCTGAGTCCGTCCGCACCGTCGGGCCCGAGTTCCCATTCGCGTTCCAATCCGTCTGCGCCGCTGCCGCAGTCGAGCCACGCTATGCCCTGCGTAGTGGGTCCGAGCCGGAACTTGCGCAGGTAGTCCTCCATGAGCTCCCCCTCGGGCAACCCCAACGACTCGGGCGTAACAGCGTCATCGGGGCGGGGCAGCCCGTCGCCGAATGCGTCGTCGTTGATTTCGCAGTCCGCGGCGATGTTCATCCGCAGTCGTTCCGCCGGGCCGGTCAAGTCGTGTTGCCGGGCGAAGCGGTCACTGCGACCGTGATGGTCGCGCAGCAGATGCGACACCTCGTGCACCCACACACCGGCCAGATCCGCTACCGCAGTCCGGTCCACGAACGCAGGCGACACGTAGCAGCGCCAGTGCCGGTCGACACCCATCGTCGGTACTCGGCGCGATTCGACGACGCACAGCGCGAACAGAGCGGTCGCCAGGTAGGGCCGGACCCTGGCGGCGTGCAATCGGGCGGCGAAGAGCTTGTCGCGGTCCAGCGTCCGCAGCGCGTTCGCGGTCATCGGCCTGCCTTCGCCGCGCCACGGCCCGCTGCCCGATCCGCTTCCGTGGACACCGATACCACTCCGGCGAGTTCCTCGATGGCCGCGGGCACGTCCCAGTCGTCCTGGCGCAGCGTGGCGAGAGTGGTTGCGGGAACCACGATCAGATCCGGCGCCCCGGTTTCCGAAGCCTTGACCAAAAGCGCCCATGCCGCATCCCAGCGGGATTTCTCCGGCCGTTTGCGGACCGCAGCCACAACGCCGTCGAGCACAGCCTGCCGCAGATCCCCCCGCTCGGGCAGGACTGCTCCCGCCGGGTCGGCGAGCAGTACTTCCGGGTCCGGGAGGTCCATCCGGTCCAAGCTTGCCAGCAGCTCGAAGCCCGGCCCGTCGCCAACAGTGCCTCGAACCAGCTGGGAAAGCACATCCCGGGATGAACCGGCCGCGGTGGCGAAGGCGATCAGCCGCAATGTCATCTCCCAGCTTCGAGGCGACGGCCAGGGACCGCCTCGGCGGGTTTCGGTGCTGGGGAGTTGATGCACGAGAGCGGGACGAGCCGCCAGAAGCGCACACACCGCTCGGCGCGCGAAAGCCACAGCCTCGCCCAATCTTTCGGAGGCCAGCCGCGGTAGTGTCGCGTGGGGCCAGGTCCCGCCGAGGCCGCGAACGACCACATCGTGATCGTGGGTCCATTGCAGATGCACGAACCGGTTGGCCAGCGGCGGGCTGAGTTCCCAGCCATCGGCCGCCGAGGATCGCGGATTGGCCGCGGCGACGATCCGGACACCGGGCGGCAGTTGCACGGTGCCGATCCGCCGCTCCAGGACCAGACGGAGCAGGGCGGCTTGCACGGCAGGCGGGGCGGTGGACAGTTCGTCCAGAAACAGCAGTCCGCGCCCGGTCCGGACGAGCCGTACGGCCCAATCCGGCGGAGCCATCGGGACTCCGTGTTCCGCGGGATCGTCCCCGATGATGGGAAGACCCGAAAAGTCGGACGGCTCATGCACACTCGCGATCACCGTGGTCAGCGGAAGGTCCAAGTCGGCGGCGAGCTGGGTCAGGGCCGCGGTCTTCCCGATCCCTGGTTCACCCCATAGGAGAACCGGTAGGTCGGCGGCCACGGCCAGCGCCAAGGCCTCCAGTTGGTTATCGGGGCGCGGTTCGGTGGCTACCTCGCGGAGGAGACTCAGCAACTCGTCGGCCACATCGAGTTGGGCGGGGCGGGCCGGATCGGCGGACGTACGGACAGCAGTAAGCATGTGTGATCACCTGAAAGGGGTTGCGTTGTCGAGTGGATGTGCGGCGAGGTCGACGGGTCAGCGCGAGGTCGCGTTGCGTGGGTGCGCGCGGCGGTCGCGTGGACGGCGCACCGGAGGAACGCGCCCGATCCCTGGCTCGGACAGGCCCGCCTTGAACAGTCCGTAGGTAATTCGTTGTCGCGCCGACGTTTCCAGTTCGTCGCGCAGAGCACCGTCGCGCAGTACCGCGTCGGGACCGAGCAGTCCCGCTACGATGGCCAGCGCGCCGGCGGTGTCGCCATGGTCCAAACGCTCGCGGACGCCGACCAGACAGTCCGGATGGCGGTGCGTCTCATCGATGGCCTGCAGGCAAGGCAGCGGAGTGCCGTTCAGGGCGACCAGCAGTTCCTCCCGCCGGATCTCGACCTGGTCGTGGTCCAGCGCGGCCAGGACCCCGTCGACCAGCCCGATCCTGTGCTGTTCTCCCCTGCACTGCACCAGGCGCGGTTGACCTGCGCGGTCCGGGACGCGGGGCACATCGTTCGGTGAGTAGTCGGGTACCAGTGCCGATGCGACCAGCGGGTGCAGCCGATCGGCCGCTATCGCGCCGGCACGAAGCAGTTCCAGATCGGGCAGCACCCAGGTCGCCGCGTCGGGCAGGACGGGCAGCGCGGAGACGCCGCCAACCGGGTATCTCGACGCGATCCGCACCATGGGCGGCCCAGAACCGTTGCCGTCCAAGTCCAGAACCAACCGTTGCCTGGCCCCGAGCCGCACCACGAAAGTACCGCTACGCCGTCCCTCGGCGTGGCGCAGAATCTCCGCCTCGGCCGCCCAGCGGTCGACGGCGCACGGACGGATCTGCGGCACCGCGGCGAGCAGTTCGGGTTCCGGCATCGCGCAAGTATTCTCGGGCCGCTCGGCCCCGGACCGTGTCCGCAGCTCGCCGACCCTGCGCGCGTCCCACAAATGGCGATGGAGATCCAGGCGAAAACGCCGGTCGGGACGAGGATGCGGATGGAGCCCCGCACCGGTCCCGGCGGCGGATCCGTCCCACAGCGCGAGACTGATCCGCTGACCGGCATCCGCCCAAGTCGGCGCGGTCCGAACGACAAGGTGCATGGGACGTGCGCCGCCGCGCTGGTCCGGTGCCGTGTCGTACCGCGCCAAGGCGATGGTCAGACCCGGCCGCAACAACCCGTCCGGAGCGACTCTCGGCAGATGCCAGCGCAACAGGTCAGGAGCCAGATGGCGGAGGTCGGCCCGGATTCGAGCCGCGAGTTCGTGCCCGTGGCTACGCGCCACCGACCGGACAGTGAAATCGACATCGAAGCCTGCCGCGGCACACGCGCCCGCCCAGTCCCCCACGCGACGGCGGGCGGTAGCAGTCTCGATCATGGAGGGCGGCACGGCGAATTCACGCACACGCAGCCAGAAGGAAAGGCGGGAGTCGTCCTCGTTCGCGATGTGAGTGAGCATCAGCACTCACCTTGTGCGAACGGAACCCCCAATCTTTGAACAGATGGAGTCATCATCGCGTTGATCATAACCTCCCGAACCGCCACCGGCCAGGCGAAGGGGCTCGGCGGCAGCTTCGCCGAACCGCTTCCACCCCCACAAGCACCCGCCAGACCGGTTGGTGCAGTTGATGATCAGCTGGTTTCCGGTGATACATCGACGCCACATCCCCCTGCGGCATCGCCCGGGGGACGACTGCACCAGCAGATCCAGTCGCCCCGGATGCGCCACTCGAGCCGTACGGCATCCGCCTACCGAATGAATCGGCGAATGTGATTCGGGAACGGGAGGTTTCGAGTGCGGCCACCACCTCATCGACGAGGAGCCGGCGAACCTCTCCTGAATCCGCGCGAGAGCTATGCCGCTCGGAACGACCGTCGCCTTCGCGCTCCGACAGTTCAGCGACTGGGCACCGAGGTCATCGTCCGGCCGTCGGCAACGACCGTGCCCGCCCGTCCGGTGTGATGGTGGGGAAGATCGGATTCACGCCGGTGCCGATATACGCTGTTCGACCACCGGCAGGGTGCCGTCGGTGTGAATGTCGAAGCGCACCAACTGTCTAGGCGACAAGGTGGTCGCGTACAGACTGCGCCCGTCCGGGGACACCTCGGCGCTGGACACGCCGTCGTCCGGACCGGCCGAACGGCACAGCAGGACCATTCTGGACCGGAGTCCCGTCACCGCCGAGAACTGAACACCATTGCGGCTGAGTGGCGCCGCTTCAGCTGCGGAAAGCGTGCGCACGGTGGAGCGCCTTGATCGAGTCGGCTAGTTGGGCGACCGGCCCGTCGACCACGGCGTCCGGCACGACCTCGGTGATCGGCAGCGCCGCGACCGGGGCACGCGGGACACCCCACTCCGCCAGCCAGGACGCCAATTGACCGGACGACACGGCGTACACGATCCGCCCGAGGCCGACCCATCCGTGGCTCGCCGCGCACATCGGGCAGTGCTCGCCGGAGGTATAGACGGTGGCCGCGGCGCGCTCGTCAGGCGACAGATGTGCCGCGGACCAGCGAGAGATCTCGAATTCGGGATGACGTGTCGCGTCACCCGCTTTGATCCGGTTCCGATCCTCGAAGAGCACTTCCCCGTCGACCGAGACCAGCAGCGAGCCGAACGGCTCGTCCCCGTCGTCGAGCGCCTCCCGGGCGAGTTCGACGCAGCGGCGCAGGTGCGAAAGGTCCTCGGCAGTGATGGTCATCGCATCATCCTGGTAGCAGAAAGCGGGTGGGCCTTGCCGGAATCGACAAGGTCCACCCGCCGACGCGGTCGATCAGCTATCGCATCGGTGCCGGTCCGCATTCCTTGCCCATCAAGTCGGGGAGGTGCGCCCATCCGGACGAGCAGTTCATGACCTCGCCGCCGTTCACCTGGAACGGCTGCGTGATCTCTCCACTCGCGGGCGCACCGTTCGACGGCGTGCAGTCCATAGCGGTCACTCTGCCTTCCCACACCGGCGAATGGGACGAACAGTTGTAGTTCCACATCTCCTGCGCCGTGGCGGTCGGCGGACAGAACAACAGCGCCGCCGCGGCGGCGAAGAACGGGGGAAGACCCAAACGAACGAGGCGTGTGGCTTTCATGACGATCTCCTTGTCCTGGTTCCGTGCGGTCTGAATCGGTAACCGTCCCGGACGAACAGTCCGAGTGGTAGCGAGCAGAAACTGCTTGGTGCTCAGGAGAGAACGTGCACACTGCGACAAGGACGCTACCCCCGGGATACCCGACCTGATGCGGAATGCCGATCGCTGTGACCATTCGGATACGGTGGCGACCATTTCGGCTGCCGAGCCGGGCGGACGCCGAGCAGCTCAGTGGGCATGCTTCCCGGGCGCGGCGCTGCCGCGGTACTCGCCGAGACCGGAGACATGATCTCGGGCATGCCGTGCGACCATCGGGAGTCCGGGAGCCGTGGTTCACGGTTCCAGCACGACCTTGCCGACCACCGTGCCCGACTCCGCGAGCCGCACCGCCTCGGCGACCTCGGTGAGCGGCAACCGGGCGGCGACCTGTCCCCGCAATGACCCGGCCACCGCGAGATCGAACACCTGCCCGAGGTCCTCGGCGATCCGGGCGCGGAAGGCCGCGGCGTCGCGCTTGCCCGCCCACAGATTGAAGAAGTGCGCTCTGCGCTTGTTCGGCACCGCGTTCCACAGTTGCAGCCGGGCGAGCAGTTTCAGCACGGGAAGCCGGGAATCGCCTTCGACGTCACGGGTGGCCGCGGTGCCGTAGGACACCAGGGTGCCACCGGGCGCGAGCAGCCGGAAGGAGTCCACGATACCGGGGCCGCCGACGTGGTCGAACACCGCGTCAACACCGTTCGGCGCCAGCGCCCGGACCTGGGCGGGCACGTCGCCGCGGTAGTCCACCCACTGCGCGCCGAGCGCCCGGACCGCGTCCTCGTTGCGGGCCGACGCGGTGCCGATCACCGCGATACCGGCCGCGCGGGCCAGCTGCACCAGCGTGGAGCCGACGCCGCCGTTCGCGCCGTGCACCAGAATCGTCGCACCGCGCCGGGTTCCGGCGACCCGGTGCAGCATCTGCCACGCGGTGATCCCGTTGACGACCAGCGTCTCCGCTTCGGCCGGGTCGAGCCCGTCCGGCACCGGCACCAAGTCGGCGGCGTCCAGCAGCACGTGGCTGCGCCAGCCGCCGGTCTTGGTGAGCGCGGCGACCCTGCGGCCCCGCAGCGCCGCGTCCACTCCCGAACCCACGGCGACGACCTCGCCGACCAAGTCGTAGCCGGGCACGAACGGGAACGGCGGCTGGTCGTAGTACTTGCCACGCCGCATCTGCTGCTCGGCGAAGGAGACTCCAGTGGCCTCTACCCGCACCAGCGCCTGCCCCCGACTGGGTGACGGCAGTTCGCGCTGCCGCACCCGCAGTCCGCTCGGTTCGACTCTGCCGGGCAACACGATCTCGGTAACTGTCACGTTCGGTGTGCTCATCTCGGAACCTCCTAGTGTGTGATTGATCAATCACTCTGTGGGTAAACGGCGATTTCGCCGCTCAGGACGTCGATTACATGCGGTTCGGGTGCCGGATCCCCTTGGCGAGCATTGCCGCCCACTCTCCTGCGCTCGCGTCGATGTCGAGCGTGGTGATCAGATGACAGAGCTGGCCGTAGGCGATGAAGCGCTGGACCTGCTCGGCGCTACCGCCGGACCGCTCCGCGGCGAACGCGGTGACCCGTTCGAGCCCGTTGCGCATAGCGGCGGCGATTTCCGGGATGCCGGCCGCGGATTGGGCGTGCACCTGCACCATGAGCAGTCGGTTGTCCGCGATGAGCTCGGCGTAGGCGCCACCCATCCGATACAGGATCGCATCCGGGTCGGTCTCGCCCGGCCGGGACGCACCGGCCGACAGCGCTTCCTCGATCAGTTCGAAGGCGCGATCGAGCGCGGCGACGAACAGCGATACCTTGCCGGGAAACAACTTGAAGACGTACGCGGGCGAGATCGATGCGCGTGCCGCGACGCTCGTGATCGGCGTGCCGTGATAGCCGGTGCGGGCGAACTCGTCGATCGCGGCGTCGACGACGGCCTCGCGCCGGAGTTCCGCGGTGGAAAGAGTGGCACGTCTGCTCATGTGAGTGACTGTACACTCACTCTCCGGGGCGTGCAACGGTCCCGAGGCGGTCGCCAGAGGACCTTCTGCCCTGTCGATACCTTCGCCACCGTCGAATGATGATCGGAGTAGCGAACACGCCGCCGTAATAGAAGGAGATGCATCATGACGACCGCGCGGACCATCATGCGGCCCGACGTACAGCACATCAGTGTTCGAGAAACCATGGAGGCAGCCGCCCAACGCATGCGGCAGCTCGACATCGGCGCACTGCCCATCTGCGACGGCGAATGCCGTCCCGTCGGCATAGTCACCGATCGGGATATCGTCGTGAAGGTGGTCGGTGTCGGCGCGAATCCGAAGACCACCACAGCCGGCGAATTGGCGCAGGGCGCCGACCGACTGCACACCGTCGATATCGACACCGATGTGCGCGACGTGCTGGTCCTCATGGAGCAGCAGCGGATCCGGCGGCTCCCGGTCACCGACAACGGCATGTTGGTCGGCATCATCACCGAGGCCGATCTGGCCCGCAATCTGTCCGATAGCACCGTCGGCGAATTCGTCGAGGCGGTCTGCGCGGCCCATCTGCCCGCCACCGAGAAAGTGTGAGGATCCGACGCGTCGGCCAGCCCGTCGAAAACTGTCTCGGATAGGTGCGACGCGGGCAGCATCGCGACAATGATGCAGTAGGAATGCCGAGGCCGATATCATCGATACCGCGACCTTTTCACAATGCTGATCCTCCATAGCGAACGCGATTCATCCGTGCGGGAGGTGGTCGGTGAACGGCATAGCGTTCGGTCGCTACCGGTTGCACGAGTTGATCGGCGAAGGCGGCATGGGCCAGGTATGGCGGGCCTATGACACCGCTACCGACCGCATCGTGGCGATCAAATTGCTGCCCGAGCGCTGTGCGATTGATCCCAGCTTCCGGGAGCGGTTCCGACGCGAGGCTCACGACACCGCTCAACTGCGCGAACCACATGTGGTCCCGATCCACGGCTACGGCGAGATCGAAGGCCACCTCTATCTCGATATGCGCTTGATCGATGGCGACGACGCGAGAACCCTGCTCAACCGCGATGGTGCGATGGAGCCGGCGACAGCGGTTGGGGTGATCTCCCAAGTCGCGGCGGCACTGGATGCGGCGCACGCCCAAAGTTTGGTACACCGCGACGTCAAACCATCCAACCTGTTGGTCACCGATACCGGCTTCGTCTATCTGATCGACTTCGGTATCGCGCGCTCGGCCAGCAATACCCCGCTGACCAGCACCAGCACGATGATCGGCACCTTGGCCTACATGGCTCCGGAGCGATTCACCAGCGGGGTCGCCGACGCTCGGTCCGACGTATATGCCCTTACCTGTGTGTTGTGCGAATTCCTGACCGGAATACCGCCCTACCCGAGCACCAGCACGGAACAACAGGTCGCGGCGCACCTGACCGCAGCACCCCCGGCGCCGAGCATGCGGCGGCTCGACCTACCGGTCGGGTTCGACGATGTCATCGCCCGGGGCATGGCGAAGGACCCGGACGACCGCTACCAGACCGCAGGAGAGCTGGCAGCCGCCGCCGAACACGCTCTCACCACTGCTCCTGCGGTTGCCGCCGGAAGCGCCCCCCGAGCCGGCCCCACTTCGGTGCCCCCCGGCTTCGGAGGTCTCCGCGATCGGCCCGGGACGCCGCCGCCGGTACCCTCCACAGAGCCGTACGCGGAGCAAAAGTCCACGATCAACGCTGGACCTCCCGTAGATCTGCCCGGTCTTCAGCCCATCCGATCCGAATCGGGCGGGATCCCACGCGACGGCACCACACCGCCTCGACGTAAACGGCCTGTCGTGGGTGTAGTGGTGACCGTGGTCGCCGCGTTCATCGCCGCGGCACTAGGGGCGGGTATTTGGTGGCTGACCCGGCCATCGAAGCCTGAAGTCGCTTTCGACGGCAAATACGAAGTCACCTACACGCCCAAAACTCTCAACGGGAAGCCGGACAACAGTCCCCCGCAAGAAAGGATATGGTCAGTCCGATCCGACTGTCCATCGCACGGCGAACGCTGCGTGGCCTCGATAACCAGCCAGAGCACGTCCGAGCGGGAGACAGCCCCGGCCAAGTTCAGCGCGGACTATCGCGACGGCACGTGGACGATCACAAGAGACATACGGGCCCGCCCCGACCCCGATTGCGAAAATCCGATCACCAAGGTGCCGCAGAACGTCCCGGCATGGCAGAGACTCGAATTCCGACCCGGCATCCCGGCGTGGACCGGAAACTCCTTCAGTTTCGTCGGCGGCCCTTGCGCATACACCCAACAACAAGAGATGAAGCTTTCCCGCGTCGGCGAGATCGATCCGAAGGTCGACGTCGTCCCTCCCGAAACCATCCCCGACCGCGGTCCCAGCCCGACCATCGCGCCGATCAGCGGCTCCTACGACGTAACCATCACATATACCGCGACACCAGACGTTCCCAATCCCCCACCGCCGAGCAAGTTCCGGCAGCAATACAACACCCTGTGCATGCGTGAGGGCGACCGCTGCGCCGCAACGACGGACACAAATTCCGGCACAGATCCGCGCAAAGATCCTCGCGCCGTCTTCGCTCCGATGTTGAGGCTCGAGGGCGGGGTCTGGCGGACCGATTACAGCATCCCCTTTCCCTGCTCCGCGGAATCGAACGAGCCGCACACCATCGCGACATTTCATTGGGAGTTGTTCCCGTCCGACGCGGGTCCCGAACCCACCGCATTCTTGACCGGAACATGGACCCGCGAAAAATCGGATCCTTGTCCCGAGACCAGCCGTGCCACGGTCGAGATGCGGCGGGTCGGCTCGACCGGCGCGCGGCCCGCTGTCGCAGGCAGCAATGCGGACCAGCAGCAGCCCCATCCATCCCCGGCTCCAGCGATCGTCGCAATCCGCTTACCCAAGGGAAGCGATGGGTTCCGAGACCCACACCTCGGACAAACGATCAGATAACAACGACGAGAGCGGTTCGGCCAAGGGATTTCAGCTCGCTCCGCGCCGCACCGATCGAGATGGAGGCGGAAATGACCACAGGCGATGCGGATTGGTCCAAGCCGGCGGCGATGGCCCTGCCGAAGGAGGGGTTCTTCGAGCTCGAGCAAGGCCGGTACGGGCCGGTCTTTCCCCGCACACCCGCCAATTACGGCTTCTCGATCATCGCGCGGGTCAAACCCGGCCGTGAGGAGGCGATCCGGGAGTACGGCAAGCAAATCGAGGCCGCGGTAGCCGAAGATCCCACTGTGCTGGCGCCGCTCCGGCTGCATTACTTGCGGTGGGTACTGTTCGACATCGGCGACGGGTTGTGTTTCCAATATCAGGGGATCTTCGACACCGACTTCGACAAGTACGTCGAGGATGCTATCGCCTTGTTCCTGTCGACGGGCATCACAACCGTATTCGTGAACCTCGAAGGGTTCCCCGAAGACTGGAAGACCAATACCGATGCGGTGGTCGAGTTCTTTCGTGAGCATCAATTCCCGAGCTTCCTGGAGTACGGCGAGTACCCCTATGTGACCGCGGACGAGGTCAAGAAGGCGCTGCGCGTGAAGGCGGCATTTTCCGACATGCTCGACCAGATGCAGTAGGGACCGAGAGGTTTGCTGATGCTCGAACTCGACGACATCCAGCACATTCTGCTGACCCGCGTCCCAGCGCTGACCGGACGCTACGAGTTCCTGTCGTTCGCCAGTGCCACCGGTGGGCGGGCGTGGCTGTCGGCCATGGTCGACCGCGTGGCCTCGGCCGCCGACGCACAACGCTCCGTGACCACCGACCGCCGATGGGTGACACTCGCGTTCACCTGGACCGGCCTGCGCGCACTCGGCGTGCCCGAACAGTCACTGGCAACGTTCCCCGAGGAGTTCCGCCAGGGCATGGCAGCGCGGGCCGGCGTCCTGGGCGACACCGGGACCGATCACCCCGACCATTGGGTCGGTGGATTGGCGGGCGACGATCTGCACGCGATCGCGATCCTGTTCGCCCACGACGACGCCGAACGCGCTCGCTGGGTGCACGAGCACCAGCAGCTGGTCGGCCGCTGCACCGGAGTGACGGTGCTGTCGTCGCTGGACCTCGCGGCCGTTCCGCCGTTGGAGTACCCGCACGACCATTTCGGCTACCGCGACAGGTTGTCGCAGCCGGTGATCGAAGGCTCCGGTGAGCAGCCCACACCGGGCACGGGTGCCCCGCTCAAGGCCGGCGAGTTCATCCTGGGATATCCCGACGAGGACGGTCCTCCGGTGGGATTGCCGCAACCGGAGGTGTTGTCGCGCAACGGCAGCTACATGGCCTACCGGCGCTTACAAGAACACGTCGGGCGATTCCGCGAGTTCCTGGCCGAGCACACCGACACCCCGGAGGAACAGGAGTTGCTGGCCGCGAAACTCATGGGCCGCTGGCGCAGCGGCGCCCCTCTGGTGCTCGCCCCCGAGCGGGACGATCCCGAACTCGGGGCAGATATGCGGCGAAACAACGATTTCAACTACAAACAGATGGACCCCTACGGGTACGCCGTGCCTTTGGGCTCGCACATCCGCAGGCTGAATCCCCGCGACACCGCGGTGAACATGCAGCGGCGGCGCATGATCCGCCGCGGCGCCACCTACGGACCGCACCTCCCCGAAGGCGTTTCCGAGGACGGCGCCGAGCGCGGAATCGCGGCCTTCGTGCTGTGTGCCAGCCTGGTGCGCCAATTCGAATTCGCCCAGAACGTGTGGATCAACGACAAGACGTTCCACGAACTCGGCAACGAGCGGGATCCGATCATCGGCAACCAAGACGGCACCCTGGAATACAAGATCCCCAAACGTCCGATCCGCAAGACCATCAGAGGATTACCGGCGTTCACAACTCTCAGGGGTGGCGCGTACTTCTTCATGCCCGGTGTTCGCGCACTGCGCTACCTTTGCACCCCTACCGACAACGAGGTGGCACCA
Organism: Nocardia sp. NPDC051900; assembly: GCF_044452545.1. NCBI lineage: Bacteria > Bacillati > Actinomycetota > Actinomycetes > Mycobacteriales > Nocardiaceae > Nocardia > Nocardia sp. NPDC051900. The sequence goes on along the minus strand of NZ_JBITBU010000006.1, from coordinate 351,838 downwards.
TGAGCACCGTCACCCAGGCACGCACCTACAACCAATCTCAGCTGCCACGCACCTACACTCCCGGCAGACGCCGGTTGAGCATCTACTGGACTTGGAGTTATCCCTGGGAAGCCCAGCGCGATCCCGCCGCGCTCGACAACCGCTTCTCCACCATGACCGAGGTGCGCCAAGCGGCTTGGCCTGCCTACGAGACGCCCGAGTACGACGCCGCGCACTTTCTGCAAGGGATCGCCGGAACGCTGGAATTGTTCCACCGCTCCACCCTCACCTTCCAGCAGATCGCCGGAGAGGCCACCGGTCACCCCGTCGCGGTCTTCCAGCGCATCGATCAAGCCGGGTTCGAACTGCCCCTCGACGAACGCATTCTGGCCGACACCGATACTCTCATGATCTTCGGCCTCGACCACGTTCTCGGTCAGGCGGAAGCCGCGCCCGACGAGATCGCGGCCCTCGACGAATGGCTGCGACGCGAAGGCACCTGTCTGCTTTTGGCGCCTCATCACGACGTGGGTTGCACCCACGACCTCCAGCAACGCCAAGTCGAATACCAGCACCACGGCGACCCGCTGGTGCCGCGCCAACAACGCTTCAGCGCCTACACCCGCTCACTGATGAAAGCCCTCGACGTTCCGGTGCACAACATGTACGGACTCCGACCCGCCGTCGCCGAAGGCACGAAATCCATTGCGCCGCTCAGCACATTTCGTGACCTCGATGACTTGCACCTGCTCGACAACGTCACCACATTCAACTTCCACCCTCACCTCCCGCACTATCACCTCACCGCGCCCGCAAGCGCATCGGTGCGCCTGCTCGCCCGGCAACCCATCGACCTCGACCGCCCACACCCCTTCACCGCCGAAGGCAACACCGAATTCAACACCCTGATCTGGCTGCCGCCCACCGACCGACGCGCAGGCGACATCGTCATGATCGACTCCACCAACTTCACCACCTTGTTCGGAGGAACCGAAAGCCTCATCAACCTCTGGCGCAACTTCGCACTCATGAAGTGACCGCGCACCACACCGACGCGGTCTACCTCCTGCCGGCCAGGGCCATCCGCCCATCGCGAGTTCGGCAGCCACCTGCCGCAGTTCCGCTTCGCTACGTGGGCGTCGATGTCAGCAATTGGTAGGGGCGAGCTCTCCGCGGGCCCGGCCTTCGAGCCACAGCAGCACCGCAGGCGCACCCAATACCGCAGGGGCCAAATGTTCCAGCGCGGAAGGCAATTCAACCGACGGCACCAGCACCGTCTGCACCCGCACCCCCGCCGCGCACCAACGGCGGACGGTATTCTCGATCGCACCGAGCGGAATCTGCTGGTCCTTCGGCGAATGCCATTCGAGGATCGGATTTTCCGGCATCCCGGGATAGAGTTCCAGGCTGTTCTCCTCCACCACCGAGCGGGCTTCGCGGCTGTCGACGATCGAGGTGTTGTCGAGGTACTCCCGAGCGCTGCCGTCGACGCCCGCGGTGAGGATGTCGTTGCTGCAGCTGTTGGCCATGTCCTGAGCGACCGCGAGGCCGCGCGGGTTGAGATACGAGCTCGTCGGCAGTCTGTCCGGGTACTCCCGCTCCAGACCGATCGCCGCCGCCATGGCCAACCCGAACGAGGGGTGCCGGTCCAGGCCCAGTGTCTCGGCCATCGTCATCAGATTCATCGGGGCACCACCGATGGCCGCACCCGCGAGTTTCAGCTCCGGTGCGTATGCCGGCTGCAACGCGGCCGCCCATGCGGTGGCCAGGCCACCGCCGGAATAACCGGCCATGACCGCGGGGCTGTGCTCCACGGCGAGTGCGGGTAGCCGCTTCACCGCACGGATGCCGTCCAATACGACCTGGCCACCCAAACGCGCTGCCCCGAGAGCGAACTGCGGTCCGAGGTGATCCGGCAGCGCCACAGTCCAGCCCCGCGCCAGCGCCACGTTCAAGATCGGCGTGGTCGCCACCAGGTTCAGATCGTCGCTGTACAGCTTGTGCGATATCGCGCAGCCGGTGCCGAGCGCGTTGATGAAATGCTGATACGACAACAGCGGCCCGCCGGGCTGTCGGGCGAAGGGAGTCAGAACCGTCGTAGTCGCAGCGATCGGCGCTCCATGCGAGTCGGTGGACCGGAACTTGACCAGCGTGACAGTGGCTGCGGGGAAGATCGCCAGCGCGGGCAGCGCCCGCACACCCAGCACATCCCCTGCTTCGTGTGCCGCCAGATCCGCCGGGGCGGCATAGAACGGGTCCGGATCGGGCAGTGGATACAGCGGTTGCGCGGTTGCCGTCGTCGCCAAGAGCAGCCCGAGTGCCACACCGCCGATCGCACCGCTGCGCCTGCTGCCGGGCAAAAGAAACCGCCGGATCACGATCTTCTACCTCCAGTAGTTCGCGCATTTGTCGACCGGCCAGCCTGCATTCAAATCCGACGCTGCGGACTGACCTTCCGCGACACGCCGCACGAAAATCTGAAACGGTAGGAATCGAGATGTGCGCGCGCTGTCACACACGCGCGAAGTCGGCAAGGTGTCGGGTTGCCCACTCGCGGAACGAGGTCGGCCGCACGCCGGTGACTTCTTGCACCGTCGGATGCACGACGGAGGTGAACGACTCCAGTGCGGTGGCGCGCAGTGCCATGATGGCGTCGGCCATGATCTCGGAAAGTCCGTGGTCCAAGATCGCCTGACGGGCGGCGGCCGGCTCGACTTCCAAGAACCGTAGCGGCCTGCCCAGCACGTCGGCGAGTACGGCGGTCATCTCGGCGGGGGTCAAAGCCTCCGGTCCGCTGAGCCGGTAGGTTCGCCCGTCATGACCGTCGGTGGTGAGCACGGTGGCGGCGACGGAGGCGATGTCGTGTTCGTCGACGACCGCGATGCGGCCGTGGCCATAGGCGGCGAACACGCTGTCGCGGTTCCTGATCGAGTCGGCCCAGTGCAATGCGTTGGCCATGAACCCGAGCGGGCCGAGGATCGTCCACGGAATGCTGCTGTCGCGCAGTGCCTGTTCACCGCGGCGATGCCAGCTCGGGATGGGGTCGGTCGCGGTGTCGTCGCCGGTACGCCCGGAGGACAGCTTGACGACGTGCGCGACATCGGCGCGTACGGCTTCGCGAATCAGGTTCGCGTCGTGGGTTGGGATGTCGGGGCCGGCGGAAAGCAGGAACACGCGGTCCACCCCGCGCAGCGCCGCGGCGATGCTGCCGCGATCACTCAAGTCGCCCGCGACGACGTCGACGGCAGCGGGAAGACCACCGGCGGCGGGCCGACGGGTCATCGCGCGCACGGGCACCTTCGCGGCGACGAGTCGGTCGACGAGCGAGCGGCCGACAGTGCCGGTGGCGCCGGTAACCAGAATCATGAGAGTCCCTTCAGTGGATCGTTGTCGTCGCGTCCTGTCCGACGACGGGACCCAGCATCGGCCCGGAGCGCCCGCCAACTCCATCCACAGGGAGATATCGGTGGAAATTTTCCATTGAAGACGGAATGCTGAAAGAAATGACCGTGATAGACGAGCTGGACCGGGGCATCGTCCATGCGCTGCACATCGATGGCCGCGCACCGTTCAGCCGTATCGGCACGGTGCTCGGGGTGTCGACGCAGACGGTGGCCCGGCGCTACCGGCGACTGCGCGCCGAGGCCGGGTTGCGGGTGGTCGGTCTGAGCCGTCTCGACCGCGACGACCACACCCGCTGGCTGGTCCGCCTCGGCGCCACCACGACGGCAGCCCGGACACTCGCGCATTCCCTCGCCCGACGTCCCGACACCTCGTGGATCAAACTCCTGTCGGGTGGCACGGAAATCCTTCTCATCCTTCGCATGTCGCACCAGGCGGACGCGGCACATCCGCTGCTGCTGCAGGAGATCCCCCGCACCGCCGGTATCACGACCGTGTCGGCTCACTACGTGCTCCACACCTATTTGGGCGGTCCGACGCCGTGGCACGGACAAGTCGCAACGCTCACCGAGCACCAGCAGCGACAACTCACGCCACCCCATCACGACGCGCTGTCCGCACGCGGGCTCTCCAGCGCCGACGATGCCCTGTTGTCCGCGCTGCAAGCCGATGGACGGGCCGGGCTGGCCGAGCTGGCGGCAGCCACCGGATGGTCCCCGGCGACGGTCGCGCGCCGCCTGGCCGATCTACGGGCGCAGGGCGAGATCTTCTTCGATGTCCAGTCCGACGACACCCTGTTCGGCGCCGCCACCCAGGCACTGCTGTGGATGTCGGTCGCTCCCGCACGGCTCGACCAGGTCGGCCTCGAGTTGGCGCGGCATCCCGAACTCGCCTTCGTGCTGGCCACCACCGGTCCGAGTAACCTCGTGGCCCAGGCGATGTGCCCGAATCCCAGCGCCTTGCACCATTACCTGACCCGCCGCCTCGGCAGCGACGACGCCATTCGAACACTGGAAGTGACACCCGTACTCGCCACGGTCAAAGCCGCAGGTCACGTCACCGCCGAACGCACCAGGCACGGCACAGCCAGCCGTCGTTCGAAAAGCGCGGCGAATTCGAAGTGAGGCGCCCGTGTCGCAGCCGCATCCAGCATCCGCGCAATGCCCCGAGGTGGTCGTGCATCCGGCGCGCCGGGCGCGGGTCCACAACAGACCGATCGCACCGGCGACAACGAGGGCGATGCCCAGCGACTCCAGCCACGAAATGCTCACCAACGCCACCCCGCCGCCGAAGATTCCGGCGGCGACCAGGACTGGAAGCGCGCAGCATCCGACACACAGAAGCGCGCCCAGCCCGATCGGTACCCACCAGCGTCGCGTCCGCGTGCGCTCAGCACCCACACTCGCCTCCTTCACCGGCGGAGTCGGTGGGGAACGGTACTGGGCAGCAAGGGCTTTCGCTGCAGGCGAGCAAGTCGTCACAACCTGCCTCCAATGCGGCATGCAGGGTGTCGCGCACCGCGGTCAGCTCGGTGAGTTTCGCGTCGATCTCGGCCAATTTGGCCGCCGCGCGCGCTTGTAGCCCGACAGCAGTACGGCGACCCGATGGGGTGGCGGACAAAAGCTCGGCGACCTCGTCGAGGGTGAACCCCAGCCGCTGGGCCGCCTTGATCACACGCAACACCGTGACGTACCGCTCCGGATACAGTCGATGCCCGCCGAGAGACCGCTGCGGTTCGGCGAGCAGACCACGCCGCTCGTAGTACCGCAACGTCTGCGTGTTCACCCCGGTGGCCGCGGCCAGCTCGCCGGTGCGCAACCCGGTCAACGCCGATCGCCGCCGATCCAGGCGTCCGCCCGCGCGGCCAGCGCGTCGAGTACCGCGACCTGATTGTCGGGAACGGCGATACGCATCACCGGACCGTCCTCGGTGGCATCGAAGCCGAAGGTGAACAACGAGCAGCAACCGGACTCGCGCGCGGCGAGGTCACGGCTCTCCTCCTCCGCGCCGGCGGCCAGTAAGAGATCCAGTCGCGTGCGCGCGGGCCGATCCGTGCGCCGCACCGATTCGGCGAAGAACCGGTCGAACTCAGCGACTCGTACCGACTGTTCAACGGTGGGCAGCGTGCACGAGTCCGGTACCCAATCCCCGGCGGGAGGCGTGATCATCATGCCCTCACGGTAAGCCCATACCCAGGTACAAGATGCAACCTCGAACCGCGGCAACGTGCGTACGTCCACCATTCCGCACTGCTGTATTACAGCGTCCGGCAAATTCGATGATTCAGTTCGAAGTGCTACGGATGTTCGGTCCGTTGCACCTGTTCGTTGATGAGGGTGTCGTCGTCAGCCGGCGGCTCGGGGTCATGCCACTCTTCTGCTCGGCTGGAACGATTGCCTCGTATCGTGCCTTCCAACTCGTGGGCCAACTCGTCGTCGTGTACGGGACCGTGCTTGGTATTTCCTCGTTCCATGGGATTTTCTCCTGTTGCGGTTGCTGGACACGGCGCGCTAGCGGTGGCGCAAAAGGGTGGCGACCCCTTCCCGGGGTACGACAGCACCTTCGACGGGCACGATCGAGCCACCCTGCAGCAATGTGACCACCGGCAACGCTTCGTCCGCGCGGTAGGCGCTGGACGATGACGCATCATCGATCCACTGCGCCGCGGTGATGCCGCGAAGCAATTCCGGATCGAGTTCGACGGATCGGTCCCCCACGGTGTCCGGATCGATCAGCAAAGTATCGGCGTTCGCCGCCAGCAGCGCCGAGACCGTCTCGGGCAGCCCCTCCACGGCCAAGCCGTCGGCCCTGCCCCGCGCGGTATTCAGTTGCTCGACAACCTGTCCCTGGTGCTGCCGTGCCTGCGTCCGCACCGCTTGCTGCACCTGCGCTTCCAGCGCGGCGGAGTCCGCACCCGCGGCCCGGGCACCGGCCTCGACCTCGACGATCCGAGCGGTAGGCGAATCGAGCGCCTTTGCCAGCGCTGCGCGGGCGCCGACCTCACCGACCAGCACGATGACCTGCGCTCCGACGCGATCCGCGAGATCGCGGACCGCCGTGGCGGCCTCCCCGACGTTCCGGCGGACCACTTCCTCTACCCGGCGCTGCATCGAAAGGTGTGCCCACCCTCCGCCGTGACGGATCTTGTGCACCGGATGCGCGGTGCCTTCGGCGGTCATCTCGATCAGGTTCTCGTCCTCGTCGACGCCGTACAGATCGCAGCCGACACGATCGACGACCGCGATCACATGCGGCACCTCGCGGGACTGCTGCTCGATGAGAGGCAACAGATACGGAAGCGCCGACACCCGCACTGTCTCCCGTGCGGGCGGCTCGGCGAGCATGTGATCGACGAGGACGCTGTCCGAATCGGCGATCAGCAGGCGGCCTGCACGCCCTTTCTCCGCCTTGACTTTGCTGATCGCGTCGTCGAGTAGCGTCAGCGTCTTCTCGGGAACGTGCTGGGCGGCCAATTGCTCGCGGATCGAGCGCCACCGTAACGCTTTTTGCTGCTCGGCGTCTTCGGTGTTGTGCGAGGCGTCGACGCAGAGCGAGACGAACGGGCCCCGCCGTTGCGCTATTTCTCTGAGATTCATGCCATACACATCCGGCGCGTACCCGGTTCGGCGTGCACGAATCCGAATCCGCGAGTGCGTTCGGAATACGCTCCGAACGGTGGTTTGGCCGACCCAGGCCCGGGTAGTCGCCACGCGTCCGCCGGGACAACCGACTGGAGGTGAAGCCATGGCCGAAACCGTCATCGACGACGAGCTGTGGGAGGAATTCCACCGCCTGGTCAATATGTCGTCCCGGCAGTTGCGCGACTGGCTGCGCACCGAAGGCGCCGATACCGGCACCGAAACGGAACCCGATCGCGCGGGGCCAGAGATCGGCCGGCGCATCCTTGCGGTTCTCGGCAAACGTCGTACCGACCTCGATGCCGACGACATCGCGGTGATGCGCCGGGCCGTAGACGAGATCACCGCGGCGCGCGGTGCGGAAGCAGAGCGCGAGCCGCGCGCGGGCAGAGACGACTGGCGCAGGCATCTGATGTCACTCGGACACGACCCACTCCAGCCGTCGTGAACTCCGCATCGCGAATCGAGCGGACGGGTGTGCGCTCTGCAAGTTGACGGCGAGGAGGGTGCTTCGATGAAGGCAGTGGTGTGGCACGACGTGGGAGATATCCGGCTCGACGAAGTCGATGATCCCAAAATAGTGGAACCGACCGATGCGCTCGTGCGGATCACGACCTCGGCTATCTGCGGTACCGATCTCCATCTCGTGCGCGGCACGATGCCGGGCATGCAGCCGGGAACAGTGCTCGGGCACGAGGCTGTCGGAGTGGTGGAGGAGACCGGAGCAGCGGTGCGCGGGTTCAGCCAGGGCGATCGGGTCGTAGTGTGCTCGACCATCGCATGCGGGACCTGCTCCTACTGTCGTGCGGGCTACTTCGCCCAGTGCGATACCGCGAACCCGAACGGACCGCAGGCGGGAACCAGTTTCTTCGGCGGACCGGAGAGCACAGGCCCCGTCGCGGGGCTGCAGGCCGCTTACGCGCGCATCCCCTTCGCCGCCACCACGCTGGTGAAAGTCCCGGATTCGGTGTCCGACGAACAGGCGATCATGGTCTCCGATGTGCTGCCGACCGGCTGGTTCGGCGCCCGATTGGCGCAAGTCGGGCAGGGCGACACGGTACTGGTGCTCGGTGCGGGCGTGGTCGGGCAATGCGCGATCGCCGCAGCGAAGCGTCAAGGCGCGGCACGGGTGCTGGTCATCGACGGTATCGCCGATCGTCTGGCGACCGCTCGCGCGCAGAACGCCGAGCCGATCGATTTCAATGCCGAGGATCCGGTGGCAACGGTGCGCGAGCTGACCGGCGGTATCGGAGTGGACAGGGTGATCGACGCGGTCGGTGTGGATGCCCAACGCCCGAAGTCCGGACCGGCCGCGCAGGACCTTCCGGTTTCGGATTCGACGCTGGAAGCCGAGCGCGAGAAGGCGGCCCCGCAGGGCAGGACCGAGGGCGCGCAGTGGTTGGCCGGCGACGCGCCCAGCTTGGCGGCGCGGTGGGCACTCGAGGCAGTCGCCAAAGCCGGTAGCGTCGGCGTCATCGGAGTCTATCCGCCGAATTTCGACGCTTTCCCGATCGGCGCCGTGGTCAACCGCAATCTCACCGTTCAGGGCGGCAACTGCAACCACCGCCGCTACGTCCCTGGCCTGCTGGGCAGGGTGGCCCGGGGCGACATCGATCCGACCGCCTTCATCACCCAGCGCGCCGACCCGGTCTCGATCATCGAGGCCTACGAGACGTTCGACCGGCGCGAGGACGGCTGGCTGAAGACGATCGTGCCGATGTGAGGTGTGTAGCGATGCTGAAGTCGATCCTCCGCGGCGCCGCGGCGGGAGCCGCGGGCACGACCGCGTTGAACGCCGTCACCTTCCTCGACATGATCGCGCGCGGCCGACCACCGAGTCGCACGCCCGAACAGAGCGTCGAGCGCATGACCGACAGGTTGGGCGTGCAGGTGCCCGGTGACGAGGAACAACGGCGCAGCCGGATTTCCGGCGCGGGTGCGCTACTGGGCACGGGGACCGGCGTTTCGGTCGGCTGTGCCTACGGTTTCGCCCGTTCCATGAGATGGCAGCCGTCGATTCTCGCCGCCAGCACGGTCAATACCGCCACGGCCATGTCCGTCACGGCGCTGTCGCTTCTCGACTTGGGTGTTTCCGATCCCCGCCGATGGACACGTTCCGACTGGCTCAGTGATCTCGTGCCACATCTTGCGTACGGGCTGGTCACTTCCCTCACTTACGCCGCCATGGCCGACGGTCGTTCGACCTCGCGGCGACGTCGGCAGTGGCCGTGGGCATGACTCCAGCGGTGCCGGCCATCTCCGTGATGGGTTCGCGACTGCGCGGAGCCGGGTCGGCGAGCCTGTGCCGATCAACCCGCCCTGCTGTCCGAGTTCGTCTGCGTGCTGGTCGAATCGATGACGACGATATCCAGTTCGCCTGACGAGTACCGGGCGCGCAGGGCTTTCTTGTCGAATTTGCCGACACTGGTCTTGGGTACTTCGGGCAGGAAAGTCCAACGCTCGGGCAGTTGCCATTTCGCTGTCCTACCGGCCAAGAACGCACGCAGCACGCCCGCGTCCGCCTCCGCTCCGGCCCGCAACGCGGCGGCGACGACCGGTCGCTCGTCCCATCTCTCGTCGGGTACGCCGAACACGGCGGCCTCGACGACGTCCGGGTGCGCCATGATCGCGTTCTCGAGCGCGACCGACGAGATCCATTCGCCGCCGGACTTGATGATGTCCTTGGCTCGATCGACCAGGGTGAGGTAGCCGTCGGCGGTGATGGTCCCGACGTCACCGGTGCGCAGCCAGCCGTCACGGAACGCGTCGGAGCCGACCGTTCCCGCATCGGACGAGTAATAGGACGCGGTGATCCAGGGGCCCCGAACCTCCAGCTCCCCCACGGCTTTTCCGTCGCGGGGCAGCTCCGTGCCGTCATCTCCGACGAGGCGCGCTTGCACCGGAGCGGGGAAGCGTCCCTGGGTGACCCGGTAGGCGTAGGCGTCTTCGCCCTCAATTCCGGGTGGCGGCCACGCGACGCAGCCCAGCGGCGAGGTCTCGGTCATCCCCCATGCCTGGATGATGCGCACTCCATGGCGGTCCTCGAAGGCGCGCATCAGTTGCGGCGGCACGGCCGAGCCTCCGACCACGACCGCTCGCAGATGGCCGAGGTCCTGCGGTGCGGCGTCGACCGCGGCGAGCACACCGTTCCACACCGTCGGTACGGCGGCGGCGAAACTCGGGCGTTCGGCTGCCATGAGTTCCAGCAGCGGCGACGGCTGCAGGAAGCGGTCCGGCATCACCAGCGAGGCGCCCACCATGAGCGCGGCGTAGGGCAGGCCCCACGCGTTGGCGTGGAACAAGGGGACGATGGCCAGCACCCGATCCCCCGTCCTGATGCCCATGCCGTCGGTGGTGCAGGCGTGCATGGAGTGCAGCCAGTTCGAACGGTGCGAATAGACAACGCCTTTCGGGTCACCGGTGGTGCCGGAGGTGTAGCACATCGCGGCGGCGGATCGTTCGTCGAGCAGGGGGAAGTCGAACGTGGACGAATGTCCGGCCAGCAGCGTGTCGAGTTCGTGTACCGCCACACCCTCGGGTGCGCGCAGCGCCGCCGCGTCACCGTTGGCGACGATGACGTGGCGGACCGTACGCAACTGCGGCAGCACCTGCTCGAAGGCGGGCATTAGCGAACCGTCGACGATCACCGCCTTGTCCCCCGCGTGATTCGCGACGAAGGCGATCTGTTCCGGGAAGAGACGGATATTCAGGGTGTGCAGCACCGCGCCCATGGCGGGTACGGCACAGTAGGCGAGGAGGTGTTCGTTGTTGTTCCACATGAAAGTGCCCACTCGGTCGCCGCGGCCGATTCCCAGCGCGGTGAGGGCGTGCGCGAGTTGGGCGGCCCGGTCACCGAATTCGCGGTAGGTCAGTACCCGCGACCCGCTGCCCGTCCAGGTACGGACCGTGGCATCGGCGTGCACGGTGGTGGCGTAGCGCAGCAGCGTCGCCAAGGAAAGGGGTTCATCCTGCATGGTGCTCGGCATCGGCAGGTCGTGCTCGTGGTAAGTCATTTCGTGCTCGTCTTTCTCGAAGAATGCCCGGCCGACGGGAACGTGGTGAGCCCGGGCCGACGTTGCCGCCGGGCCCGGGCTGGTCTCGTGGGTTTCAGCCGCGCAGCGCGGAGGCGAAAATCGGCGCGAGCGGGGCGACGCCGGGCTTCTTCGCGAAGTTGGTCAAACGCCGCAAGGTCGTGGCGCCCGTCCGGTTGGTGACGAACCACGGCGGCTTCGGCGACAGGCTGAATTCGCCGTGCAGCAGCGACCGAGGCGAGGGGCGGAACGGCCCGCGCAGGACGGTTCGTTCCGGTTCGGCGATCAGCAAGGCGTTGTGCACCACACCGATGCCGCTCTGGATATCGGTCAGAGAGTGCCCAGGGAAGGCGCCCCACGACGCGCGGGCGGTGAGGTAGCCCAAGCCGGTCCAGGCGTTGACAGCGATCGTGCCGTAGCGCAGTTCGGTGACGGCCGTGTCGAATCGGTCGCCCAACTGTTTGATGGTGGCCGGGTGGGCGATGATGTTGACGCCGAGCGTGCCCTCGAACTCGTCGTTGCATACCTGCACCGCCCGCGCCAGGAACTCGGCCGGGTCGCCGCCGGGCAATTCGATCACGCCGAGCACCGGGGCGAAGTATTCGGTGTGCAGAGCGGGTTCGCGCCGATTCGGTGTCAGGCCCTCGATGAGGGTGCGTGCGCCGATCACTTGCGCCTGCGGGTAGCTCTGTCGGGCGGCCTCGACACGGTCCGAGGATCCGGGATAGTAGTCCGGCCGCTGCGGCGCGCGGCCGATAGCCGCGCGGAGTTCGGCGAGGAACCGCTCCTTTTGCGGCCAATCCGCGGAGATCACCGCCACCTGTGCGGCGATGCAGTTGTACCCGTTGTTGTGCAGGCGCTGCGTCGCCAGGTGCTCGGCTTGGAAGCGCAGGTCCGCGTTGGACCATCGGCCCGGCACCACGATGGTGGGCGAAACACCGCCGAGTTCGCTGGTGATCGGCTTCGTGAGTCTGGGCGTGCCTGCCGCCTTGTTCCGTTCGGCCTCCGCTCCGGTGCCGAACACGATGGCGTCGTGGGTCGCCGCGCTGCCGGTCATGTGGACGGCGTCCACATCCGGGTGGTGCACCAAGGCCGCGCCGACTTCAGGGCCGCCGGTGATCAGGCGCACGAATCCGCGCTCTATCGCCGGAGCGAAGATCTTCTCCAGCACCGGCAGCAGCGGATCGGTGATCGGGTTGAGCTTCAGCGCCACCACCCTGTTGTCCGCGTAGAGCTGGTACAACACGTCCAGAGGGGCGATCGAGAAGATGTTGCCCGCCCCCAGGACGACGCCGATGCCGCCGGTGCTGGTCGGCGTGCGCTGCCCCAGGCCCGCACGGGCGCGAACGGTTTCGGCGTCGACGCCGGGCCGCGACCAGACTTCGGCGCGGAATCCGTTGAGCAGCAGGGCGTCGAACACTCCGTGCGGAAACACTTCGACGGCCGTCCGGCCACCGGGGGCCGGACGCATCGGGTACCCGTCGACCGGGCTGCGCCCCTCCTCCAATGCCAGCAGGGATTCCGCGAGCGCGGCAGCCCCGGTCAGCAGGGAATACGGTCCGCTCACCCACTCCTCACCGAGCAAGGGCGAATCCGAGGTCAGTTTCTTGATCCGGGCCGCGGTCTCGACCCACTCCTGCGCATGCCGCGCCGTGTTGACATGAATCTGATCCAGCAGTCGGCGCCGTGCGGGCAGCGCGGTGCGCGCCCATTCGACTTCACCACGCCGTAGTGCGGAGACCGCGGCGCCGACGGTTGCCGTCACGGTCGAGGTCATGCTTCGGTTCCTTCCGATTCGGCGTCCTCGAGGACCATGTCGGAAGCCTTCTCGCCGACCATGATCGTGGGAGCGTTGGTGTTTCCGCGCACTACCGACGGCATGACCGACGCGTCGGCCACGCGCAGACCGCGCAATCCCAGCACGCGCAATCGCGGGTCCACGACGGCGCCGATCGCGCAGGTCGACGTCGGGTGGTACAGGGTCTGCGCCGTCCGAGCCGCGAAATCGAGCAGCTCGGCATCGGAATCGCCAGTGGGAGTCGAGAATTCACCGGTGGTGAGCTCCCGGAGCGCGGGTTGATCGGCGATCCCGAGGGCGCTGCGCAGCCCGGCGATCACGCTCTGGCGGTCCTCTTCGGTCTGGAGATAGTTGTGCTGGATACGTGGCGCCGTGCCGGGGGACGCGGAACGCAAGGTGACTTCGCCGCGGCTCGTCGGGTTGATCAGGCACGGGCCGAAGGCGTATCCGTGCTCCGTCGCGGCCCCCATGCCTTCACCGTGGAACAGCACCGGCGCCATATGGAACTGGATGTCGGGCCCCGCGAGACCGCCGCGGGTCTCGATGAAGCCCCCTGCCTCGCCGATATTGGAGGTCAGCGGGCCGCGTCCTTGTTCCTGCAGCAGAGCGAGGTTTTCCGGGGTCAGTGCGGTCATCAGCGACTCGCGATCGGTGCGGTAGTTGAGGAACACCGACAGATGGTCTTGCAGATTCCGCCCGACCGGCAGGTCGCGGATCGTCTCGATCCCGAACGCCGACAGCTGATCGGCCGGGCCGACACCCGACAACAGCAGCAGATGCGCCGATCCGTATGCGCCCGCGGCGAGAACAACCTCGCGCCGGGCCTGGATCACTTCCGTGCTGCCGTCCCGGCCGATGACCACACCGGTCGCGCGGCCGTTCTCGATGACGACTCGATGGGCGAGCGCGCCGGTGACCACCGTCAGATTGGGGCGCGACGCGGCCGGGTGCAGATAACCGACGGCGGCGCTGCACCGCATGCCATTGCGCTGTGTCACCTGATAGCGACCGACGCCCAGTTGGGTGGACCCGTTGAAGTCCTCGTTGCGGAGGTGGCCCGCTTGCTCGGCGGCGCGCAGGAACGCGTCGCCCAGCGGATGCCGCGATCGGCTTTCGCTCACCGCCAGCGGCCCGCCGACGCCGTGGTAGGCGTCCTTCCCGCGTTCGTTGTCCTCGGCCTTCATGAAATAGGGAAGGACCTCGTCGAAGCTCCATCCGTCGGCGCCGCCCGCGGCCCATCCGTCGTAGTCGGCACGTGCTCCGCGAATGTAGATCATCGCGTTCATGGAGCTGCTTCCGCCGACCACACGCCCACGCGGCAGATAGGCGCGGCGGAATTGCAGCCCGGCTTCGGGCTCGGTGTCGTAATCCCAATCGAGCGGACTTTTGAACAGAGAGGGAAATGCGACCGGCAGATGGATTTCGTCCGCCGTGTCCTGCGGCCCCGCCTCGATCACGGCCACCTGGACCCGCCGGTCCTCGGACAATCGACTCGCCAGCACGGATCCGGCGGATCCGGCGCCTACGACGACATAGTCGTACACGGTCGGCACCTCTCTCGAAATCAATTCTCGAATCGGGGCGCTATGACCCCGGTCACTGTCGAAGTCGATACTGCTGGGGGGATGCCTCGAACCACCATGTGCACGGGCCTACCGATCCACGGCGGATATGTGTGCCAGAGCACAAGCGCATTCCCGGCGAATGCCTACCATCTATCCATGACCACGCTGACGGAGCCGCCCGTGAATGATTCCGCCGCGGTGGCGCGCACGCTGCTCGCGGAGGTCGACGACCTCACCGCCGAACTCGTCGGCCGGATCCGGACCGGGGACCACGCCTACGCGGAATCGACCGCGCTCACCGACGCCGAGCTGGGCTTCGTCGTCCGCGACAACCTCGTCTCGCTGCTGGGCCAGCTCTCCGGCGGTGTCGGGCGTCGGCTGCAGCCCGCTACCGTGGTGGGCCGGGTCAAAGCCGAGCTCGGCGTGCCCCTCCCCGCGGTGCTACACGCGTACCGGCTGGCCGGACGACTGCTGTGGGAACGCGCGCTCGCCGTGGCCACCGGCACGAGACTCGACGTGTTGCCCCAGCTCGGGTCGGAGATGTGGCGGATCATCGACGACTATTCGGGGGCGGCGGCGGAGGCCTACGGCGACTATCTGACCGAGCGAGTCCGCCACGACGATTCCGAACGCCGCTCTCTGCTGCGCCGTCTACTGAACGGCGATTCCCACGATCCGACACAACGCGACATCGCCCGCGCCCTCCACCTGCCCCCGCTGGGCAGCTT
The DNA here is from genome assembly GCF_044452545.1 of Nocardia sp. NPDC051900. Lineage (NCBI taxonomy): Bacteria > Bacillati > Actinomycetota > Actinomycetes > Mycobacteriales > Nocardiaceae > Nocardia > Nocardia sp. NPDC051900. Next base: position 336,697 of record NZ_JBITBU010000006.1, on the reverse strand, counting down.
CGTCGTCGTGCACGCCGAAGCCGATCCCGAAGCACTGGCGCCACTGATGGGCATCGAGTCCCGGCTCCGCGCCGAATACGTCGAATCGATCTGGATCACCGAAGCCGGCGCTCGCATCGGGCTGCTCAGCCCGGCCACCGAGCGCGCGCACCAGCAGGTACTCGCTCAACTGCGGCAACACGCCACAGGCCGGGTCGGCGTGAGCCGCCCGTTCTCGACCGCGGGGGACGCAGGCGCCGCACTGCGGGAGGCCGAACTGGCCGGGCGTTGCGCACCGGCAGGCGCCGCCACGGTCACCGTCTACGGCGACACACCCATCCCGCTCGTCCTGGCGCATGCTCCGTCCGCTGCGCACGAAATGGCGCACGAAATCCTCGGACCCGTACTCGACCTGCCACCAGAGGAGTGCGATCCCCTTCTCGACACGCTCGCCATGTGGTTCGAATGCGGAGGCTCCAATACCGAAGTCGCGCAACGTCTGCACTACCACCGCAACACCATCCACTACCGGCTGCGCCGCATCGAAACCCTGACCGACCGCCGCTGCTCCGATCCCAAAGCGGCCGCCGAACTCTACGTCGCCCTGACTGCCGTGCGGCTCATCGGACTGGACCGGTCCGGGATTCCCGCCGATCCCCCGTCGCGTGGCCAGGCACAACGCCTCGGCTTCTGATCACAACAGTCTTTCACCGGCTGGTCAGAGCACGCCACTCGCGCCGGAGCATGCGTCTAACCACCCTGGGAGTGACAGATCGTCGAACGACCATCCAGCCCGTGCACAAGATCGATGCCGCGGCCGAGATTGTCCAGTCGCGCGTGCAGGGTGTCGCCCGCGGGATAGAGACGTACCGTGTCCACGCCGGTGTCGCGCCAGGTTCGCAACCGCTCGCGGACCATGTCCTCGGTGCCGATCAGCGTGGTGGCCAGCACCATTTCGTCGGTGACCAGCGCGGCGGCGCCATCGCGATCACCGCTCTGCCACCGTTCACGCACTCGAGCGGCGACATCGGCCCAGCCTTGGCGGCTGTAGGCGTTGTTGTAGAAGTTGGTCGAGCCCGATCCCATTCCGCCCAGCGAGAAGGCGAGTTCCTTCTTGCGGCTGCCGAGGACCTCGTCGAGTTGGGCCTCGTCGGCGACGATATTGATCTCCGCGCCCTGGCAGATGTCCAGATCCGCGCGGTCCCGGCCGGCACGGGCCAGCCCGGCGTCGAGATGCTCGAAATAGGCGTCCGCTCCCTCGGGGACGAAGCTGGTGCCCAGCCAGCCGTCGGCGATCTCGCCGGTCAACTCCAGCATCTTCGGTGACAGGGTGGCCAGGTAGATGGGAACCGTGACCGCGGTCACGCTCAGCCGCATCGGTTTGCCCTCGCCACCGGGCAGCGGGATTGTGAAGTGCCGGCCCTCGAAGACGATCTTCTCGCCGGTGCAGGCCGCCCGGATTATCTGCACGGTCTCGCGCATGCGCGCCAGCGGACGGGCGAACGGCACGCCGTGCAGACCCTCGATGACCTGCGGGCCGGAAGCGCCGAGACCGAGCAGGAATCGGCCTTCGGACAGTCGTGCCAGGGTCATGGCAGTCTGGGCGATCAGCACCGGCGACCGGGTGCCGAGCTGAATGATGCCGGTACCCAACCGCATTCGCTCGGTGCGCGCGGCGAGGAAACCCAAAGGTGTCACCGCATCACTCCCCCACGCCTCGGCCATCCAGCAGATGTCCAGGCCGAGTTTCTCGGCTTCGACTACGAATTCGACGAGGTCCGGCCAGTTCGCCCCCGAGGCCTCGATGGTGGTGGCCGTGCGCATCACGCGTCCTTCTCCACTAGAGCCTTGATGGCGGACAGATTGGCCGCCATGCCGAACTCGAACTCGCGCAGGCGCACGAAAACGATCTTCTGCTCCTTCTCGGGCATGGCATCGATCGCGAAGTTGAGTCCCGAACGCGCGGGACCCATCTGGGTCCACTGCTCCAGGACGGTGCCCGCGTCCTCGGGTTGGAGGGTGAAACGCCATATGCTGGATGGGTATCCGGGATCGCCGACAGCCCAGGCGAAGCGCCGCTCCGGCTCGAATTCCACGACCGTGCTGGTCGTTTCCCAGTTCCCCATGGCCTCGTGGGCGTTGCGGCCGATGAACCGCGCGCCGACCGCGGGTCCGGTGGCGCCGTCGAGCCATTCCACGCTCTGTAGTTCTTCACTCAACCGCGGCATGAGGTGGATATCGCTGACGAATGCCCACACCCGTCGCGGTGGCGCGTCGATGAAGGTCTGAACTGCCACGGTCGGGGTGTCGGCATACACCTGCCCGGTCCACTCCACGATCAGCTCCTTCCGGCTGTTTCGCCCATAGTTGCATAGATAGACTAAGCACTACAACGGTCTCTTCAGCGCACTCAACAGCTGAGTTCCACATTTGGACTCACGGGGATGGGAGTATGCCGCGCACATCGTCGGCGAACTGTGATCGTCCCGGCACCCCGCACGATTGATCCACTGGGGACGACTCTCGGACGCCCCTAGACGGGGCGTCGCTTCATCGATCGCCGACATGACCGGCCGGGGTAATCGATGGCTCTCCGACGAGGGCGTCGGCAAAATCCGGCGATCCGTAGCCGGTCATTCACCGGGAGGCCGGCCTACTTGGACGCACCCACGATGCGCAGCGCGAGGTCCACGTAATAGTCGCCGATCTCCTCCGGCGAGAGCGAGCCGTCCTCCCGGTACCAGCGAGCGAGGTCGATGCCGAGCGACAGCAGAGCGACCGCCGCCATATGCGGATTCGGGTTGTCGAACACACCCGCCGCCACGCCTCGCTCGATCAGCTGCCGCATCTCCGCGTCGATGAGGTGACGGATCGCCTTGATCTCGCCTTGATGCTCCGGACTGAGTGCGGCGAGTTCGTAGTTGATGACCCGGGCCACGGTATGCGCCCGAGCATGGAAAACAGTGAAGGCCCGGACCGCCGCGATCAACTGATCTACCGGATCGTCAGCGGAAGCGACAGCGCTCTTTATGCGCTTCAGCGTGTTGTGGTGACCGGTCCGGGAGACCTCGTAGAGAAGTTCCTCTTTCGAGCGGTGATGCACATAGATGGCTGCCGTGCTCAGCCCCGCGATCGAAGTGATGTCGCGAGTGGTCGAGCCGTGGAAGCCCCGCTCGGCGAAGGCGACGACCGCGGCATCCAGCAGCCGAGCTCGTGTGTCGTCCGCACGTGATTCGGTCACTTGAACAGTCTCGCATCCTGCCATCGAACACTTCCGGACGGTATCGGTCCGGGCCTCGCGCGACCGGCGTCGATGCTGTCGTGACCTTCGGCGCGTCGCACGGCTGTGATCCCGGATACGCTGCGGTGGCCGCCGCTCAGAGCGCGAGCACGAGTTTTCCGTTGTTGGCGCCGCTGAACAGCATGTTCAGCGTCTCGCCGAAACGCGCGACGCCTCCCTCGACGACGTGCTCGCGGCTCTCGAGCTTGCCCTCGGCCAGCCATTTCGCGATCTGCGCGACGGCTTCGCCGTAGCGATCGGCGTAGTCGAAGACTACGAATCCCGTCATCGAGGCGCGGAAGACCAGCAGTGACATATAGCGCGACGGACCGGGAGGCAGCTGCTCGGCGTTGTAGGCCGAGATCGCGCCGCACAGCACCACGCGGGCCCCGCGGCGCAAGTTCATCAGCGCGGCATCGAGGATGTCACCGCCCACGTTGTCGAAGAAGACGTCGATGCCCTGCGGGGCGAGCTCGCGCAACCGCTTCGCGACGTTGTCGTTGCGGTAGTCGACAGCCGCGTCGAAGCCGAGTTCCTCGGTGAGCAACCGGGTCTTCTCCGGGCCACCCGCGATCCCGATGACCTCCGCGCCCTTGGCTTTGGCGATCTGACCGACCACGCTTCCGACGGCGCCTGCCGCCGCCGAGACCACCACGGTGTCGCCTGCCTGCAGCTTCCCGACCTCGAGCAGGCCGAAATACGCTGTCATGCCGGGCATTCCGAGGGTGCCGAGCCAGGTGGGGCCGGGGGCGATGGTCAGATCGACCTTCGAGACGTCACTGCCGTCACTGATCGCGTATTCGGTCACCCCGAAAGTGCCGCTGACCGTGTCACCGACGGCGAAGTCGGGGTGCGTCGATTCCACGACCGTGCCGATATCCAACGACCGCATCACCTCGCCGATCCCGACCGGCGGCACATAGGAACGCTGATCTCTCAGCCATCCACGCATGGCGGGATCGATGGAGATGAAGTCGATCTTCACCAGCAGCTGACCTTCGGCGGGCCCTGGCAGTTCCTCGGTCGTCAGGCTCCAGGTGTCGTCGCCGGGCAGCCCCGACGGACGCCGCGCGAGACGGATCTGCTGAGTCTTCGTCATGACATTCCTCTTCTCATCGATTCGGCCATACGTCCGGGACGGCGTCCGTTGCCGTCGGGAAACTCTGCCCCACAGCGAATCTGGTCAGCTGCAGGTCCCGCTCGCGGACGGTCGCGAACCGTGTCGGTCAGTTCTTCGGTCCTCCGGCGACGTACACGACCTGCCCCGACACAAATCCCGTACCCTCGCTCGCCAGGAATGAGACGGTGTGTGCGACATCCTCGGGCGACCCCGCTCGCGCGACGGGAATCTGCGCGATCGCTCATGGTGTTCTCCTTCGAGATGGACAGATGCTCGACGGTCCACGCGTAACCGGTGGACGACAGCGGTGCGCGCTCAGGACAGCCGCTCGAGCACCATGGCCATGCCCTGGCCCCCGCCGACGCACATGGTCTCCAGGCCGAACTGTTTGTCATGGAACTGCAGCGAATTGACGAGGGTGCTGGTGATCCGCGCACCGGTCATCCCGAAGGGATGGCCGACGGCGATCGCGCCGCCGTTGACGTTGAGCTTGTCGAGGTCGATGTCCAGTTCGCGCATGGACGCGATGACCTGCGCCGCGAAGGCTTCGTTGATCTCGACCAGGTCGATGTCGCCGATCGTCAGGCCCGCGTTGGCCAGCGCCCGCCGCGATGCCTCGACCGGGCCCAAGCCCATGATCTCCGGCGACAGGCCGCTGACGCCGGTGGAGACGATGCGCGCGAGTGGCGTCAATCCGAGTTCCGCCGCCTTGGTATCCGACATGACGACCACCGCGGCGGCACCGTCGTTGAGCGGGCAGCAATTGCCCGCGGTGACCGTGCCGTCCGGCCGGAACACCGGCTTCAACGCCGCGACCGCGTCCAGCGTCACACCCGCGCGCGGACCGTCATCGGCCGACACCACCGTGCCGTCGGGCAGAGTCACCGGGGTGATGTCGCGTTGCCAGAATCCATTCGACAGCGCGATTTCGGCGAGGTTCTGGCTACGCACGCCGAAGGCGTCCTGCTCCGCGCGGCTGACACCCGCGAACTGCGCGACGTTTTCGGCGGTCTGCCCCATCGCGATATAGATGTCGGGCAGTGCTCCGTCTTCGCGGGGGTCCGACCAAACCTGCCCTCCCGCAGCGAATTTCGACGTCCGCGCGACCGCGTCCTCGAACAGGGAGTTCTGGGTGCCCGGCAGGCCATCGGCATTGCCGCTGTTGTAGCGGCTGACGGTCTCGACGCCCGCCGAGACGAACACATCACCTTCACCGGCTCGAATCGCGTGCAGCGCCATCCGGGTCGTCTGCAGGCTCGACGAACAATAGCGATTGACCGTGACGCCGGGCACCCGATCGAGCCCGGCCAGTACCGCCACCACCCGTCCGAGGTTGAAACCCGATTCGCCCGCGGGCTGGCCGCAGCCGAGCATCAGGTCGTCGATCGTGGCCGGATCGAGCGCGGGCACCCTTTGCAGCGCGGCCTTGACGATCTGCGCCGCCAAATCGTCGGGGCGCATGTCCTTCAGCGAGCCCTTGACGGCGCGTCCGATCGGCGACCGGGCGACGGAGACGATGACGGCTTCGGGCATGTGCCCAACCTCCCAGCTACTTACTAAGCGCTTATTCAGCGCATACGATGCTGGATCGGACAGGCCGCGGTCAATACCGACGGCCCGCATTTATCGATGTGATCTGCCACACAACATGCATATAAGTGCTGGTGAGGCAGGTGAATTCGGCTCGCGAAGAACGCGGCCACTGTGCGCCTACCGCCTCGTTCGGAGTGTCCTTCGGCAGAGCAGAGCACCGAAGCGACGATGGCGGTGGACCAGCAACTCGGTGTGCCGCTACACCTCGGGACCTGAAACCGGCCCCGGTGAACTTTCGTCAGTTACTTCGACTCTTGCCGCGCGAAGCGCTCCACGACGTCGGGACGTTCGCGCAGATGTTCGGGGTAGCCCGGACCCATGCGCAGGCGGGATTCCTCGATCGGGACAGGCTGTTCACAGTGCTCGCAGACCACCTTGACCTGCGTGTCATGACCGCACGCGGTGTGCCGCACGAGCACCGGCGGACCCGATTCGTCGGCGAGCCAGCGATCACCCCAGCTCGAAATCGCCAGCAACACGCTCCAGAAGTCGGCGCCCTTCTCGGTCAGCACATACTCGTACCAGGTCGGCTCGACCTGATACGGCCGTTTCTCGAGCAAGCCTTCGTCCACCAGACGACGCAAACGGTTGCTGAGGGTATTGCGCGCGATGCCCAACTGCTGCTGGAAGTCCTCGAAACGGCGTACTCCATAGAAGGCCTCACGCATCACCAGCGGGGTCCACCAATCACCGAGCAGATCCATCGTGCGCGCGACGGAGCATGGCCACCGTGCGAAGGATGTACGCCTCATTCAGCGAGGATATCGGTTTCATAGATAGACCATGCACTTGATGACGCCACGCGGCCGCCCGCGCTCTGTGCAGGCCATCCATCGGACCCCCGCCTCGACCCCGAACTTCGCCGGCAGGCTGCGGCCGCGACGAGCCTAGGCTCAGGTCGAGCGCGATTCGCTCGGCGTCTGCATGGCATCGAGGGCTTCGATGACTTCCCGACACCAGTCGATCCAGGCACGTTCGGTCCCGAGACCGGCCTTCAGGATCAGATGCCTCATCGCGCCCGCATCGTCGCCGACAGCCGGAAAATCCCGTGCCTCGATCTCCCGATAGGTCGCGAACGTCTTCTCGTGCACCGCGAGGTGGTGTGCGACGACCTCGCGGACACCTTCGAAGTCCCCGGTGGCGGCCGCTGCCCGCAACCTGATCAGCAGCGTTTCTCGCTGCTGCGGCGGCTCGTCGACCTCGCACACCCAACGGCGAAGCGCAGCCGTGCCCGCCGGTGTGATGGAGAAACGCTTCGGCTGACCACGCCCCGGCGCCTGTGGCTGCGAAACCTCGGCGACCAAACCGCCACCGCTGAGCCGATCCAATTCGCGATAGATCTGCTGATGGGTGGCCGACCAGAAGTATCCGAACGCGCGGTCGAAGCGCCGAGCGAGTTCGATGCCGGTCGAGGCCCGTTCGGTCAACGCGGTGAGGATCGCGAACTGCAGTGCCACGGCCCCATGTTAGAGAGCGTCGAGCGCGTTGGTCCCGCGACCTGAATCCGGAGCATCCGCGGCGAAGGCTGTGCGCGGGACCTTGCGCGGCCCGGGATCCGGCAACTTATGAAGCCGTGACCACCGGGCGTGTGATCGGCCACACATGTTTTTGCAACTTATTGCATGAATGCGGGGTGCGTCGATAGCTTCGTCGTAACGGAGCGCTATGCGGCCAGAATCGCCGCGCGTCAACGCTTCAGAACTCCTCGAAGGACGTCATCATGGCCTTACCCGCCGCTCTGTCCGGTCGCCTCACCCTGCCCATCGTGGGCTCGCCGATGTTCATCTCCTCCGGACCCGAACTCGTGATCGCGCAGTGCCAGGCCGGGGTGATCGGATCCTTTCCCGCGCTGAACGCACGTCCGGCGTCACTGCTGGCGGACTGGCTGGACCGCATCACCGAGGAAAACGCGTCGTTCGCGGCGGCGAACCCGGACGCCACCGTCGCGCCGTTCGCCGTCAATCAGATCGTCCACCGGACCAACGACCGCCTCGAACACGACATGGACGTGATCGTGCGGCACCGCGTGCCTATCGTGATCACCTCTCTGGGCGCACGCCCGGAGATCAACGACGCCGTGCACTCCTACGGCGGAATCGTCCTGCACGACGTGATCAGCGACGAGTTCGCTCGGAAGGCAATCGAAAAGGGCGCGGACGGCATCATCGCCGTCGCTGCAGGCGCAGGCGGCCACGCCGGAACGCAGTCGCCGTTCGCGCTTGTCCAGGAGATCCGGGAGTGGTTCGACGGGCCGGTGCTGTTGTCCGGCGCGATCGCCCACGGCCGTTCCATCCTCGCCGCGCAGGCCGCGGGCGCTGATCTCGCCTATATCGGTTCGGCATTCCTTTCGACCGTCGAGGCGATAGCGGCTGCGGAATACAAGCAGATGATCGTCGACTCCCGAGCCAAGGACATCGTGTACAGCAACTTGTTCACCGGTGTCCATGGCAACTATCTGCGCGGCAGCATCGTCGCCGCAGGCCTGGACCCGGACAACCTCCCCCATTCCGACCCTTCCATCATGAATTTCGGCTCCGGCGGCAATGCGAGCGCCAAGGTATGGCGGGACATCTGGGGCGCCGGACAAGGCATCGGCGCGATCAAGGAAAACCTCACTGTCGCGGACTTGGTGGCTCGCTTCAAGGCCCAGTACGACGAGGCGCTCCAGGCTCTCGCCCGCAAGACACCGAGGCCCGACACCGTCGAGCAGCCGGCCTGACCCACCCATGGCCGTCGAGGCCTTCCTCGCCAAAGACGAGGAGTTCATCGGCCGCTGACGCGGAATACCCGCCTATCTGGTAATGGGATCATTGCCAGACAGGCGGGCATTTTCACGTTCTGCCGCCCTACTATCCGAGCGCGACGAGACGTGCGCCGGGGAACGAGCTATGCACCGTCGTTGCCATCGCGCAGGGAATGGATCATGCTCCGCAGGATCCGCAACGCGCTGGACCGCTCGGTCTCGGTCAGGCCGGCGAGCATTCTGACCTCGACGGACCGGACCGCCACGGTCGCCTTATCGAGGCTCCGTCGTCCGCGGGGCGTGAGCCGTGTGGGAAGAACCTTCCCGACGGGCGCCTCCGCGGGCCTGGTCACGTAGCCGTCTCGTTCCAGAGCCTGGAGTAGCACGTTCATCGTCTGCCGTGTCACGAACGCGCCCCGCGCGAGCTCGGAGTTCGACAGGCCCGGTCGTTGCGCCAGCAGCTCGAGGCAGGAGTAGTGCGTCACGCTCATCCCGAGTGGCCGCAGCACCTCCTCCATGGCTACGCGCAGGACGCTCGACGCCTCTTTCAGCAGGTAGCCCAGTGACGTTTCCAAGTCGACGCCCGCACGGTCTTGACTCATGTCAGTATTCTGACATAGATTGCCATGTGTCAGAAAACTGACACAGAATGAGGAGATCATCATGCCCGTTACCGGCCCCGACTTCATCTCGCTGCAAGCGCGCGACCTGGCCGCTTCGCAGGCCTTCTACGAGCAGTACCTCGGCCTCGTCCGCTCGCAGGCCGGACCTCCCCACGCCGTCGTCTTCGAGACGAAGCCGATCGCGTTCGCACTCCGCGACGTCGTTCCCGGCACCGATCTCGCATCCGCCGCTCAGCCCGGCATCGGCGCCGCGATCTGGCTCCACGCCACCGACGTCCAGGCCATTCACGATGCTCTCGTCGCCGACGGTCACACCATCGTCTCCGCACCGATCGACGGCCCCTTCGGTCGGACATTCACCTTCGCCGACCCCGACGGCTACCAGGTCACTCTCCACGACCGCGTCTGACGGGACCAGCGTCACCGGACGATCACCGCCCCCGAAGACCGCGCGGCGACAAGTACACCGCCGTGATCATCGACCTCACCGGGATCCGTGACTCCACCGGACCAGCGCGGCTGCTGGACATACGCTCGCCGACCGGCCCAGTCGCTGTCGCCTCGGCGACTTACGCACCTTCAGTAGCCTACTTCCTTGACGAATTCCGCTATGGCGGTGCCGATTTCATCAGGGCTGTCTTCCTGAATGAAATGTGATCCCGCGACGGTCGTTTCGCGCTGATTGGGCCAGGTGCGGCAGAATTCGCGTTGCGGTCCGGTGAGAATGGAGCCCGGTTCCGCGTTGACGAACAACTTCGGGACATCGCTGGTGCTCAACCATCGTCCGTAGTCCTCGACCACCTCGACGACATCCTTCGGCTCCCCTTCGATCGGGATCTGGCGAGGCCAGCTCAGAGTGGGCCGGCGATCCTCGCCCGGCGACGCGAACGGCCGCCGATATTCCGCCATCTCCGCGTCGCTCAGCGCCCGGAGTACCGAACCGGGGAGAACCCGCTCGACGAAGATGTTCTTCTCGAGCACCATTCCCTCACCGGCAGGCGACCGGAAACCCTGGAACACGCCCCGTGCGCCTTCGGGCCACTGTTCCCACGTCACCGGCATGACAATGCTTTCCATGTAGACGATTGCCCGGACGCGGTCGCGGTGCTGGTTGGCCCAATCGAATCCCAAAGCCGACCCCCAGTCGTGGAGGACCAGCACGATATTGTCGCCGAGATCGAGCGCATCCCACAGATCGAAGAGATACGAGCGGTGCTCGGCATAGGTGTATCGGTCGGGACCGGAATCGGGGAGCTTGCCGGAATCACCCATGCCGATGAGGTCGCAGGCGATCAACCGTCCCAGCCCCGCACAGTGCGGCATGACGTTGCGCCACAGATACGACGATGTGGGATTGCCGTGTTGAAAGACAATGGCGTCGCCCTGCCCCTCGTCGATGTAGGCCATGCGCTGTCCGCGAACATCCGAGAATTTCTTCGCCGCGAAAGGCGCTGTACTGTATGGCATTACAGAGTCTCCTTATGTGTAGGTGTCCCGTTGAAGGCAGGTCTATGCCGCTGCGGCAGTCCGATCACTCACACCTCAGCCCCAGGCCCGCGCTCGGCGCGCTCGTCGACCGCGGCGCCCATCCGCGCCGCCGCGTTCCGGCACACGCGAAGAATCCGCGACGAGAAGGACTCGGATTCCACAGCCCGTGACAGCACGAGTCCGCCGATACACAAGGCCAGGGTCGCGATGGCTTCGTCATAGAGTTCGTGCTCCTGCGGATCGTCCACCGGACGGCCACCCATCGCGTTGAGAGTCTTGCGCAGTTCCTCCTCGTAGGCTGACCTGAACTCGGCGGGCATGCGCGCGGCGTCGGATCCGATCGCCGAGAACGCGCACGAATCCGCCCGCTCGTCGCGGTGGGTCCGGTTGAGATAGCCGCGCGCGAGTCGGGCCGCGCGGGCGCCCCAGGACGCGTCGCGCGTCTTGCCGATCCAACGCGGCCGGCTTTCGGCGAGCCCGTGCCGGAAGGCCGCGATGGCCAGATCGTCCTTACTCGCGAAGTGTGAGTAGAAGGCTCCGTGCGTCAGGCCCGCGTCCCGCATGACCTTCCCGATAGCGCCGCCATCGGGACCATCCGCCCGCAGCCGAGCGGCGCTCGCGTCGAGGATGCGCGTCAACGACTCTCGTTTCTGTCGCGCCCGCTGCCCCTCCCCGGAGGGAGAATTTCGCATGTCGACCATCATGTGAACTACGCTCTCGCATGATGTCCGTCATGTCAATGCGCCCAACCGGCCGAGCGGTCGGGCGCGCACGGGATATCGCAGGGTCAACTGACGAAGTTCCTGGCGAGCCGCCGCATGGTCAGGCGCGCGAGCAATCGCGTGGTGAACTCGCCGAAGGCACCCTCGAAGCGGGCGAGCTCTTTGCCGATGGCCACGTCGAGATCCGCTGCGGTGATCAACGTTCCCTTGGCCACCGTCGCCGTCAGGTCCCGGCTCACCGACCAGCTCGAATGGCGTGGATCCGATCGAGTGACGACGAGTTCGGCGCGCGCACCACGATCCACGGTGCCGATATCGGTGAGTCCGAGCGCGCTCGCCGCGGTGGCGGTGGCCAGCCGCCACGAGTCCCGGCGTGGGATACCGGCTTGCTCGAAGGCCTCGAGTTCGCGATGCAGGGCGATCCCCGGCGCTACGAACGGTTGCTGGGTGTCGGTACCCAACCGCAGCGGCACACCGTCACCGAAGAGACGGTTGACGAGCAGGTGTTTGCGCTCCACGGCGCGCCTGCACCGATCGAAGTCCTCGCGTCGGATGTCGCGATAGGCGGGGATGCCGTGTCGAGGGTGCCACACGATGGCCGAGTAGAACGACGGCAGCGCTCGCGCTGTGGGCTCGTCGCGCGCTTGGTGATGCCGCTCGAGATCGAGGACGCCGGTGGAGGTGTTCAGCGTCGGCGTGACCGCGAGCCCGCGGTCTGCGCTCACCTGCCGGACGAGATCGATGCGGCGGTCGTCGACCGCGTCCCAGTCGATCATGCGATTGAAGACGTGGTCCCGCCGAATACTGGCCGGCGGCGCCATACCGAACAGGTGCTGCCCATCCGGCAGTTGCGCATCCTCGTGCCCGAGCCCGTACGGAACGTGTCCGAGAACTCCCATGCCGGCCGCACGTGCCGCTGCTTTGAGCGCGACGATGCGCGGAACATCGAGATTTTCATAAGATTTGACCCACGTGGCCCCCAGGTGCCGCAGCCGATCGATGATGTCCGGCGCCTGCTCCGGATCGGCGTAGCCGAACGAGTTCGACCACCGTGCCGGTGGGGAGTTCACGAACCCGTAGGCGTAGTGGATCTCCGGTCCGGGCAGGGCGCCGGATACCACCGATGCCAGCGCCGCCGGTGTCGCCGTCCCGTCGGTGTCGCCCGCGTCGCGAACGACCGTGATCCCGTGCCGCAGGGTTTGCAGTAGGAACAGATCGGTCAGCCGAAGCACGCTGTCAGGGGGCATGTGCACATGCATGTCGATCAGCGCGCTCGCGACGAAGCCGCCGCGAGCTTCCTCGAACACCGTCGCCTGTGGCGGAGGTTGCATCGCACCGGCCGGGGTGATGCTGTCGATCTGGCCGTCGACCACATAGACGTCGACATGCACCGCATCCGGCCTGTCCAAGTGGGCGATGGTCACATCCGGCAGGACGAAGGCGCCACGGATCGTGGGCAGGATCGAGTCCCGTGTGGACACCGTCTCGGTCCAGGCGTCTCGGCCGAGCCGCTTGAACAGGCTGTTCTGCCGCATCGGCTGTGCCGGACGCGATCGCACCACGGATAGACTCGGTGCCGCGCAACAGCTCTCGTGTACCAGGCCCATGACGGCGCGGCAGAACTGGTCGAATGCGATGTTCGACGTCGTGGCGAGCGACACGGCGGAAGTCACAGTCTGTCCTCCTTCGGAAATCGATGAACTCGACCCTATGAGTATTCGAATATCGAGGACCAGGGCCGAGTTGGACAAAATAGAGACCACTCGTGACAGATGATCGGTCGAGCGCCCGTGGCAATCGGCGGGCACTGTTACCGTCCGGGGTCATGAGTACCATCGGCCTGCGGGAATAATTGGGACTCGGTGAACGAGAATTGACCGAGGCGACAATCACCCGCCACGATCGTCCACGAATTCTGCGCGGACACGAACCGGATATGATCGAGACGTGAAAGCCGCAGTGCTCGAACTGCCGGATATGCGAGCCACCGGAATCGCGATCAGTCACGACATGCTCGAGTCGGCCAACCGAGCCGCGGAAGCTCTCGGCCGGCCCCGCCCTTTCGAGATCACCGCATTGCGCCCTGGCGATCAATTGCCCGGCGCGCTCGATCTGCTCGCTATTCCGGGAATGGGGTGCGTATCGGTGAGCGAGCTGGACGCCGTTCTGGCGCGAGCGAGCGATCCGTGGTCGATGCGAATTCTGTCCGAGGCCGTGAACTCGCAGGCTCGGGTGGCCGCCTCTTGTTCGAGCGTGTTCCTGCTCGCCCGAACCGGAGCGCTCGACGGTGGCCGCGCGACGACATCCTGGTTCCTCGCAGCCGAACTCCAGGCACGGCACCCCGCGATCACCGTCGAACCCGACAAGATCTTGGTCCGGCACGGCCGCACGGTCACCGGCGGAGCATCACTCGCCCATGTCGACGTCATGCTCGCGGCGATCGAGATGCTCACCGGCTCGGACGTGGCCGATCTGTGCGCCCGCTATCAGCTCATCGACCGCCGGACCTCGCAGCGTCCCTACATGATGCTCACCGTGCTGATCGCCGACGACCCCGATCTGGTGCACGCCCACGACTGGATCGTCAGCAATCTCCGCCGATCCTTCACGACCACCGATCTCGCCGACGCGGTGGGACTTCATACCCGCACACTCGCACGACGCCTACAGCGCGCTACCGGCCTCAGCCCGCAAGCCTTCGTCCAGTACATACGCACGGACACCGCGTTGACGCTGATCCGATCGGGAACCACTGCGGAGGCTGCCGCCCATCGAGTCGGCTACGCCGACTCCTCTTCCCTGCGCCGAGCCATTCGCCGCCGAGAAACCGGTCGCACCAGCTGGTCGACTCCCGGGCACAGGCCGGACGGCGGGCAGGGCACGGCGTCACCCCGGGAATAGCGGCTCCAGAGGACCGAACACGTGTTTTCGCACTGACCAATGGCGCCCTCCCGGTCACGGCTGTTGCCACTTCCGGGAGGGTTCGCGACGGTGCCCGGCGCCATACGTCCGCTACTTCACGGTGATCGTGAGCGTCCGCGTCTGCGTCTTGGCGGGCAGCTTGGTGGTGTCGACCATCAGCACCTCACCCGTGTCCTGGGCGCCGTTGGCGAGGAGTTTGGCCTTCAGTCCGAACGGCGGCTGGTCGCCGGTGGCGGCCTCGATGCCGAAGTCGCTGTCGTCGGCGATGTAGAGGGTCTTGCCGCCGTCGCGGGTGGCGACGCCCTCGATCTTGTCGTGGCCGAAGAACTTGCCGTCGGCGTTCAGGCCGTCCAGCAGACCGCCGAGGTCAAGGGCGGACTTCTTGGTGACGGGGGTGACACCCGCCTTCCGCAGCGTGGCGACGCCTTCGGCAGTGGGCACGGCACCGACGAGGAGTTCCAGCGGCTTGCCGTCGACCAGCAGGCCGAGTTGTGGATCGTAGTGCGCGTTCTGGATTTTCGCCTGCGGGCCGATGTCGGTGGCGCCGGTGATGTCGATGGTCCACAGCTTCTTGTCGGCCTTGGGCGATTTGCCGCCGTCGCGTTCGTCGACCAGGAAGGTGGTGTCGCTCAGCGCCGTGATCTCGGAGACCGCGAGCTTCTGCTTCGGATTCTCCAGCGGATATACGAATTCCTTGACGTCCCGGGTCTTCAGATCCACGGTGACGATCCGGGTCATCGGCACCTCACGCGCCGACGCGACACCTGGCTCGTTCAGTGCACTCTGCACGATGCCGACCAATGTTCTGCCGTCCGGCGTGATGGTGAGCCCCTCCATACCCTGGTTCGGGGTGCGCAGCGAAAGCTCTTTGGGCAGACCGCGTCCCGGTGCGAGCCGCTCGAGCTCGGCGCCGTTGGCGTCGAAGTGCACGACGAACGGCCCGTACTCGTCGGACACCCAGAAGCTGCCGTCGGGCATCGCGACCAAGCCTTCGCTGTCGATGCCGTGATCGGTCGGCGGCAGGACGGTGCCGTTGAGGTCGCGGATGGTCTCGCCGGTGCTTGCGGAGGTGTCGACCAGGCCGTTGAACGGCTGGCCCGCTGAATTCTTCAGGGGAATGGTGCTTTCCAGCACCGCCTTGGTGCCGACCAACTTGAATTTCGCGATGGTGGGCGTGAAAGTCGGTATCGGCGTGAGCTTCTCGTTCTTGCCCTTGCCGTCCACGTTCGGACCGCGGTCGGTGAGACCGTAGAACTCGTCGACCGATCCGGGCACCGGGGTGAACGCCGACCCGTATCCGCTGCCCTGCAGACTCACGCCACCGAAGTCACCGAGCGGCGGGATATCGGTGGTGAACAGCTTCACGGCGTCGGTGGTGGTCACGGTGATGCTGTCGGAACCGGTGTATCCAGCCACAGGCGTGTACACCACCGCACCGTCGGTGCGGCGGGTGATCGTGCCGTGCTGCGGATCGGCGATCCCGACCGCGGCGCTGCCGCCGGTCGCGGCCAGCAGATCATCCAGCGAGATCACCAAGGGCTGGTCCTTGGCGGCGGTGAAGCCCGCCTCCGAGTTCGACGACGAGCAAGCGGACAGAACGGCGGTCGCGCACACGGCGACCATGACGAGCGCGCTTCGGGTACTGCGGTGCATTCTCACCAGCGATGCGTACCGTCCGAGCCCGACCGCCAGTTGGCATCGAGCTGAACATGAGCCGTCGATCCCCACAATCATCCGATCAGTTTGCAGTGTTGCCAATCCTGACGAACATGAGCACTGCGGTATCCGAGCGTCGGCCGCGTCGCTACCGACTTCGATGCCGAACAAGCCTTAGCGCTCGGTGAAGGGTCAACTGCGTCCGATCGGGCGCCTGCGGCGAGGAAGATGCCGAGCAGGCCATCCGCATCGAGGTCCCACAGCCGGGACGCGGCCCCGCCACCACCGCCGCCCAGCGGAGGACCCAGCCGTGCGAGCTGTTCGGAGATCATCCCGGAAGTGTCGTGTCGTTCCCCGTATAGCTCTACGGTGGAGATATGACCGCCTTGGAGTATCAGCATGTGCTGGTCGCGCGGGACGGCGACACAGTGCGCATCACGATGAACCGGCCGGAGCGACGCAATACCCTGTCCGGCGAACATCTGGCCGAGTTGCTCGCCTCCTTCCGCGCTGCGGGCGAGACGGACGCCACCGGGATAGTGCTCGGGGCAGCCGGTCCGGTGTTCTCCGCGGGACATGATTTCGCCGATGTCGCCGCACGCGACCTGCTCGGCGTGCGGGAACTGCTCACACTGTGCACCGAGCTCATGTCGACCATCGAATCGGTCCCGCAGGTGGTGATCGCTCGGGTGCAAGGTTTGGCCACAGCCGCCGGCTGCCAACTGGTGGCCTCGTGCGATCTGGCCGTCGCCGCCGAATCGGCCGGTTTCGCGCTCCCCGGCGGCAAGGGCGGCTGGTTCTGCCACACCCCCGCGGTGCCGGTAGCCCGCGCCGTCGGCCGCAAACGACTGATGGAACTCGCCCTCACCGGCGACCCGATCGATGCCCGCACCGCCGAACAGTGGGGCCTGATCAACCGAGCGGTGCCGGACGCCGAGCTCGACACCGCCGTCGACGAGCTGCTCGCCCGAGCTACCCGCGGCAGCCGCGCCAGCAAAGCACTGGGCAAACGCACCCTCTACCGCCAGCTCGACCGCCCCGAGGCAGACGCCTACGCCCTCGCCCTGGAAGTCATGGCCGCCGCCGCCCAACTTCCCGGCGCCCGCGAAGGAATGGCGGCCTTCCTGGCGAAGCGCCCACCTGTCTGGCGCGATTAGCGGCGCCCGGCGTCTGCCCGTGCCCGCCGGAGACGGCTCGAATCGGCAAGAGACGCTGGAGGCGTCGCGTATTCGCTGCTGCCGTCAGCTTTTCATCGGATCGTGGCCCCAGTTCATCAGCGAGTATCGCCATTTGGTGTTCTCGATTTCGCCGGAGGGTCGCTGCTCGAGATGGCGGTGCGCATAGCCGATGACTTTGCGCATGTGCGCGTAATCATCGTCGGTCGGTTTCTTCTTCTCGAGGATGTCCGCGATGCGCCGCCCGCTGGCGTGCCCGGTCGACTCGCCGCCGTCTTTCGGCTTCTGCCCCACCGACTTCGACTCGTCGGTGTCGAGCCACCGGCGCAGTTCTTTCGCCGTCATGTTGACGATGTTGTCGAATTCCGTACGCGTGTCTTTGTCTTCCGTCGTCATGGCGCGGCTCCGATTTTCGATGTCAATCGTCGTGCGGACGTAGCGCGCCGGGCTTGTGCACCGCGTCACGGCCGCTCTTCGCACTGCGCACCCGATACTGCGGATCTTGTTCGGAGGCCCGTACCGTTCGGCCCGCCGCTTCGGTGTCGGACGTGATCACTTCTTCCACCTCGCCCTCGGCGGTACTGCCGTGGCTGTTCCATTCGACTTCGTCGCCTTTGCTGAACGATTGCTTTCCCATGGTCGATCCCTTCCCCATTCCCGCATCCAACGAGTTCGTGTTACCCGGGAGCTGCTCTCGAAAACTGATAGCTGAGCCGGTCCTCCCGATTCGCCACCCACTCTTTCTGCGGCCAGAACCTAGTGAAAGGTCGCGATTGTGCCAGTTTCGACCCGACCATCCCGTTGTCAGCACCAGCCGCGCTGTTGCGCTAGGAGGTAGTGGTCGGGCGCCAACAGCCTGAGGCGGCGGCTTGCGCGACATAGTTCTCGAATGTCCGCGCCGGACGGTCCAAGGCCTGGTGCACGTCATCGGTGGGGGTCGTGCCCGGGCCGCCGTGGGGAAGGCGGGTGAGAATGTCGGTGAGTAGCCGCGCAGCCTCGGGCGAGACACCGAAGCCGATTTGCTGTTCGACGAAAGTCACGGGGTCGATGTCGACGTGGCGGATCGTGCGGCCGACGGTCGCTCCGATCAGGTCCACGGCTTCGCCGAAGCTGATCGCCCTCGGGCCGGTCAGCTCGTAGGTGTTACCGCTGTGCCGGTCATCGATCAGTGCTCGCGCCGCGACTTCGGCGATGTCGTCGGCGTCCACGAACGGGGTACGGCCGTCGCCGGTGGGGATATACAGCGCGCCGTTGAGAATGCCTGATAGCCAGAAACTTTCACTGAAATTCTGCGCGAACCAGTTGGGTCGCAGGATGGTCCATTCCAGCCCGCTGTCCCGGGTCGCGCGCTCGGCGGCGTGCAGGGGATGATCGGCCTGGTCGGCGGCCGGTGCGGACAGTAGTACGAGTCGCCGGACACCGGCCCCGACCGCCGCCTCGATGAATTTCGGAATACGCGCTCGGCCCTCGTCGGTGAATTGCAGGGCCGGTTCCACGAGATAGGCGGAGGTGGCGCCGTCGAGCACGGCCGACCAAGTCGTCGGGTCGCCCAGGTCGAACGACATATCGCCCCCGGTGCGGGCGACCGCCCGTACCGGATGGCCCGCGGCTCGGAGGTGGCGTGCGATCCGTCGGCCGGTCTTACCGGTGCCGCCGAGAATCAGGATGTTGGTCATGGCAATCATCCAATCGAGCAGCAGTCAGACGATCCATGCGAGAAGATCCGGGATTTCTTTGTGATCGTCTAACGTTGCTCGCTGTGGACGTGCTGAGTGATCTGTTGCATCGAGCGCGAGTGGGCAATACCGAGGTGCGCCAGCTCATCCAGCGGCCGCCGTGGTCACTGACCTTCGCCGCATCCGGACATCCAGCGCTCGCTGTCGTCGCGGTGCTGGGCGGTCCGGCGCACTTGCGGCTCGACGATGCCCACACGACAAAGGTGCCGGTGCCCGAGGGCGGTATCGCCGTGGTGAAAACGACCCGCGGATATACGGTTGCCGATAGTCCGACCACCCCGCCTCAGATTTTGATCGAGGAGGGGCGCAAAGTCGTCCTCGACCACAGCCGGGAACCGGGCGCGCTCCGGAATATGGGCCCACGCACCTACGGTGACGGTTTGCCAGGAGCCACGACAGTGCTGCGTGGCTCCTTCGTACTTCATGGCGACGTGGGCGAGCGAGTACTCGATCTGCTGCCACCCGTGGCGGTCGTACCTGCCGGATCCCGGACCAGCGCCGCGTTGCATCTGCTCACCACCGAAGCCGCCCGGGACGAGCCGGGACAAGACGCCGTCCTGCATCGGTTGCTCGATCTGGTGCTCGTGTTGGCGCTGCGCGCCTGGTGGGCCGCGCCCGGCGCGACACCACCCGGCTGGTATCACGCGATGATCGACCCGCGGATCGGCCGTGCTCTCCACGCGCTCCACAACGATCCGGCCCACCGCTGGACCGTTGCCGCGTTGGCCGAGGAGGCCAACATGTCCAGAGCCTCCTTCTCCGCCCGCTTCACCGCCTTGCTCGGACGCCCGCCGCTGACCTATCTCACCGATTGGCGAATGACCCTGGCCGCGGACGCCCTGCGCGATACCGACGCCACCGTCGCGACCATCGCTCATCAAGTCGGATACCACGACGCCTTCGCTTTCAGCGTCGCGTTCAAACGCGCCCACGGGGCCGGGCCCTCGGCCTGGCGGCGCCAGCAGACCATGCGTCCACCGCCAGACCGAGACAACCATTGACCGCCCTATCCCGCTGTCCCCGGTGCACTCGCGGGGTCCGGCGGCCAGTCGGCGAATCAGCCCGCTGCGGCGCCGAACCACCGGGGCAGGTGCTCGAGCAGATCCTGCTGGTCTGCACCGACCCAGGCCACGTGGCCGTCCGGCCGCAGCAGCACGGCGGGCACCTCCAGTTCCTCGCTGACATCGACGACGTGGTCCACCCGATCCGCCCACCCCGTTACCGAAAGCCGGCCCGTCTGGTCGAGCAGCAACCCACGCCCGCCGTGCATCAGTTCGTAGAGACGACCCCGCTTCAGCCCGACGTCCCGCATCCGCCGGCCGAGCAGGTCGTGCCCCTCGCCGAAGTCGTAGCGGACCCCGACCGCGGTGATGATCTCGGTGATATACCGGTTGACCTCCTCGAAGTCCATCAACTTCGAGAACAGCTCGCGCAGCGCGGTCGCGCCAGGATCGGTTCCCATCAGCGTGATCTGCGCACGGGTGTTCTCCAGCACACGCGCGCCCACCGGGTGTCGTTCGGCGTGGTAACTGTCGAGCAATCCCTCCGGCGCCCAGCCGTTCACCTCGGCAGCCAGTTTCCAGCCGAGGTTGAACGCGTCCTGGATGCCGAGGTTCATCCCTTGCCCGCCGGTCGGCGGGTGGATGTGCGCAGCGTCGCCGGCCAGCAGCACCCGGTCGACCCGGTAACGCTCGGCCTGCCGCGTAGCGTCGCCGAAGCGGGACAGCGAGCGCGGGGAGTGCACCCCGAAGTCGGTGCCCGAGAACGCCCGCAGTTGCCGCTTGAACTCCTCCAGGGTCGGGGCCGCACGATCGTCCGACACGCCCTCGGCAGGCACGACGATACGGAACAGCCTTCCGTCGTCACCGGAGCGGGCGGCGCCGAACCGCTTCTGCGTTTTGTGGACTTCCTCGACGATCGCGGCCACCTTCGCCGGGTCCTCGGTCACCTCCATTTCACCGAGCAACGTCTCGACTTTGGTGGGTTCGCCGGGGAAACCGACGCCGAGCAGTTTGCGCACCGTGCTGCGGCCGCCGTCGCAGCCGACGAGGTAGCGCGAGCGTAGTCGCGTGCCGTCGGCCAACGCGACGGTCACCCCGTGCTCGTCCTGACTCAGCCCCACCACTTCGCAGCCGCGCCGGATCTCGGCGCCGACCTCGAGGGCGTGCTCGTTGAGCAGCCGTTCGGTGACGGGCTGTGGAGTGGCGAGACCGTACGGGTGCGCCGTCTCCAACCGGTCCGGCCACGGCTTGACGATGCCGCCGAAAAGACCGCCGACTTGGAACTTTTTACTGACCGCGAGGAACCGGTCCAGCACGCCGCGCTGGTCCATCATCTCGACACTGCGCGCGTGCAGGCCCTGCCCCCGGGACAGCGTGGACGGTTCCGTCTCCTTCTCCAGTACAAGCGTGTGCACGCCGTGCAGCCGCAACTCGCTGACCAGCATCAAGCCGGTCGGTCCGCCGCCGACAATGATCACGTCAAACATGAACCGCCCATCCGTTGGTGTCGCATCTCGGCCAGCTGGTCCGGCGGAAACCCGCGAGCGCACGTGCCTCGCGAATCGCCGATTTCCGCAGGTTCTGGCTTCGGCCGAAGATTTTGCAGCACTACCCGGGCCTTGCCGCAAGTCCCCCAGTGCGATATATGTTAAAAGGGAAGAGAAATTGGTTCTTCCCCGTCTGCGCCCGGTATGGACATCCTGGCAGCACCCATCCCACATTCGGCCAGTGCGTTCGCTTCGGTCTGGCAAGAAGCATCAAACCCACGCGTCGGGTGGCCGGTCCACGCTTCTCGACCTCAGCATGCCTCGCAGGGTCGGGCGCGTCCGCCGTGTAGATGAGTCGAAGCGGAATCTGCCGACAATATCCGGTCCGCAGATGATGTGACCAACGAATATAGGGCCGTCCCAGCGGAATTGGCGACGGTGGCGCCCGGCTATTCGACGCCGAGCGCCACCTCGGTCGACTTGATGAGGACCTTGACGCGTGTGCCTTCGGTGAGTCGCAGGTCATCGACTGCGTCGCGGGTGATCGAGGAGGTGATCTCATCACCCCCGGTGAGCCGGACCCGGACCACGGCCATGGCTTCGCCGCGGGTGATCGAGACGACGGCGCCGTCGAGTTGGTTGCGGGTAGATAGCTGCATGCCGGTGATGGTACGCACGCCCGGCCCGGGTGGCGGGGATTGCCGACGGGGGTGTCAGTAGGCGTCGCGGACGTGACAACCGGCTACCTCACCCCCGCCCCAAACCGGGGCTTGCTCGACACGACGGTGGATATGCCGTCCGCATGCACGAAATGTGCAGCGGGATGCTGTTCGTGCGGCTGCCGGAATCGGTGAGTGCCGATCAGTATCGGTCGACGGCGGGCGGCGTCAACGTCGAATCACGCAGCGGCCCGATCGTTTCCTCGAACGCCTTCTGCCAAGAACCGTCGGCGACCATTTGCTCGATCGCGTCGTTGATCTTGTTCCGGGTTTCCTGGTCGCCCTTCTTCAGGCCGATACCGTACTTCTCGGTGGTGAACGTGTTGCCGACCAGCTTCAGTTCCCCTGACGCCTGCCCCGCGAAACCGGCGAGGATGATGTCGTCGGTGGTCACCACATCGACCGAACCGCGGCGCAGAGCTTCGATGCACTGCGAGTAGGTGTCGAGTTCCACCAGCTGAACATCTTTGGCGTAATGATCCTTGACGTATTGCGCCGGGGTGGAGCCTTTGACCGAGCAAAGTTTCTTGTTGCCGTTCAGCGACTCGACACCGGTGATATCGGTGGTCTCCTTCTTCACCAGCAGCGCCTGCCCGGCCACGAAATACGGTCCGGCGAAGTCGACTTTCTCCTTACGCGCGTCGGTTATCGAATAGGTGGCGACGATGAAGTCCACCTCGCCGTTCATGATCATCGTCTCCCGCCGGGCCGACGGCGTCTCTTTGAAGGTGATGCCGTCGGGCCGCACGCCGAGCTTGCTCGCTACGTACTTGGCGATCTCGACGTCATAGCCTTGGTAGGAGCCGTCCGCTTCACGGAATCCGAGTCCTGGCTGGTCGAACTTGATGCCGATGGTCAGCTTGCCGTCCCGCACGTGATCGGCGGTGGTCGCGGCGTCGCTGCCGCCACCGCAGGCGGCGGCGACGAGGGCGACGGCGATCGCCCCGATACCGAGGCGAAGTGTTCGGGTGATCCTCATCGAATTCGGCTCCTTCTCACGGTGAGCTGCCGGTCCGGGGGCCGACGACACGTCATCTTTCCCGGAACATCGATCGCCCGGCTCGACTGTCCCTCCCGCCAGTGGAAAGTTCGGGGACGTGGCCGCACGCGCCGGAAGTGCACATCGTCGTTCAGGCCGACGACGCGGCCCCGACGACCGTTATCGGCACTTCCGGGCTTTCACGAGACGGTTGGAAGTTGTCGCGCCACAGACGTACGAGCGACCACGCGGTTGCGCAGAGCAGCAGGCCATTGCGCACTGCCAGGACCACTACTCCCGGCCCGCTTCCGGTGGCGACCCGGTCGTAGAGGAACGGGAACTCCACCTGACTCGCCAGTGCCGTCGCGAGTACCAGCACCAGCACAGGCCGCTGCGTGGTGCGCGGGTCGAGCGCGCAGACCGCGGCGACCCCGACCGCCCACACCAAGTACTGCGGGCTGAGCACCCGACTGGCCGCCAAGGCGAGGAGCACCGCCGCCAATGCCAGATCCGTCGCCGGAGGACGCACGCGCCACCAGGTGATCAGCAACACCGCGCCCCCGATGATCATGACGGCCACGCATCCCCTGGCCACGGCGGACACCGCAGGGCCGGACAGCTCCTCCGCCCCGTAACGATGCACGATGGTCCAGCCGCCGTTCATCAGCCGAGAAACCAACAACGGCGTGGCAGCGACGGATTCGATCTGCAATCCCCGCTTCGACTGAAACTCCAGAAACGACCACGCGCCCGGACCCAACGCGGTCAATCCCGCCATCGCAACCAGACCGGCGCAGGCCGCCGCCGCGCTCATGCGCCACAGCGTCCGTCGGCGCAACCCGAGCACGACCACCACCGGCCACAGTTTCAGCAACACACCCGCGGCGGCGGCCACGCCTGCCGCCGCCGGTCGGCGCGCTGACCACAACAGTGCCGCGATCGCGGTCGCGGCTACGATCAAATCGAATCGGCCGTAACAGACCCGGCCAAGGAAGGCCACTCCGAGCGTCCAAATCCACGGCCCGGCCTGCGCTGTCCGCAGCCCGTCAGCCCGCGCCGCCCTGATCAACAAGCTGAGCACACCGGCATCCGCTGCCGCGACCAGCGCGAAGAACAACCAGTTGTAGCCCAACCCACCGCCGATCAGCCAGGGCACCACCAGCAACGCACCCGCCCCGGGCGGATACTGCCAGCGTTCGTCGTCCAACGGGAAAGCGTTCTGGTGCACGATATGTTCGGCCCAGGCGCGGTACAGGGTCAAGTCCGCCGCCGAGGCATCCCAGACGCTGTGCGGCAACGCCGTCACACCGGTGAACACCACCATCAGTAATCGAGTAACCACCCAAACGACCCACAACCTCGACACCGACGACAGCTCGCGCACAAGGTCGCAGCCTAACCGTCCTGCGCAATGAGCAAGGCGCCCACGGGCATTCGCAGACGACGACGGTCTTACATTCCGGTTCGCGCGGTGATGCGGCCTTCCTGCATCGCGCGCTCGAGTTCGGCATGGTCGCGCGCGTTCTGGTCGGCGTAGGTTTCGGCGTATTCCGCCATGGCATGGTCGAACTCGTCTGTCGTGCCGAGGTACGAAGCGATCGCTATCCGGTCGCCCGCGCGGGCGTGTGCGTAAGCCAGCACCCGCCCGCACAGTCGGCCGTAGAGCCGCAGTCCCCTGGGACCCATGGTCTCGATCACCGCCGAGCCCTTGCCGTCACGTAGCTGCCGGAAGTAGAAGTCCCGCTGCTCGCCGTCGATGTCGGGACCGTGTTGCCAGCCCAGCAGGATGTCGCTCGCCGCCTGCATCAGCCGCTGCCCACGCACTACCCGCTCCCCCTGGTTCGGATACGACGGGCCCGCCAGATACCGTGCCAATACCGACGGTTGGGCCTCTTTCGCCTGCAGAAACAACGGATCTCCGTCGACTCCCAGCAGCAGGACGATCCAAGCGCGGGTGCCCACGCTCCCCACGCCGACCACCTTGCGCGCGGCTTGCGCGAACTCGAATTGGTCCAGCAGCGCGCGGCGATTGTCCTGCAGAGTCGCACGGTAATCGCTGAGACGTTGGCGCAGTTCGCGATACAGCTGCTCGGCGTCGACATCGGCGAAGAGTTCCTCGAGCGGGACGAGCAGGGGCGGGTCGCTGATGATCCGCGGCCTGCCGTCGACACGAGTGGTCAGCTTCGCCAGGGCGTGGTGACTGTCGTGCGTCCGCGACTTCGCGAGCGCCTTGCGCACCCGCTCCTGGGTCGAGGTGTCCAGCTCGTCGCGCAATTCGGGCAATTCGGCGGTGGGATCGATGCGCGAGTACCACACGGCTGTGGTGCTCCGCTCGGCTTGGTCCCGCATCGTGGTCCGGTATTCCGCCGCGCACGCTCGCGTGACTTTCAGCCGCTGTTTCGCGGAGAAGCCGTTCTCTCCGGCGGCGACCGCCAGGCTGGTGACGAGCCGTTTGACATCCCATTCGAACGGACCGGGGTACGTCTCGTCGAAATCGTTGATGTCGAAGGCCAGGCGGCGTTCGGGTGTCGCGAAGATTCCGAAATTGCTCAGGTGGGCATCACCGCACAGTTGAGTGTGCAGCCCCGTCGTGGGCGCTCGGGACAGATCGTCCGCCATGACCAGGGCCGCGCCGCGATAAAAGGCGAACGGTGAGTTCGCCATGCGGCCGTACCGCACCGGAACCAGTTCCGGAATCCTGGATCGAGCCTGCCGATCGAGCAGGTCGACCGGGTCCCTGCCGGTGGCGTCGTGTTCGGCGAGAGCGGCGAAAGGGGTAGTCCGCCGAGCGGATTCACCCTGCTCGGCACGTTCGGCGCGGGTGGCGATCCGATCGGCCGTCCGGTGGGTCACGGTGCGACCGGCTCGAACGGGCGCGTTTCATCGTGACCGAGGCGGACGACGCCTGCCGACGATTCCTGGACTTCGTTCCACGCTCCCGGCAGGTCACGCAGCGGCTCGGAGACCACGAACCGGGCCTCCTCCCCCAGCGCGCGGAGAGCTTTCACCTCCGGATGCAGGGCGCGCACTTTCGCGACATCGTTGGAATAGAACAGCGATCGCGTCTGCCGCTCGGTGGAATACCGGAAGAACCACATGGATTCGCCGTCGGTGGTCGCGACGGTCATCTGTACCGGAGCCTCGACCTCGTGCGCCCGGCCGACGTCTTCGACGAGGCCGACCGCGCGGGCGACCGCCTCGAACGGGTCGTGGACGAGCCCGAAGGTCAGGGCAAGGAAGAAGAGCAACTCGGAATCGGTAGATCCCTCGATGTCGGCGAACAGGAGCGGATCGACCGCCGTCATCAGATCACGCTTGCACTGGCGGAACCCGCGCAGCGCTCCGTTGTGCATCCACAACCAGTGCCCGTGCCGGAACGGGTGACAGTTGCTGCGCTGCACCGAGGTCCCGGTCGACGCGCGCACGTGCGCGAAGAACAGCGACGTGCGCACCGCGCCCGCGATCTCCCGCAAGTTGCGGTCGTTCCATGCCGGTTCGGTGTTCTTGAACACCGAAGGTCGCGGGCCATCGCCGTACCAGCCGATCCCGAAGCCGTCACCGTTCGTGGTCGTCGCACCCAGTTGGGAGTGCAAGCTCTGGTCGATCAACGAATGCGTCGGCCGGAACAAAAGGTCCTCGGCCCGGATCGGCTCTCCTGAATAAGCCATCCACCTGCACATATATCGATTGAAGCAGAGCAGGCGGGGTTCGGCCACAGCATCCGCGCGATCAGTGGGTCATGATCACCTTGACCACCACGACGGTGGTGGCCGCAACCGCCAGCAGCAGGGCCTCGAGCAAGGTCGAACGCCGGGGACGCGCACCGTTGAGCCGCTCGATGACGAACACGATTCCGCCGATCCGGATCAGCATGACCACCTCCGCGAGCAGCTGCGCAGTGCGCGGTTCGAGCCATCCGAGACCGGCGATGCCGAGGATCACGCAAGGCAGCACCGCCGAGCTGAGGATCGGCACGGAGTCCCGCATGTCCATCCAGCGCTCCCGAGCGGAGATAGGACGGTTCTGCTGGACGCTCTGGCCGACCCCTTCGGCGAAAGAGTGTGCGATGAACGTCGAGAAAGCCGTCCCGAGGACGATCAAGATGCCGACGTGTTCGGCGGAGGTCGTCACCGGTATCAGCGCCGCGAGTATCAGCACGTTCCCGTAGACATAGGCGCTGATCCGGCTGGCCGCGTTGCGGCGGTCCAGCGGAGCGCTCCGGGAGAACAGCGGTCCGTGTAGGAATGCTTGTCTGCTGGCTTCCATCGACCTCTCACCGAGTTCGTCGCCGGGCCATCCGTCTTTCCGAGTCGTGCCGAGCCCGCGGCAAGGCCTACTAAATAGTAGCCAGAAGATCGCTGGGGATTATGCTGAACACCGGCGCACGGCGACGTGTGCGGGCTCTGTTGTTCCAGGTTTTCGGTACGTCCCATGCGGATCGGGCAAGACGCCCCGTCAGACCGATGCATCGCTCCGTGCATCGCCGATGAGAGAGGTGACCGGCAAATGTCAGCAACTGATGACCATTCCGTCAAGCAGGCGGTCGCGGCCACTACTTCGATCGGCGCCGCGGTCCTGCTGTTGGCCGCCGGGCTCCTGTCGATCTTCCAGGGGATCTCCGCGATCGCCAAGGATGATCTTCTGGTCTCCGGAACGAATTACACCTATCAGTTCAGTACCACCACCTGGGGGTGGATCCATCTCGTTCTCGGCATCTTGGTGGTGATCGCGGCGGTCGGGCTGATCGCCGGCGCTATGTGGGCGAGGGTCACAGCGGTGTTCCTCGCCGCGCTGTCGATCCTGGCGAACTTCCTGTGGCTGCCGTACTACCCGTGGTGGTCGACCATCGTCATCGCCTTGGACGTCGTCGTGATCTGGGCGGTCACGACCTGGGAGCCGAGCCGCATGTGACCGGCAGCGGCCGCGGTGCCGGTGCGGGTCAGGTGTCGCGCGACGCCACGGGCGGCGCCGACACCGTGCGGCGGGGCAGCAGCGCCGCGGCGAGCAGTCCGCCGAGGCCGATCGCGGCGAGAACGCTCATCGCGGCGGCGTAGGCGTGACCGCCGGGATCGGCGACCAGGATCGTCCCGGCCACCGCGGTACCGAGCGAGGAACCGAGGTTGGACACGCTGCGCGACAACCCCGAGATCTCGCCCTGCAGTTCCTCACCGAAGCTGGACTGCACCACGTTGACCGACGGGGTGAGCATCACGCCGAGGCCGAGCCCGATCAACAACAGTCCGGGGGCGAACGCCCACGGGTTCAGCGCGCTGCCCGCCAATGCCAGCAGCACCACCACGCCGATGATGGTCACCAGGAAACCACCCATGATGAGGGTGCGCGCGGCGCGGCGCCGCGCCAGTCGTCCGGCCGACAGTGACGAGACCAGCAGGCCGATGGTGGCGGCGGTGAAGATGACGCCGGTCTCAATGGCGTTGTATCCGCGCACAACCTGCAGATACGCCGAGACGACGAACGAGGTGCCCATCAACAGCAACCACTGGATGTTCTGGGTGACCAGGCCGAGGTTCGACGTGCGGTTGCGGAACAAGCCGGTCGACAGCAGCGGCTCATGCCCGGCGCGCTCCTTGTTGCGGCAAGAGACGAAGAACCAGGCGAGGAACATCGCACCGAGTGACAGCAGCGCCAGCATCAACCAGAAATTGTCGTCGGCGGCCAGAATGCCCATGACGAGCAGGATCAGACCGACCGCCGACAGAATCGCACCCCCGAGATCGAAAGGCCGCGTGGGGTCCGCGGGCAGCGGGTCGGTAATGCGGCGGCTGAGCAGGATGATCGCCACGATGACGAGAACTTGGAAGCCGAAGGCGGCGCGCCAGCTGAGCCCGGAGGTGATGAGTCCGCCGATCAACGGTCCGGCCGCGGCGCCGATGCCGCCCATGGCCATGATGGCGCCGAAGGCCCGTGCGCGAGACGTCGTCTCGGTGAACAGCAAGGTGCTGAGGATATAGACCGGTGGGATCAGCAGCGCGGTGCCGACACCTTCGAGGATCGAATTGCCCAGGATCAGCACACCGAGCGCCGGTGCGAGAGCGCTGAGCACGGCGCCGACGCCGTAGACGGCCAAGCCGACGACGAAACATCGCTTGCGACCGAATCGGTCGGTGAGCTTTCCGCCGGGGATCATCAGCGCGGCCATCACCAGCAGGAAGATCGTGATCGTCACCTGCACCCCGTGCACGGTGGTGTTCAGGTCGGCGCTGATGTCGGTGATCATCACGTTCATGTTCGAACCGGCGAAGCTACAGATGAACTGCGCCAGCGCGAGAGGAAGCAGCACCCCGCGCGGTCTGGACCCGGTCGGCTCCGCCATCCACGCGCCCCGGGTCAGGAACCGTCCGGCCGAGCTTCGGCTCGGTCGAGCTGTTCGTCCAACGCCATCGCCGCGGCGACCAAGGCCAGGTGCGTGAACGCCTGTGGGAAGTTGCCCAACTGCTCGCCGGACGGGCCGATCTCCTCGGCGAAGAGACCGACGTGATTGGCGTAGGTGAGCATCTTGTCGAACGCGTAGCGGGCTTGGGTCAATCGCCCAGCACGGGCCAGCGCCTCCACATATAGGAAACTGCACAGATTGAACGTGCCCTCGACGCCGCGTAAGCCGTCCGGGGAGGCTTCGGGGTCGTAACGGTAGACCAGGCTGTCGCTGACCAATTCCTCGTCCATCGCGTCGAGCGTGCTCAGCCACGCCGGATCCTGCGAGGACAGGAAGCCCATCCGCGGCATGAGCAGCAGCGACGCATCCAGCACCTCGGTGGCGTAGTGCTGCACGAACGCCTGCCGCTTCGAGCTCCAGCCGCGCTCGATGATCTGGTTGAACACGGCGTCCCGTTCCCGTGTCCAGCGCGCGACGTCCGCGGGCCGAGAGTGTTCGATCGCCAGCCGTACACCGCGATCGAACGCGACCCAGGTCATGAGACGGCTGTAGGTGAATTCCTGTTGACCACCACGAGTTTCCCAAATCCCCTCGTCGCGCCGGTCCCAGTTCTCGGTGAGCCAGTCGATCAGGTTCGCGATCGCCCGCCAGCCCGAGATTCCGCCGATATCGGACATCTGCGCCAGCGCGTCGGCCGCCTCACCGTAGATGTCGAGCTGGATCTGATCGGCCGCCGCGTTACCGACCCGCACCGGCGCCGATCCGCGGTAACCCTCCAGATGAGAGAGAATCTCCTCCTCCAGTCGAGGATCGCCATCGATGCGATACATGATCTGCAACGGCTCACCAGAAGTGGTGTCACCGGCTTCCAGCCGCTCGCGCAACCAGCGCCGGAAGGCATACGCCTCTTCGGCGAAACCCAAATCGTTCAGCGCCCGCACCGACAGGGACGCATCCCGGATCCAGGTATAGCGGTAGTCCCAGTTGCGTTCGCCACCGACCTGCTCGGGCAGGCCCATGGTGGCCGCGGCGATCGGTGCGCCGGTCGGTGCGTAGGTGAGCAACTTCAGCGTGATCGCCGAGCGATTCACCATGTCCCGCCAGCGCCCCCGGTAGGTCGACGAACGCAGCCACGACTGCCAGAACGCGCGGCAAGCCTCGAATTCGGCGATGACCGCTTCCCGCACCAGCGGGACCGGTACGGCGCCGTCGCTGTCCATACTCGTCAACACGAGCACTGTCGTCTCCCCCGCCGACAGGGTGAACCGCGCGGACACGTCATCGCCTTCGGCGTGAAACGACACCGGGTCGGTCGCCTGCAGGTGCAGATCGGTGCCCGGACCTCGGAAGATCGCCGAGCACTGATCGTGCAAAGTGAGCGTGTGTGCGGCGCGCGCGTAGTCGAACCGTGGTCGGCAGCTCAGCACGAAAGGCAAAGTGCCCCGCACCACCCGGGCGATCCGCACCAGCCGATGCCGGTCAGTAGGGGCGGGATCACGGATCGGCTCCATGAAATCGATGACTTCGCCGACCCCACTCTCCGCCATGAACCGGGTCACCAGTACGGCCGTGTCCGACAGGTACAACTGACGAATCGTCACTTCGGCCTCGGCCAGATCCGCGGACAACTGACAGCTACCGCCGCGCTCGCTGTCGAGCAGTGCGGCGAAGACGCTCGGCGAATCGAATCGCGGAGTGCACCACCAATCGATCGTGCCCGCCGAGGACACCAGCGCCGCGGTTTGCAGATCACCGACGATACCGTGCTCAGCGATCGGTGGATACGCGTTCATGGGCACTCCTCAGTGGAATCGACCGAACGGACAACTCAGCCCAGCGCAACCGATCGCCGCATCCCCTACACGAGAGATGCGACCTTCACAGTGTGCGCCATCTCAACCGGAAAAGTGAACAGCTTACGTGTAGCAAATCTGAAACAGTCACGATGCGCAGCCGCGGGTACGCCGCCACCCTTTCTCGAGCCGGACCTTGCGTATCACGTCATGCGCACATTCCACGCCGTCGACGAATCGCTCGGCCCATGCTTCCGCACCCGGGGATGGGCTCGTCCTACCTACCCGCGCCTGCGGCCCCGCTCTTTTCCGACCATGTAGCCAGAACATCGGATTGCCACGGCTTCCAAGACATCCGGGCAGCTCGGCCGACGGCACGGCGGCTCGACGCGTACGCTGAATCACGCTGGGTAGGAACGAGTTTCGGTGGCCTTCACCGCAGCCCACAGCCGCTGGCCCGGACGCAGTCGCAGCTCGGCGACGGTGGCCGGTGTGATGTCGGCGAGCACGGGCGGTGCGCCGTCGAGACGAATCCGGGTGATGTGCGCGTGTTGCTCGATGCCGGTGATCGTGACCGGCCAGCTGTTGCGGGGGCTGCCGACGGGTTGTTCCGGATGCAGGCCGACCGCGTTCGGGCCGAAGGCCACATGGACTCGCCCCTCGGCGGGTTCGGCAATGGTGAGGCTGCCGCCACCGTCCAGGTCGACAGTCGTGCCGCGAGCCGTGCCGCGGTAGAGGTTGAGGCCCATCAAAGTCGCCACGTAGTCCGAGCGTGGTCTCGCCGCGACCTGCGCGGGCGGTCCTTGCTGGACGATCTTGCCATCTTCGAGGATGATCAGCCGGTCGGCGAGGACCATGGCGTCGAGGGGGTCGTGGGTGACCAGCACGGTGTGGCCGGGGTAGTCGCGCAGATGGTGGGCGAGGTCCGAGCGCACTTGGACCCTGGTGCCGGCGTCGAGTGCCGCGAGTGGCTCGTCGAGCAGCAACAGCTGCGGTTCGGTGGCCAGCGCGCGGGCCAAGGCGACCCGTTGCGCCTGTCCTCCGGACAGTGCCCGGGGTTTGCGAAGTGCGTAATCGGCCAGTCCGACCCGCGCGAGCCATTCGGTGGCCCGCTCCCGCGCGACGGCACGCCGACATCCGCGGGCGCGCAGCCCGAATGCGACGTTCTCCAGTGCCGACAAATGCCCGAACAACAGGTAGTCCTGGAACACGACGCCTACCTGTCGACCTTCGGCGGGAACGAACGCCGACGGTGGCGCGTCCCAGGTGGTTCCGTCCAGCCGGATGTGCCCGCGGGTCAGCGCGATCAGCCCCGACAGGGCTCGCAGGGCAGTGGTCTTGCCCGCCCCGTTCGGTCCCAGCAGAGCGGTCACCTCGCCCGGTGCGGCGGCGAGAGGCAGTTCGAGCGCGAAATGCCCTCGGTCGATCCGCAGGTCGGCCTCCAAGCTCATATCGCTCCCCGGATCCACCGTTCGCGCAACGCGACCAACACGGTGACCGAGACGGCCAACAGAACGAGGCTGAGCACGATCGCGGCGTCCGGATCGGTCTCCAGCGCGAGATAGACCGCCAGCGGCATAGTGGTGGTGCGGCCGGGGAAGTTACCGGCGAAGGTGATGGTGGCGCCGAACTCACCGAGCGCACGGGCCCAGCACAGCACCGCGCCCGCGACCACTCCGGGCAATACCGACGGCAGGGTCACCCGGCGGAAGGTGTACCAGCGGGTGGCGCCGAGCGTGGCGGCCGCCTCCTCGAAGCGAGGATCGGCCGCCCGCAGCGCTCCTTCGACGGAGATCACCAGGAAAGGCATGGCCACGAATGCCTCGGCCACGATTACCCCGGCGGTGGTGAACGGCATTGAGACACCAAACCATTCGTAGAGATACCGCCCGATCAGCCCCCGCCGTCCCAGCACCAGCAGCAGTGCGACACCGCCGACCACCGGCGGCAGCACGAGCGGTACGGTGACCAAGGCCCGGATCAGCCCGCGCCCCGGCAGTTCGGCGCGCGCCAGCACCCAGGCCAGCGGGATGCCGAGGACCACGCAGATCGCCGTGGCCGCGGTCGCGCACACCAGCGAAAGCCGCAGTGCCT
Organism: Nocardia sp. NPDC051900; assembly: GCF_044452545.1. Lineage (NCBI taxonomy): Bacteria > Bacillati > Actinomycetota > Actinomycetes > Mycobacteriales > Nocardiaceae > Nocardia > Nocardia sp. NPDC051900. Next base: position 303,193 of record NZ_JBITBU010000006.1, on the reverse strand, counting down.
GGCCGACTTCGACGCTGAACAACCGATCCGGCATGGTCGCCCACGGCGCTCGCGCCAGCAACCCGATGAGCGGTAGGGCGAGGAACGCCAGCCCGCAGCCTGCGGGCAGCATCAGCGCGACCGGTCGCCGCCCGAGCACCGCCCGCCGCCGCGAGGGCGCGATCACGGCGTGTCGAATCCCGCCGCGGCGAAGACCGTCTCGGCCTTGTCCGAGGTCACGAAGTCGACGAACGCCGCCGCGGCGGCCGCGTTCGGCGCGTGCGCCAGCGGCGCTACCGGGTAGTCGTTGATCGCCTTGCCGGACTCCGGGAAGTCGATGCCCTCGACCTTGTCGCCCGCCGCCTTCACGTCGGTGCGGTATACCAGCGCCGCGTCGACCTCGCCGAGCGTCACCTTGGTCAGCACCGCCTTCACGTCCTGCTCGCGGGTATCGGGTTGCGGGGTGATGTTCGCCGTCTCGAACACCGTCTTGGCCGCCGCGCCGCAAGGCACCTGCTCCGCGCACAGCGCGAGCTTGGGCTCGGTCCTGCCGAAATCGGCCAACCCGGTGACGTGTCCCGGGTTGCCCTTGGGCACCGCGATCTCGAGCCTGTTGCGCACGAAGGTGACCGGCGCGGCGGTGACTTCGCCCTTGTCGCGGACCTGCTGCATGTTCTTCGGCGCCGCCGAGGCGAACACGTCGGCCGGTGCTCCTTGGTTGATCTGTTCGGCGAGCGCGGAACTCGCGCCGAAGCTGTAGATCACCTTCACGCCCGGGTGGGCGGCCTCGAATTGCTTGCCGAGTTCGGTGAACGTCTCGGTCAGCGAGGCGGCGGCGAACACGGTCACCGTGCCCGAGACATGCTCGGCGCCGGTGTGTTCGGTCGCGTCGTCCGAACCACAGCCGGCCGCGGTCACCACAGCCACCACCGTCGCGGTGGCGACACCCAACTTGCGAATCATCCTCATCCTCGTCAACTTTCCGGTATCTCCACGACGACGTGCGTGGACTTCACCGATGCGACAGCGACGCTGCCGACTTCCAGACCGAGCTCGTCCACCGATTCCCGGCTCAGCAACGACACCAGCCGGAACGGTCCGGCCTGCATCTCCACCTGCGCCATCACCGTGTCCTTGACCACCCGGGTCACGATCCCGCGCATCCGGTTGCGGGCCGACGCCGCGACCGTCGCACCGGGTGCGGGCGCCTCGGCAGTGGCGCGCAGGAACTCCGCGAGCTCGCGGCCGCTGACACCCTTGCGGCCGTTGTCCAGCTGAATCGCGGTCAGACGGCCCTGATCGATCCATCGACGCACCGTGTCATCGCTGACACCCAGCAACGCGGCGGCTTCGCTGATCCGTAGATTCGACACGAGCGACAGTTTATTGCCGCATTCACGGTAAAGATAGTCGGTCAGATCCGCTACTTCGAGTACTCTCGTTCGCCCGCGCCCGGCGGCTTCTCGTGACGGCAGGGCGTTGTCGATGTCTTCACCAGCCGGACTGCGCCGCAGTGCGGCGATGTCACCTACCCGCCGGGGTGGAGCGTCGCTGTCGATGCGGCAATCCGACGGCTATACGGTCGTGATAGGCCACCGCTCGCGCAGTCGTGGCGCATGGCAGACGACAAGGAACCCGAGCGACATGTCGATATCGAAGAAGGCGCATCCGAACGCGCGCACGCGGGAATTGGTGGCCGCCTGCCGTGCGGAGATCCCCGCGCTGACCGATCGGCTGATCTCGGAGATCTTCACCGACAACCCCGACTGGACCGATTATTCGCGGGTCGCCCGCGCCGATCTGGTCGACGGCTGTCGCCGGTACGTGACCCGCATCCTCGACCTGTTGGGTGCTCCCACGACCGCGTTCGACGACGATGTCGCCGCGTCCATCGGGCGCCGCCGAGCCGAACAGGGCGTGCCGCTGGAAGCCATGTTGCGCACGTTCCGGCTCGGCGGCCGGATCGTCTGGGAGGTCCTGCTCGACCGAGCGGACGATCTCGCTCCCGGCGAGATCCGCGCGGCGGGCACCGCGTTGTGGGCCGTGATCGACGGGCTGTCCACGTCGCTGGTCACGTCTTACCGGAATACCGAATTGGAGCAGTTGCGCAGCGACGAACGCCGTCGGCACGCCCTGATCGAGGACCTGCTCGCCGGCCGAGGCAACGACACCACCTTCGCCGCGCGCGCCGCACGTGAGTTGAACCTTCCAGCCGGTAGCGACTACCTCGTGGTCGTCGCCTGCGGTGCGGGCGAGGCGATGCACACCGGCACCGAGACGGCCTTGGCCGCGGTCGGCATTCGTTCGGTGTGGCACGATCGCGTCGACTCGACGGTCGGGCTGATAGCGGTCGAGCGCCACGACGTCGCCTCGGTGTTGCGACGGATCGAACCGCATGTTCGCGGACGAGCAGGCGCCTCGCCGACCGTCGGCGGCCTGGCGCAGGTCGGCACCGCACACGGCTGGGCACTGCTCACCCTGCAAACCTTGCCCGAGGACGCGACAGGACTCGTGCCGCTGCACCAACGCTTCCAACATGCGCTGTTGCTGCGCTCGACCGACGTGACCGACATGCTGGTCGCCCACACCCTCGGTCCGGTACTCGCACTGCCCGCCGCCGAGCGCACGACCTTGCTCGACACGCTCGCGGCATGGTTGGCGCACGACTGCTCGGCGGCCCATGCGGCGACACGGCTGCACTGCCACCGCAATACCGTGATCAACCGCCTCCATCGCGTCTCGACCTTGCTCGGCCGCCCGCTCGAAGGCCAGCGCAGCTATGTGGAACTGTCGCTGGCCCTGGCCGCCCTCGACCTCGACCGGCCAGCGGATAGAGCCTGATCCGACCTCATCGGATTGGGCGCTGCGCCCAATCCGACGATTGCACTACTGGGCTTCGTGGCAATTGTGTGTGCACTACGCTACGGCAACACTCGATAGCGATGATTCGCCCCACAACCGGAGGCGGATCGGATCATCGAGGACGAGGAGCACCACGAGTGCCGGATTTCGATCTACTGGTGGTCGGCGGCGGCCCGGGCGGGTACGTCGCCGCCATCCGCGCGGCCCAGCGCGGCCTGCGGGTCGGCTTGGTGGAGAAGGAGCGCCCGGGCGGCGTCTGCCTCAATTGGGGCTGCATTCCGACCAAGGCGATGCTGCGGTCCGCCGAGATCTTCCGAACCATCACCGCCGCAGCTGATTTCGGCGTGTACGCCGACAACGTGCGCTATGACTTCGCCGCCGTGCGGCAGCGCAAGGACGGCATCGTCAAGCAACTCACCGACGGTGTGGCGAGCCTGCTCGCCGCGAACGGCGTGACGGTGATCGAGGGACACGCCCGCTTCACCGGTCCGACCAGCGTCGAGGTATTCGAGGCGGGACAATCGCCGATCTTCCCAGGCGGCCCCCGCTACGCCGCCGCTCCGACAGCCACCGCCACCCGGACGATCAGCGCGAGCGACGTGATCATCGCGACCGGATCGGTGCCCGCTCGACTGCCGATTCCGGGCGCGGACCTGCCGGGCGTCATCACCTCCGACGGCGCGTTCGGGCTGACCGAGGTGCCCGAACGCCTCGTCGTCATCGGCGGCAGCGCGGTCGGCGCGGAATGGGCCAGCCTGTTCGCGAGTTTCGGCAGCCGGGTCACCATCGTCGAGCTACAGGACACCCTGGTGCCGCTGGAGGACGCCGACGTCGGCGCCGCCCTGGGACGGTCGTTCACCAAGCGCGGCATCACCGTGCTCACCGGCTCGACCGTCGAAGCCATCGCACGGACCGATGCCCTGCGCGTCACCGTCGCGGGCGAGCACGCCGGTGAACTCGACGCGGAGGTGGTACTTGTCGGCGTCGGACGCCGTCCCAACACCGCCGACCTCGGCCTGGACCGCGCGGGAATCGGCACCGACCCTCGGGGATTCATCCCCGTCGACGAACGGCTGAGCACCGGCGTCGAACACGTCTACGCCATCGGTGACGTCACCGGGCGTGCCCTGCTCGCACACGTCGCCTCGCATCAGGGCCTCACCGCCGCGGACGTGATCGCCGGCCATCCGGCGCACATCGACTACACCGCGATCCCGGCCGCCACCTTCACCCACCCGGAGATCGCGAGCGTCGGGCTCACCGAGGCGAAGGCCCGCGCCGCCGGGCACGAGGTCGTCACCGCCCGATTCCCCTTCGCGGCACTCGGCCGGGCGAAGACCTTCGGCGAAACCGAGGGCTTCGTCAAAATCGTTGCCGGACAGCGTCATCGAGAAGTGCTCGGGGTGCACATCATCGGCCCGTCGGCCAGCGACCTGATCGCCGAGGGCGCCTTGGCCATTGCGCTGGAGGCGACCCTCGACGAACTCGCCGACACCATCCACGCCCACCCCACTCTCGGCGAGATCGGCATGGAGGCGGCCATGGCCGGACTCGGACTGCCCGTGCACATCCCGCCCCGGAAGCGTTGAGGAGCCTGCCGTGACCACCAGCACCGCATCCCGCAAACCGAGTCGCAAGACGGCTCGGTCGACGGCCGCACACACCTCCGCGCCGGTCGCCGAGGAGCGCAAGAGCGACGCCGCCGAACCCGCACGGACGCAGGACGACTCCGTTCCGGCCGACGCGCGCATCGCCGCGGAGGATCCCGACAGCCTGCGCGGCCTGTACCGCGACATGCTGTTCGTGCGCCGGTTCGAGGAGCGCACCGCCCAGAGCTATCAGCAGGCGAAGATCGGCGGCTACTGCCATCTCAACCTGGGCGAGGAAGCCACCGTGATCGGTCTCGGCGCGGCCATGCGCCCGACCGACTATCTGTTCACCAACTACCGCGAGCACGGATACGCGCTGGCCAAAGGCATCGAGCCCGGCCGCGTCATGGCGGAACTGTACGGCCGCTCCACCGGCACCTCCAAGGGCTGGGGCGGTTCCATGCACATGTACGACACCGCGACTCGCATGCTGGGCGGTTACGCCATCGTCGGCGGCCAGGTTCCGCTGGCCGTCGGCGCGGCGCTGGCCATCGACTACCGCGGCGAGGACGACGTGGTGGTGTGCCAGATGGGTGAGGGCACGACGAACATCGGTGCGTTCCACGAGTCGCTCAACATCGCGGCCCTGTGGAACCTGCCGGTGGTGTTCCTGGTGATCAACAACCAGACCGGCATGGGCACCACGGTCGAGCGCTCCTCCGCCGAGCCGGATCTGTGGAAGCGCGCCGCCGCATACCGCATGCGCGGGGAGCGTGTCGACGGCACCGATGTGCTCGCCGTCCGCGATGTGGCCGGTGAGTTGATCGAAACCGCTCGGCGCGAGAAGAAACCCGCGCTGCTCGAGGCGGTCAGTCACCGCCTCAAAGGCCACTCCGTGGTCGACCCGGCGAAATACCGTACCGAAGAGGCGGTCTCGATCGCCCGCGGCAACGATCCCATCGTGCGCTGGCGCGACGCGCTGCTCGCCGCCGGTGTGCTGGACGATCGGTCCGTGGCCGCGCTCGAAGCGGAGGTGACGGCCGTGGTCGCCGCGGCGGTCGAATTCGCCGACACAAGCCCCCATCCGGAGCCGTCGAGCCTGTTCGACTACAACTACGCGACGCCCGTGGCGGGCGATTCGCGTCGCCTGCCCGCCGATCCGCTCTTCACCCATTAAGGACATCACCGTGGCTGTCATGACCTATCGTGAAGCGCTGCGCGAGACCCTCCGCGAGGAGATGCGGCGCGACGACGATGTCTTCCTCATCGGGGAGGAGATCGGCATCTTCGAAGGCTCCTACAAGATCACCGCGGGACTGCTGGCCGAATTCGGCGAGAAGCGGGTGCGCGACACTCCCATCGCCGAGGAGGGTTTCGTCGGCGCCGCCATCGGCGCCGCCATGCTCGGACTGCGCCCGGTCGTCGAGATCATGACGATCAATTTCTCACTGCTGGCGCTGGATCAGATCGTCAACCACGCCGCGAAGATCTACGGCATGTTCGGCGGCCAGACCAGCGTGCCCATGGTCATCCGCACCCCGGGCGGCGGCGGGCAGCAACTGGGCGCGACGCATTCGCAGAACGTGGAGTTGTACTACGCCTTCGTGCCGGGCCTGAAGGTGGTCGCGCCGAGCACTCCGGCCGACGCGCGTGCGCTGCTGAAAGCCGCCATCGAAGACGACGATCCGGTGTTGTTCCTGGAGAACCTGTCGCTGTACAACACCAAAGGCGAAGTGCCGGAAGATCTTCCGAGCGCCCAGATCGGCAAGGCCGCGGTCACGAGAACCGGCTCCGACATCACGCTGATCGGGTACTCGCGAATGGCGACGATCTGCTCCGAGGTCGCCGAACGACTCGCCGCCGACGGTTTCTCGGCAGAGGTCATCGACCTGCGCAGCCTTCGTCCGCTGGACCGCGCCACCCTGATCGAGTCCGTCCGTAAGACCGGCTGCGCCGTCATCGGCGAAGACGACTGGCTCACCTACGGCATCGGCGCAGAGGTCGCGGCCTCCATCTCCGACGGCGCCTTCGACTACCTCGACGCCCCGGTTCGCCGGGTGGCCATGGCCGAGGTGCCGCTGCCCTATGCCAAGCCGCTCGAACGACTCGCCCTGCCGTCGGCCGATTCGCTGTACACCGCCGCAGTGGAAACCCTTGCGGCAGTGGGCAAGCGACGCTGAAAGACCAGAGGACATTCATGCCCGAAATCACCATGCCCCGCCTCTCCGACACCATGGAGGAAGGCGTCGTCGTCTCCTGGCTCAAGCAGGTGGGCGATCCGGTCGAACAAGGCGAAATCCTCGCCGAGATCGAAACCGACAAAGCTCTCATGGAGCTCGAGGCGTACGACAGCGGCGTGCTCGAGCAAATCCTCGCCGGTGAGGGCGCGCGGGTGCCGATCGGAACACCCATCGGCGTCATCGGCGACGGCAGCGGAACTACCGCGAGCGGCCCGAACGGGGGTACGCCCGCCCCCGCCGAGGAGCAAGCTCCTGCCGGACACGGTGCGGAGCCGGACACTCGCCCGGTTCCGGCTGTCACGGTGACCGAACCCACCGTCGACTCCCGCGCAACGGTGCAGCGAAAGAAGACGTCGCCGCTGGCGCGCAAGATCGCCGACGAACTCGGCGTCGACATCACCACCGTCGTCGGCACCGGCCCCGGTGGGCGCATCATCCGGCAGGATGTCGAATCCGCCCATCGTGCAGCCGAACTCGATCCGCCGCGGAAAGTCGTCCCCGCTCCCCCGAGCGAGCTTCCCGCTCCGGCCGCAGGCGACTACGAGGAAATTCCGCTGACCACCATCCAGCGTGTCTCGGCCACGCGGCTCACCGAGAGCAAACAACAAGCTCCGCACATCTATCTGACCAACGCGGTCGATGTGACCGACCTCTTCGACTTCCGCGCACAGGTCAACGCCACGCTGGCGCAGACAGGTGTGAAGGTCAGCGTCAACGATCTGCTGCTCAAGGCCGTCGCCGTGACGCTGCGGAACAACCCTGCGGTCAATGTCTCCTTCGCGGGCGACAAATTGTTGCGGCACCGTGGCATCAACCTCGGTATGGCGGTCGCGACGCCCGCGGGCCTTCTCGTTCCTGTGCTGCGCGACGCCGATCGCAAGAGCGTGTCCGAGATAGCCGCCGAGAGTAGGGACAAAGCCGAACGCGCCCGCGAACGCAAGCTGCGCACCGACGAGATGAGCGGCGGCACTTTCACCATCTCCAACCTCGGTATGTTCGGCATCGAGCACTTCACCGCCGTCATCAACCCACCGGAGGCCGCCATCCTGGCCGTCGGCGCGGCCACGGACGAACTGCGTCTGGACGACGGTGAAATGGTGACCCGCAAGATTCTGCGGGTCACCATGTCCGCCGACCACCGCGCCATCGACGGAGCCGTGGCCGCACAGTTCCTGCAACAACTGAAGGACCTGCTGGAACATCCACTCCGCATCGTGACCTGACGCTTCGGCGCTCAGCCCACCGCCTTGCGCACCAGTTCGCCGATCCTCGCCTCCTCGGCGGCGGTCACCTTCGTCAGCGCGAAGTACGTCGGCCACATGGCGCCGTCGTCGAGGGTGGCGATATCGCTGAAACCGAGAGTCGCGTAACGCGATTTGAACTTTTCCGCGCTCTGGAAGAAGCACACGACCTTGCCGTCCTTGGCGTAGGCGGGCATGCCGTACCACAGCTTCGGCGACAGATCCGGAGCGCTGGCTCGGACGACGGCGTGCACCCGCTCGGCCATGACGCGATCGGATTCGGCCATTCCGGCGATCTTCTCGAGCACGTCCTTCTCCCCGTCCGCCTTCGTCGCGCGCGAGCCGCGGCGCGCGGCCGTCTTCAACTCTTGGGCGTGCTCCTTCATCGCGGCGCGTTCCTCGTCGGTGAATCCCACCGCGGTCTTGGTCTTGGCGCTGGTGCGGGTGGCGGACTTCTGCGCGGTCATGAGTGTGTCTCCTTCGTCTCGGACAGGGGTGATTTCGATGGTGGTTCGGGCGCTCATCGGTCCTGGATCAGCCCGAGGACGTGGCCGTCGACGTCGGTGACGGTGGCCACCAGGCGGCCGCCGCCGACATCGTGGGCGGACTCCGCCACAGTGGCGCCCGCGGCGGTCACTTCCGCCAGCTTCGCCTCGATGTCCGGCACGTGCCAGTAGGCCACCGGTGCGGTCATTCCCTGCGGTCCGCCATTCGGCACCAGCCCGATGTGCTGGCCCTCGGCCTCGAAGCCGACGTAGTAAGGCGAGTCGGTCTGCGGCGCCGTGCCGAGCAAAGCGGTGAACAGCGCCTTGGCTGCCGCCAGGTCGGACACGGGATGCAGCACGGTCTTGATTCCCTGGGTGGGAGAGCTGGTCATGATCACTCCTGAACTCGTCGGTCACGTCGTCCCGGTGTGCCGTTCTGTCGGGCGAACCGGGCGTGCTCACAGCATCTCTCCCGGCGACTGCGACGCACATCCGTGGCGACCACGGAACCGTCCACTGATCGGGCCACCGATCGACTACGGCAGCAATCCGTACCCGGGTAAACAGACCGAGAAGTATGAGAGCGAAGGGATACGGCAGAATCGGTGCCATGGTGGCGACAGTGGAGATCTCGGCTCGGGAAGCCGAGGTGCTGGCGCTGGTGGGGGAACATCTCAGTAACGCCGAGATCGGGGCGAAGCTGTTCATCTCCGTGCGCACCGTGGAGAGCCACGTCTCCTCACTCCTGCGCAAACTGGAGGTGCCCGACCGGCGGGCACTGGCCCAGCGCGCGTCCGCTTCGGTACGCGACGACCGGCCGCACCCGGCGCCGGTCCTGCCGAGGCCGCTGACTTCCTTCATCGGCCGCGGCCGGGAGCGCGCGGAACTGACCGAGATGATCGGCGAATACCGGCAGGTGACCGCGGTCGGTCCCGGCGGAGTGGGCAAGACCCGGCTTGCGCTGGCCGTCGCGGCGGAGATGGCCGCCGCGTACACCGACGGGGTGTGGTTCGTCGACCTGGTGCCGGTCACCAGCGCGGACACCGGCGTGATCGCCGGTACGGTCGCCCTCGCGCTCGGCCTCGGCGAGCAGCCCGGCCGCGGCATGGACGAGTCGGTGCTCACCGCGCTGGCCGACCGGCACGCCTTGCTGGTGCTGGACAACTGCGAGCACGTGCGCGACGGGGTGGCGCCGTTCATCGAACGACTGCTCGCGACATGTCCGCGATTGACGGTGCTGGCGACCAGCCGGGCCCGGCTGATGGTGCCGTTCGAGCGGGTGTACACAGTCGCGCCGATGTCCTTGGCCGGCGATGGCGACTCGGATGCGGTCCAACTGTTCATGGACCGCGCGGCGGCCGGCGGCTGGCCGCCGAATCACGCCCTTCGCGACCAGGTCGCCGCCTTCTGCGAGCGACTCGATGGTGTGGCGCTGGCGATCGAGTTGGCTGCCGCACGCTGGACGACGCTCGGGCTGGATGGTCTCGAAGCCGGACTGTCGGATCAGCTCCGGATGCTCGCCGGGGGACCGCGCGCCGAGGACCGGCACCGGTCGGTGCGGGCAGCGCTGGACTGGAGCCACGCCTTGCTGGAGCCGGACGATCGAGTGCTGCTGCGTCGGGTGTCGGTCTTCATGGGTGCGTTCACCGTCGAGGCGGCGGCGCAGGTAGCGGCGTCCGAGAAAGCCGTTGTCGCAGACGGATTGGCCCGACTCGCCGAGCAGAGCCTGCTCGCGGTGACAGCATTCCCGAGTGGGACCGGATACCGGGCGCTGGAAACCATCCGCCAGTACGGGACGGAGCAGCTCACGCAGGCCGGTGAACTGGCAGGCACCCGTGCGGGGCACCTCCGCTGGTGCCTGGCCGAGGCCGCCGAGCTGACGGTGGTGAAAGCGGACTGGCGGGCACGATTCGATGCGGTGGCCGACGACTTCCGCGCCGCGATGGCGTGGGCGGGCGATCAGCCGGAGCACCGCGCGGATGCCCTCCGCTTCGCCCAGCATCTGGGGCGACTGTGCTTCACCCGCAATCTGATCGGTGAGTCCCAGATGCGCTACGAGCAGGCGGCCGCGCTCGCCGACGACCCGTCCGCCGCCGCCTCGATGCTGCGCCATGCCGCTGCCGCGGCCGGATGTCAGATGCGGGGCGACGATATGCACCGCCTGCACCGCGCGGCCGCGGAGGCGGCCCTCAGGTCCGGCGACTCCGCCGGCGCCGCCCGCGAACTAGCGACCGCCGCTGCCAACGGCTACCGGTTCGCGAGTAAGTTCGTCCGGCCCCTGGCACCGGAGGAAGCCATCACGCTCATCACCGAGGCGCGGCAGCTCGCCGGTGCTGACCCGGCCGCCAAGGCCGCCGTGGCGCTGGCCGAAGCCGGACGAGCGCTCACCGATGCCCTCACCGGCCCACAGTCATCCGACGACCTCGTGCCCGAGACCATCGCGCGCGCCGAACGTGCCGTCGAACTCGCCAGGCGCACAGGTGATCCGCTCGCGGAGTCCGCCGCGCTCGACACACTCGCCGGTGCGCACAGCATGGCCGGTGACACCTTCGCCGCAGCAGCCGTCGCGCGCAGCCGAATGGTGTTGCTGAAGTCCGCTCCGCATACCCCGGCCGGTACCCATGAGCTGATCGACGCGCTCGGCGAGGCCGCCGAGGCCGGACTCGGCGCGGGTGATCTGCTGGGCGCGCGCCGATGGGCGCAGCAGCTCGCGGATCATCCGTTGCTCGCCGAGGTCGGACATCGCGCGACGAGCTGGCTGCTGGTGACCGACACGCTGGCGGGCAACGTCGAGGGGGTTCGCACCAACAGCATCCGGTTCCTGGAGTCGTGGCATCGGGTCGGCGATCCCGTCAAGTCGGTCCTCGGTCCGGCGGTAGCGGGGGTGGCGATGATCCACGACCTACGCGGCGACGATGACGCTCGGGCCGAATGGGACGCTGTCACAAGCCAACTCGGCACGTCACCAGCGCACACCCACGGCTACGGCGCGGTCTTCGATGCGCTCGCCCTGCTCCACCGTGGTCAGGTGAACGAGGCGCTGGAACGGACGGCATCCGAGCCTGGCGAGGTGTGGCGATGGGTCACGTGGATCTGGCTGCATTGGTATGTGGCGCTGCGCGCCGAAGCCGCCGTGCTCGCCGGGGCGCCCGATGCCGCCGATCGCCTCGCCGAGGCAAGGACCGTCGTCGCCGGAAATCCCCTCGCCGGGGCCATCGTGGAGCGCGCCGCGGCACTGCATGCCGGTGACCTGGAACGGCTGCTTGCCACGGCGGCCGCGTTCGACGCCGCCGGTTGCCGTTACCAGTCGGCGCGCACCAGGGTGCTGGCCGGTGGCGAGCATGCCGCACGCGGCGCGGCCGCGCTCGCCGAACTCGGCCTCGCCCCGATGGCGCCTATCACTTTGTGAACCGCCGTCTGCGCTGGCTCGCGCCTACTACTCCCGTCTCGACCAGCGACGGAACAACCGCCGGACACGCTCGCTGAGCCCCGGCGCGGGCTGTGGCTGCGCACGGACGGTTTCGACGTTCGCCGCGGCCGACGCCGCCTGGGCCAATCGCGCGTGCAGTTGTTCGCGCACCTGGTCCGGGGTGTAGGCACGGCGGCGGCGCTCGGCGCGCACCACCACGACACCGGTGGCGACCACACCGGCCACACCCGCCAATCCCACTGCCTTCCACCACCTCATACCGCATAGGCTACGACCATGACGGGGACGGGCATCGATCTCGACCGAGCGGTCGAGGTCACCAGGACGGGTGACATCTGGCTTTTCCGTGGCCATTCCACAGCCGACCGGGTGATTCGCATGACGACGAACAGTCCGGTGAACCATGTCGGGATGTCCGTCGTGATCGATGACCTGCCCGCGCTGATCTGGCACGCGGAGCTCGGACGATCACTCACCGACATGTGGTCGGGAACGGCGCACCGTGGCGCCCAATTGCACAATCTGCGCGATGCCGTGCTGGTCTGGGCACACCGCTACGGTCAGCAGGCATGGTTGCGCCAGTTGAACCCTCCCGCCACCCGCGCCATGGAGGACGGCGCGCTGCGCGCCATCGCCCGGCTCGACGGCACTCCGTTCCCCTCCACCGCGGGCTTGGCGGGGCGCTGGCTCCGCGGTCGTGCGCGTCTGCCCCGCAGGAAGACGAGTGGATCGACCGCCCGCGAGCTGGAGAACGCGTACTGTGCCGAAATCGTCGCCGCCACATACCAAGCGATGGGCCTGCTGCCCGAGCGCCGTAGTCCCGACTGGTACGACCCGGGCCGATTCTGGAGCGGAGACCGACTGCAACTATCCGGCGACTACGCATTGAGCGGCGAAATAGCCGTACGGACACCGGCTCGCACGGATTCCTGACGCGAACGCGAGAGCGGAACCCGGCGGTATCGAAATAAAAATCACCGCGATTTTCACAATATGGAGCGGGTGAGAATATCCGTACTATGGGGCCATATGGTCCCATCATCCTATCTGTGCAGGGCGCATTACTTACCGGCGCATATCCGAGTTGTCGTATGACCACCTACCGGCAGGACGGATCGTCGGTCGAACTTCCCTCACTTCGGCCATTGTTGTTCACCGTTTATGTACCCGCGGCGGCGTACGGGATCGGCATGGGGGCCGCGGCGCCCGTCATGGCACTCACCGCGCTCGACCTGGGCGCGTCGGCCGCCGTCGCGGGTCTGACCGTCGCCCTGGTCGGCCTCGGGCAGATACTCGGCGACATTCCCGCGGGCCAGGTCGTCGCCCGGCTCGGTGAGCGGATCTCCATCATCGCCGCGAGTACGGCGGGTTCGATCGGCGTGCTGTTGTGCGTGTTCGCACCGGCGGTGCCGATTCTGGGTGCAGGGCTGATAATCGTCGGACTGTCCAATGCGGTCTGGGGATTGGCTCGAATGAGCTATTTGTCGGAAGTGGTGCCGTTCGAACGCCGAGCGCGGGCGATGTCGTTATTCGGCGGAGCCATGCGACTGGGATTCTTCGCCGGACCATTTCTCGGCGCGGCCGCTATCACCGGCCTCGGCACGCGCGGTGGATTCGTCGTCCAGTTGATCGCCATCGCGATCGCCGGATGGCTGATGGCCCGGCTGCCGGACCCGCAGACCTCGGCCGCCGGAGCGATACCGAAACCGCCGCTGTCCCTGGTCGAGATCACGCGAGCACATCGCGCGCTGTTGCTGACGCTGGGAGCCGGGTCGCTGTTGATGGGTGCGGCGCGTTCGTCACGGGAAGCCGTACTGCCGCTCTGGGCCGATCATCTCGGCGTCGACGCCGCTACCGCGAGCCTGATCTTCGGCATCGGGGCGGGCCTCGATGTACTGTGCGCATATCCCGCAGGACATTTGATGGACCGGTACGGCAGGAGATTCATCGCCGTGCCGTCGTTGGTCATCCTGGCCGTCGCGTATTTGTCGGTGCCGCTGACCGATTCGGCGCTCACACTCGGCATCGCGGCGATCGTCATGGGGATCGGCAACGGCATCGGCAACGGTGTCATCATGACCATCGGCGCCGATATCGCGCCCGCCGCAACCCGTGCCGAGTTCCTCGCCGCGTGGCGGCTCACCCACGACGGCGGTTTCTTCGTGGGCCCGTTGGTGATCAGCGGATTGGCGGCGATCGGTCCGCTGGCCGTGGCGGTCCTCGCCATCGGAGGCGTGTCGGCCCTCGGCGCCGGGGTGATGGCGCGATACATTCCGGTGTACATCCCTTGGCCCAAACCGAGCTATCGCGCAGTTCAGCCGTAGTTACCGTTCTCGGCCGACCGAATGAGGAAGACGGATCGGGCTCGCGCGCAACGACACCCGATCCGTCGCATGCATTACTTCGGAGCCTGCGAGTTGTACTTGTTGGTGTAGAACTTCGACGGCTCGAACGAACCGGTGATGGCGCCGGTATCCCGCAACCAATCCTCCCAGCGCACGAAGTCGGCATCGACGATCACGCCGTTTACGGCAGGCACTCCGACCGAAAGCCAGTACTTCACCGACGAGGCGTCCTCCCCCGAACGCTTTCGCTTCTCGATGATTTCGGTGAACTTCGCGACCACCTGGTCACGAGGAGTCGTCTTCAGCCATTCGATCGCCTTGGCGACCCCGTCGACGAATGCCCGGACACTGTCGGGGTTCTTGGCGATGAAGTCGTTGCGGAACACGTACTGGCCGCCGTTGAAGAGGCCGAACTCCTCGTAGTCGGTGAAGACCGGACGAAGGCCGCCATTGGCGATCGCGCGCTGCTGGAATTGTCCGCTCAGCGCGGCCACGTCGACCTGGCCGCGCCGCACGGCGTCCTCGGTATTCGGCGGGGGCAGCACTACCAGCTGAACCGATTTGATCTGCTGCTCGTTGAAACCGGCCTTCTTCAGCGCCGTGTGGATGTCCGCCTCGGACTGACCACCCAGGGTGTTCACCCCGATCTTCTTGTCCAGCAGATCTTTCGGAGTTCTGATCGGACTGTTCTCGGGAACATAGAATCCGGTGAACGTCTTCTCATCGGATCCGTAGTAGTTCACCACCGCCGTGATCGGCGCACCACCCTGCGCCAGTTTCGCGACCGCGCCGCCGAACGCGCCGCCGAAATCGACCTGACCGGTCGCCGCCGATTGGATGTCCTGCGGACCGCTGATGGTATTGCCCTGCCATTCGAGCTTCACTTTGCCGTCGAAGAAGCCCAGATCCTCCGCGAGTTCGGGAATGACAACTTGCGAGGCCCAGCCTTGATACCGCAGGACCGGCACACCGCCGGAGGTGCGGACCTCCCCGCCACCGCATGCGGTCGAAAGCAGTGCCAGAGTTGTGGCGACTACCGCGCCTATTAAAAACTTACTGCGCGTTATCACGCTCATACTCTCCCTCGATACATCCGCCGACGCGCCATCGCGTCGCAGTGCAGCGATCGTTGAGCATGCGCTATTTCGTGTCCAGGGTTGTCTTCGGCGCGATTCGAAAACGACACGCACTCGCGGCAGGCACATCGTCGTGCCCGCCGCGGTGCGACGCCCCGCGATCAGGCGCTGCGCGTACCTTCCAGTGGCCGTGTGGCGGTCGACTTCTCGGTCCGCCTGAAGGTCAGCACCCCGTCTTCGAGCGCGCCCTTGCGCAGCAGCTTGCGATCGCGGAAGTAGTTGTTGATCACCTGCCACGGGCCATTGGTGCCCTGCCGCGGCATCACCGCGTCGCCGCGCCGGATGTAGCCGGAGGTCAGTGCCCCGCCCATCACCGAGTCGGCGCCTCGGTCGCGCTCGGTGGCGACGGCCTCGACCCGGGTGAAACCGTTCTTCCTCATGTGGTTGAGCACCCGGCAGAAGTACTCGGCCGCCAAGTCCGCTTTCAGCGTCCAGGACGCGTTGGTGTAGCCGAGCACCATCATCGCGTTCGGCACGCTGTCGAGCATGGCCCCCTTGTAGACCACCCGGTCCCGGGTCACCACCGGCTCGCCGTCGATCTCCAGGGTCATGCCGCCGAGCATCTGCACGCTCAGGCCGGTGGCGCTGATGACCAGATCGGCGGGCAGTTCCTCGCCGGAGGCCAAGCGGATGCCGGTCTCGGTGAAGGTCTCGATGCGGTCGGTGACGATGGAGGCCTTGCCGCTGCGCAGCACCTTGAACAGGTCACCGTTGGGAACCACGCACAGCCTCTGGTCCCACGGGTTGTAGTTCGGCGTGAAATGGCGCATGTCGATGCCGGGGCCGACCTGCATGCGCACGGCGGCCAGCAGGAGCTTCTTCGCCGCCTCCGGGTTGGTGCGGGAGAGTTGGAAGCTCGCGCGCTGCAAGGCGATATTGCGGGCCCGGCCGATCCGGTAGGCCAGCTTCTCCGGCACCTTGGCGGCTTTCATCCCCACCGCGACCGGGTCGTCGGCGGGCAGCGCGGTGATGTACGTCGGCGAGCGCTGCAGCATGGTGACGTGCGCCGCCGCGTCGCTCATGGCCGGGATCAGAGTGATCGCGGTGGCGCCGGAGCCGATCACCACCACCCTCTTGCCTGCGTAGTCGAGGTCTTCCGGCCAGTGCTGGGGATGCACGATGCGCCCACCGAAGTTCTCCTCACCGGGGAACTGCGGACGGTAGCCGTTGTCGTAGTCGTAGTAGCCGGTGCAGCCGACCAGGAAGTCGCTGGTGTGGATCTCGGTCTCGCCGGTCTGCTCGTCGACCGCCTCGACCGTCCAGGTGGCCGTCTCGCTCGACCAGCGGGCCGTGGTGACCTTGCGGCCGAACCGGATGTGCTCGGTGACGCCGTACTCGGCCGCCGTCTCCTCGATGTAATGGCGGATGTGCGGGCCGTCGGCGAGGACCTTGGTGCCGTTCCACGGGCGGAAGCCGTAGCCGAAGGTGTACATGTCGGAATCGGATCGGATGCCGGGGTAACGAAACAGATCCCAGGTGCCGCCGACGGCGTGCCTGCGTTCCAGGATCGCGTAACTGCGTCCCGTCTGCTCTTTGGTGAGATGGCAGGCCATGCCGATTCCGGACAGCCCAGCGCCGATGATCAATACGTCGACATGCCGCGTCATTGAGGTACTCGTTTCGTCCGGTCCGCCTCGCACACCTGAGGGTGCGTGCTGAGGCCAGATTACATGTTATTCGTGGTTACGTCTAGTCACGAATAGTGACACGTACCGAGACCGGAATAAAAACCGGCATGGTTTCAAATCGTGACCTGAGCCGGCGGTGCGCCCAGCATGGATCACTGCGGCGCGCCCACAAGGCGCACCGCCCGATCTGTCCCACCCGAGGTGCCGCGGGGCCGTTGTGGCCGCGACACCGGTTCGGGTCGCTTCGCGTGCGAGCTGGTCACCGCGGTGGCTCGGCCGCGGTCTCCGGAAGGGAGTTGGCTCAGCATGAGTCTGTCGTTCCACTGGTTCCTCCCCACTTACGGCGATTCCCGCGGACTGGTCGCGGGCGGGCACGGCACCTTCATGTCCGGTGACCGCCCGGCCAGCCTGCGGTATCTGAACCAGATCGGCGCCGCCGCCGAGGACAACGGGTTCGAGGCCGTGCTCACCCCCACCGGCGCGTGGTGCGAGGACGCCTGGCTGACCACCGCGATGATGGTGGAGACCACCGAGACGCTGAAGTTCCTGGTGGCATTCCGCCCCGGCCTGGTCAGCCCGACGCTCGCGGCACAGATGGCGGCCACCTTCCAGCGGCATTCCGGGGGCAGGCTGCTGCTCAACGTGGTGACCGGTGGCGAGCCGCACGAGCAGCAGGCCTACGGCGACTTCCTGGACAAGTCCCAGCGCTACGCACGCACCGGCGAATTCTTGCATGTGGTGCGGGAACTGTGGACCTCCACCGAGCCGGTGACGTTCGAAGGCGAACACATCCGAGTCGAGCAGGCACTGCTGAGCAATCGACCGGACCCGGTGCCGCCGGTGTTCTTCGGCGGTTCCTCCGAACCCGCGGGCCCGATCGCGGCCCGCTATAGCGACACCTACCTGACCTGGGGCGAGCCGCTGCTCGCGGTGAGCAGGAAGCTGGAATGGATCCGCCGTCTGGCGGTGGACCACGGACGCGTCCTCGACTACGGCCTGCGCATCCACGTGATCAGCCGTGACACCTCCGAGCAAGCCTGGGCCGAGGCCGACCGGCTGCTGGCCGGCATCGACCCCGCCGATATCGAGCGGGTGCAGGCGAACCTGGCGCGCAGCGAATCCGAAGGCCAGCGGCGCATGCTGGAACTGCACGGCGGCAGCACCGCACGGCTGGAGATCGCGCCCAACCTCTGGGCGGGCGTCGGCCTGGTCCGCGGCGGCGCGGGCACCGCACTGGTCGGCTCGCATGCCGAAGTCGCCGAACGGCTGGCCGAATACGCGCGCCTGGGCATCACCCACTTCATCCTCTCCGGCTATCCGCACTTGGAAGAGGCGTACTGGTTCGGCGAAGGCGTGCTGCCGATCCTGGAGCGCAAAGGCCTGTGGCGGCATCCCAACCGCACCGAGCACATCGCCGCCGCCACGCCCTTCGCGACGTCATCCGGCAGCTGAGCGCAACACCCCAGTTATTCCCACGCGCTGCTGCGCGGCGAGAATGGTCTATCTGTCCGGCACACCGGCCGCGACCGACGGACCGTTCCCGAGGGAGTCATGACCACCGCATCAGCCCGGCGATGGCGCCGCCGCCTGCCCGACACCGCGACCGAAGCGGGCGCGCCCACGCTGGCGCGCAGGCTCGGTCGGCTCGATCTCACCGCCATGGGCGTCGGCACCATCGTCGGCGCGGGGATCTTCGTCATCACCGGCGTGGCGGCCGCGGAGAAGGCCGGGCCCGCCATCATGCTGTCGTTCGCCTTGGCCGGAACGGTGTGCGTGCTGGTAGCGCTGTGCTACAGCGAACTCGCGGCGATGGTGCCGGTCTCCGGCAGCGCCTACACCTATACCTACGCGACCCTTGGCGAAGCACCGGCGTTCCTGGTCGGCTGGAACCTGCTGCTGGAGTTCGTCATCGCGGGCGCCGCGGTGGCGATCGGCTGGTCCGCGACCACGGTGTCCGCGCTCGATTCACTGTTCGGCATCACCGTCCCGCACGCACTCGTCGCGGGGCCCGGAGAAGGCGGCGTGGTGAACCTGCCCGCCGTACTGATCGTCGCCGCCGTCGTCGCGGTGCTGGTGGGTGAGGTGACGTTCACCGCCCGCATCACCAAGGCGCTGGTCCTGGTGACCATCGGTGTGCTGGTGCTGGTGATCGCCGTCGGCACCCCGCACGTGAGCGTGGACAACTGGACCCCGTTCGCGCCGTTCGGGCTCGGGGGGATCATCGGCGGCGCCGCGATCGCGTTCTTCGCCTTCCTCGGTTTCGACGTGGTCGCCGCGTCGGCGGAGGAGGCGCGCAACCCTCGGCGCGACGTACCCTTCGCCATCATCGGCACGGTGCTCATCGCCACCGTGCTCTACGCGCTGGTCAGCGCCGTGCTCACCGGCATGGTGCCGTTCGTGACGCTGAACAACAGCGCACCGATCGCCGCCGCGTTCGGCGCGGTGCGCATCGGCTGGATCGGCGACGTCATCGTGATCGCCTCGATCATCGCGCTCACCAAGGGTTTGCTGCTGATCGTGTACGCGCAGGTGCGGTTGATGTTCGCGATGTGCCGTGACCGGCTGCTGCCCTACTCCCTCGCGGCCACCGGCAAACGTGCCACTCCGGTGCGGCTGACGTTGCTGCTGGGAGCGCTCGGCGCGGTCATCGCGGGACTGCTGCCGATCGACATCGTGGTGGAACTGGTGAACATCGGCGCGCTGTCGGCGTTCGCGGTGGTGTGCGTGGGCGTGCTGGTGCTGCGCCGGGTGGAGCCCGAGCGCGAACGCCCGTTCCGCACCCCGCTGGTGCCCGTGGTTCCGGTGCTCGCGCTGATCGGGTGCCTGCTGCTGGCGACCACGCTGGATGCGCTGACCTGGGTGCGGTTCGGCGTGTGGGTGCTGGTCGGCATCGCGGTCTACCTCGGATACGGACGCAAGCGCTCCACCCTCGCCGAACCGCGGCTGGACGCCGCCCCGCCGACCGGATCCTGACTCGGCGATACACCTGACGCCGATTTGCACTCGCTGCCGAAACATTCTGCGGCACAATCTTTTATCCGGCATCGAGTGCATCGGCGGTTCCACGTGGATCACGACGGGCACCGCCACCACGCGACACGCTCCGCACGATCCCACCACTCGCGCGGCCGAGTTGTGAATCACAACATCCGGACCGGCACGCCGCGGCATGGGCGATTAGGGTCGGTCAGGTGACCTGGACCGTGGGCTTCGACCTCGACATGACGCTGATCGACTCGCGGCCGGGCGTCGCGCGGGCCATCGACCTGCTCGGCATCGAATTCGATCTGCCGCTGAACGGGACGACCTTCGTCGATCGGCTCGGCCCGCCGCTGGCCACCTTGCTCGTCGAAGCGGGCGCACCCGAGGATCTCGTTCCGGCCCTGGTGACCCGCTACCGCGCGCTCTATCCGACGATCGTGTCGAGCATTCCCCCCATGCCCGGCGCGCAAGCCGCGCTGGCGGCTGTCGAGGCACGTGACGGACGAGTGGTCGTCGTCACCGGCAAGCACGCCCCGCTCGCGCAGCTGCACCTCGCCGAACTCGGTTGGCGCGTCGATCATCTCGCGGGCGACCTCTGGTCGGCAGGCAAGGCGGCGACGCTGCGCGAACAGGGTGCGAATCTGTTCGTCGGCGACCACGTCGGCGACATGAACGGCGCGCGCGCCGCGGACGTCTTCGCGGTCGGCGTCAGCACCGGTCCGTGCTCGGCCGACGAACTGCGCGCGGCGGGCGCGGACGTGGTGCTTGCCGACCTCACCGAGTTCCCCGCCTGGCTCGCGACGGAATTCGGAGCGGTCACCGCTTAACCCACCTCCGATCACGGCTCCTCCCCTTCGGGGCCGCTCGCCCGGTCACCACGGCCATGTGCGACGGGCCGATAGCGGCACGACGCATTCGCGGGTGAAACGACGGTCGACCCAGCCTTCCGCGAACGCTCCACGCCGAAAACTTGCGGTGCAAGTTTTTTCTTCGCTAGCCTACCGCGCATGAACCTCGAACTGTCCGGCGAGCAGACGGCGGCGCGACAGCTGGCGGCCGATTTCGTCGACCGGGAGATCGCGCCGCACGCCACCCGGTGGGATCGCGACGAACAGGTGGACCGGTCGATCGTCGCCCGGCTCGGCGAACTGGGCTTCCTCGGGCTCACCATCCCCGAGCAGTACGGCGGCAGCGCGGGCGACCACCTCACGTACTGCCTGGTCCTGGAGGAATTAGGGCGCGGCGACTCCTCCGTGCGCGGCATCGTGTCGGTGTCGCTCGGCTTGGTCGCCAAGTCGATTCACCACTTCGGCACCGAGGAACAGAAGCAGGCCTGGCTCACGCGGCTGGTCGCAGGCGAGGCGCTCGGCTGTTTCGCGCTCACCGAGCCAGGTACCGGATCCGACGCCGCCCAGTTGCGCACCCGCGCGGTGCGCGACGGCTCGGACTGGGTGCTGTCGGGCACGAAGATGTTCATCACCAACGGCACGTGGGCCGATGTGGCGCTGGTGTTCGCGCGTACCGGCGGCGAAGGGCATCGGGGCATCAGCGCGTTCCTGGTCCCGACCGACTCCCCCGGCTTCACCGCGCGGGAGATCCACGGCAAGCTCGGGCTGCGCGGACAGGCCACCGCCGAACTCGTGCTCGACGGGGTGCGCGTCCCCGACAGCGCCCGCCTGCACGCCGAGGGCAAAGGCTTCACCGTGGCGATGGCGGCGCTGGCCAAGGGCCGCATGTCGGTCGCGGCCGGTTGCGTCGGGCTGGCGCAGGCGTGCTTGGACGCCGCCGTCGGCTACGCCACCCAGCGGGAACAGTTCGGCAAGCCGATCGCGGCCCACCAGTTGGTGCAGGAACTGCTCGCCGACATCGCGCTGGACGTCGACGCGGCGCGGCTGCTGGTGTGGCGGGTCGCCGATCTCGTCGACCGCGGCGAGGAATTCGCCCTGGCGTCCTCCAAAGCGAAGCTGTTCGCTTCCGAGGCCGCGGTCCGTGCGGCCGATCGCGCGGTGCAGGTTTTCGGCGGCTACGGGTACATCGACGAATTCCCCGTCGGCAAGTATCTGCGCGACGCCAAGGTGATGACCCTCTACGAGGGCACGAGCCAGATCCAGAAACTGCTCATCGGCCGCGCACTGACCGGCGTCGCCGCGTTCTGACAGGAGTACCTCCGATGCACCGCTTCACCGACCGGGTCGCCGTTGTCACCGGCGCGGCTCAGGGCATCGGCGCGGCCACCGCGCTGCGCCTCGCCGCCGAGGGCGCCGCCGTGGCCGTACTCGACCGCGAGGAGCCCGGCGAGACCGCCGCGCGGATCACCGCGGCGGGCGGCGTGGCGCGCGGTTACGTCTGCGACGTCACCGACCGCGCGTCGGTGCAGAACGTATTCGACCGTGTCGCAACCGATCTGGGCAGTCCGCAGATCTTGGTGAACAACGCGGGGATCACGCGCGACGACCTGTTCTTCCGCCTGACCGAGGAAGACTGGAACGCGGTACTCGCGGTCAATCTGACCGGCGCCTACCACTGTGCGCAGATAGCGCAGACGTTCATGGTGGCCCAGCGATACGGCCGGATCGTGTCGCTGTCGAGCCGGTCGGCGCTCGGCAATCGCGGCCAGGCCAACTATGCCGCCGCCAAGGCAGGCATCCAGGGACTGACCGCGACGCTCGCTCTCGAACTCGGGCCCTACAACATCACGGTGAACGCGGTGGCGCCCGGCTATATCGCCACCGCCATGACCGCCGCCACCGCGGACCGGGTCGGTGTGACGGCCGAAGACCATCAGAAAGCCGCCGCGGACCGTACGCCGCTGGGCAGGGTGGGACAGCCCGACGAAGTCGCCGCGGTCATCGCGTTCCTCGCCAGCGACGAGGCGAGCTACGTCAGCGGCCAGACGCTGTATGTCAACGGAGGCGCCCGCTGACTTGCGCGAGCCCGGACCGAGGCGCCCATCGGCCCGCACCTTCGGGACTTCGCCTCGGTAGCCGGTCCCGTCGTCAGCTCACCACGGGACCGGCCCGGTGCGGTCGAAGAACCCGCCGGTGGGTCCGTCCGGCGGGAGCGTCGCCAGCCGCACGATCGCGTCGGTCCCTTCGGTGACGGTCTGGAAGCCGGAGTGACCGTTCAGGTCCGTCGCGGTGTAGCCGGGGTCGGCCGCGTTGACCTGGATGCCGGGAAGCGCGCGGGCGTATTGCGAGGTGATCATGTTCAGCGCCGTCTTCGACGCCGGATACGGCAGGCCGAGCAACGTGGATTCGATCCGGGCCGGGTCGGAGGTTCGCGCCAGTGAACCGATACCGCTGGACACCATCACGATCCGCGGCTGCTCGGCGGCACGCAGCAGCGGCAGGAACGCGTTCGTCACCTGAACCGGACCGAAGACATTGGTTTCGAACACCGCGCGCATATCCGCGGCCTCGACTTGATCCGGCAGCTTCCGGGTCCCTCCGATACCCGCGTTGTTGATCAGCACGTCCAGCCGCGCGGTGCGCTGCCGGAACTGCTCGACCGCGGCCGCGATCGACGCGGCAGAGGTGACGTCGAGCGGGATGAACTCGACCGGCGCCCCCGTCGCGGTCAGCTCCGCCGCAGCCGCCTCCCCCAGCTTCTCGTCCCGCGCGGCCAGGAACACCCGCCAGCCCAAATCCGCCAACCTGCGGACGGTTTCGCGTCCCAAGCCCTTGTTCGCCCCGGTCACCAGGGCCGTAGTCGTGTCGTTCACGGGTGCCAGCGTCACGTGTCCAAGCAACCGCGCACCAGGGCTGCCAACTCCTGGGAGCAGCGCTCCCACCCCGGCGTCGACCGGCTGCGGCATGATCGGGATGTGGATCGAACCGAGCTGGCCGCGTTGCTCCGGCAGGCGCGCGAGCGAGTGCGTCCGGTGGACGTCGGGCTGCCCGCGGGCTCGCGCAGGCAGGTGCCGGGACTGCGGCGCGAGGAGGTGGCGCTGCTCGCCGGCGTCAGCGTGGACTACGTGGTGCGGCTGGAACAGGGGCGCGGTCCCCGTCCGTCCAGCTCGGTGCTGGCCGCGCTGGCCCGCGCGTTGCGGCTCAACGACGAGGACCGCACGCTGCTGTTCCAGTTCGCGGGCGCGGCGCCTCCGCAGGAGGGCCGCATCGACATGGTGGTGCGGCCCAGCGTCTTGCGTCTGCTGGACCGGATGGCGGATCTGCCCGCGCTGGTGCTGTCGGCGAAAGCTGATCTGCTGGCCTGGAATCCGATGGCGACCGCGCTGCTCGGCGATTTCTCCGTGTGGCCGCCCACCCAGCGCAACATCATCTGGCAGCGTTTCCTCGGCACCGAACCCGGACGGGTGATGATGACACCCGCCGAGGCCGACAATGCCGCGGCGTTCTCGGTCGCCAGCCTGCGCAGCGCCCGCGCGCGCTACCCCGACGATCCCGGCCTCCTACGCCTGGTCTCCGAACTGCGCTCCCGCAGTCCACGATTCGAGCAACTGTGGAACGCGCGGCGGTCGGGGCAGTGGCGCAGCGCGACCAAGACGATCGATCACCCGGACCTGGGCTCGTTGCGGCTGGACTGCGACACCCTGCTCGTCCCGGACACCGACCAAGCCGTCGTCGTCTATTCGGCGGCGCCCGGCAGCCGGGAAGCGTCGGCCCTGGAGTTGCTCCGGGTGACCGGTGCCCAGCGGTTCACGGTGACGGAGCCCAACGGCTAGCCACCGCCTTACGATGACAACGTGCGCGACGATCCCTACTGGAATCACAACACCCGCTACCACCCCTGGCTGTTGAAGCAGGTGCCACTCTCCGCGCGCACCGCCCTCGACATCGGCTGCGGGGACGGGCTGCTGGCGGGCAAACTGGCCGGACGCGGGTTGGCGGTCACCGGGATCGACGTCGACCCGGACATCATCGGCGCAGCCACCGCCACGACGGGCGTGTCGCTCGAACAGGCCGACTTCCTCGACTACGCGGGCTCTTTCGATGTCGTCACCACCGTGGCCACGCTGCATCATGTTTCGCTGCGGGCGGGGCTCACGGCACTGCGCGACCTGGTCGCGCCCGGCGGCGTGCTCGCCGTGGTCGGGGTGTGGAAGATGACGCCGCGCACGGACTTCCACTACTTCCCACTGGTGCCGCTCACCCGGGCGATGGACCTCGCGCACCGCGTCTCCTGGCCCAGTGCGCGAACGCGCGACCCCGTGGACGGATACGCCGAGATCCGCTCCGCCGCAGCGGAACTCCTGCCCGGAGCGCGCATGCGGCGGCGGCTCATGTGGCGCTACACACTGCTGTGGCACAAACCCGCGTGATCGTCCATCGCGAGGACGCACCCGGCTAGAGTCGTGGGCATGCCGCCGCTTCGGGAGCACAGACCGCGAAAGGCCATCCGCACGCTGCCCGACCACGCCGTGCCGACGCCACCGCTACTACCCGGCGAGGAGGTGGACGTACGGCACGCAGGCGCGGCGTGACCACCCGCGCACTCGGCGGAGTCGTCTTCGACGCCGCCGCCGTCGTCGCGTTCGCCAACCGCGCCAACTACGCCCAAGCGGTCGTCTGGGCGACGGTCGACGCGGGAAACACCATCGTCGTTCCGAGCACCGTTCTCGCGGCGGCGCGCACGCACATTCCGGCCGATCGGCTCGACCTCCTGGCCGTGCTGGTCGGCCTGCCGCACACCGTCGTCCCGTCGTTCGACCGCACCGTGAGCCCGCCGCTCACACCACTCGGCGGCGCGGCCCCCGCCGACGCCCTCGTCGCCGCGGGCCATGTCACCCGCGAGGCGGTCGCCCGCACCTGGCCCTGCCTGACCAGCCGCCCGAGGCGGCTCAGGCAGATCGATCCGCGCGTCATCATCGATCCGCTGCCGTGACTCGCGTCCGGCGGATCAGCGCAGCAACGCGATGACCGGGGCGAACTTCTCCATGCTGTCCTCGAGAACGGTGATGTAGGTGATGCCGTAGCGATCACGCCGATCGCGCAGGCGGTCGGCCATCTCCTCGGGAGTGCCCATGAGCAGGATCGGATGTTCCTCCGGGGAGTCGGCGACATCGGGCGGCAGCGCCGGACCGAAGACCTCCAGCACGCTCGCGCGCTCCTCGGGCGGCACCACCCGCTGCACGAGGATGTTGAACTCGACCTTGTCCAGCCGCGGACCGAGCAGATCCCGCACATAGGCGACGCGCTCCTCGATCTCGTCGAGCCCGGCCATCTGCAGTGGCCCGCCATTGCGCGCAGCCGCCGCGCCCGTGAAGGCGATGATGTCGGCGTGCCGCGCGGCGACGGCGAGCAAGCGATCACCCCATCCGCCGATGAGCACGGGCGGTCCCGACGGCTGCGCGGGTTGCGGCTGATACTCCGGATCGGCGAACAGGCCGCGCAATGTGACCACCGTCTGTTCCAGGTGCTCGACGCGCTTGCTCCCGCTTTCGAACGGGATGCCCGCTGCCTCGAATTCCGCCTGCACGTAGCCGGCGCCGAGCCCGAGTTCGACCCGCCCGTCAGTGAACTGGTCGGCACCGGCCACGTCGCGGGCCAGCAGGACGGGGTTGTAGAACGCGGTGTTGAGCACGAAGGTGTTCAACCGCACCCGCTCGGTCGCCTCGGCGGCCAGGATCATCGCGGGGAACGGCGCGGGCAGGCCGAGATGGTCGGCGACACCCACCACGTCGAAGCCGAGTTCCTCTGCTCGACGGCACTTTTCGATCCAATTCGACCTGGACTCGGGGACCACCATGTTGACACCGAACCGGAAGGGGCGCTGCGCAGTCACGTGTCCTGTCTAGCGAACCGGGCCGGACCGCCGTACTTCGGGGCCGATTCAGCACTGGGCGAGCGCACCCGCGGCCACCACGATGCCGAGCAGCGCGACGACAGCGGCGACCACCGGTACCGGCCTGCGCAGGGCCCGACGGACCGGGCCGGGAGCGTTGCGCGCTACGGCGTTCGCGCGCGGGGATCGACGGGCGAACCAGCGCCGCGTCATGGCGACCGTGGTGATGATCAACGTCGCGATCAGCATGCCCGCCTCCTCAGACGCGTACGGCGCGCGGCGCGACCGCCCGGGAGGTGGACTTGCCTCGCGGTGGTGCGACGATCCCGTGCTGCAGCAAGCTTTCGGCGGTGTCCAGCACGGTTTCCCGGACCGGGCGCATGGTCCAGCCCAGTTCGCGCCGGGCTTTCTCGGCGCTGAGCGACTCGGTGCGCCCCAGGGCCGGCAGGGTCAGCCGGACGCCTTTGTCGAAGATCGCTACGCCGCGCACCAGCCAATTCGGCAACTGTCTGGTCGGCACCCGGAATCCGCGCGGCCCGAATTCCTCGGTGAGGATGCGCGCCATTTCCCCCATCCACAGGTGCTCGCCCGCGCAGATGTAGCGGTTGCCTGCGGCCTCCGGCGTTTCCAGGGCGAGCCGATGCGCCACGGCGAGATCGCGCACGTCGACCGGCGCCCAGCCGACGCGGGGCGTGCCGGGCACGTCCCCGGCGAGCAGTCTCCGTATGGGCTCGTGCGAGGTGCTCGTCGTGGTGGACAGCACCGGCCCCAGCACCATTCCCGGGTTGACGACGACCAGTTCGAATCGCTCACCCGCCGGAAGCCGTGCGACGAAATCCCAGGCCGCCCGCTCGGCCAGCGTCTTGCTCTTCTGATAGGCCGGGCTGCGCTCGACCACCGTCCAGTCGGCCTCGGTGCGCAGAACGTCCTCGGTGTGCCCGGCGACGATCGCCGCGATCGAGGAGGTGAGCACCACCCGGCGGACGGTGCCCGCGGCGGCGCAGGCGCGCAGCACGCGCAGCGTTCCTTCGACCGCCGTGTCGATGAGTTCTCGCTCGTCGTCGGGCGGGGTGGTGGGGAACGGGGAGGCGACGTGCAGCACCGCGGCGCTACCCGCGACGGCGGCTGCCCAGCCGTCGTCGCCGTTCAGGTCGGCTTGCGCGAACTCCAGTTCGCTCCCGGTTCGCCGGGCCAGCTCGACCAGGTGTGCCCGTTTGCCGGTGTCGGCGAGGTCGCGAACCGTCGCGCGCACGGCGTAGCCATGCTCCAGCAATTCGGCGATGACGTGACCGGCGACGAAACCCGTTGCGCCGGTGACCGATACCCGTGTGCTCATTTCTTCATCCGTCTCGTGAAGTGGCTGCGCCGCACCCATCTGAGCGCCGCTCAGATAATCTAAGCACCGCATAGTTAGGTTGTCCAGGACACGTCGCATACGCTCGGACGGTGACGCGGACCAGTTACCACCACGGCGCCCTGCGCGACGCGCTGCTGGCCGCCTGCCTGCGTTTGATCGAAACCGAAGGGCTCGCCGCGGTCAGCCTGCGCCGGGTGGCTCGCGAGGCAGGCGTGAGCACCGCGGCGCCGTACCACCACTTCCCCGACCGAGCCGCGCTGCTGGCAACACTGTCCACCCAGGGTTTCCAGATGCTCGGAGCGCAACTGGCGGCCGCCCGCGCCGAGGCGGAAACGCCCATGGCCGCCCTGACCGCGCTGGCGAACACCTACGTGCGGTTCTCCCGCGAGCAACCGGCCTACTTCCGCCTGATGTTCCGGCCCGAACTCTCCCAGCCCGACAAGCATCCCGACACCATGGCAGCCGGCGACGCGGCTTTCGGAGTGCTGGCCGACGCGATCACGGAGTGCGTTCGCGCGGGCGCGCTGCCCGCCGACAAAGCCGACACACTGGCCGTCATGTTCTGGGGACTCGGCCACGGCCTGGCCTCGCTGTGGCTGGACGGACAGCTGGAGAAGCGCGCGGGACAGTTCGGCACCACCGGCTCGGCGTTGGTGGACGACGTGATGCGGACCTTCGCGACATTGATCGAACCCGGCGCGCCGCCGCTGCCCTAGAGTGAACGCCAGACGTTTGCTCCTCCGATGCTCCCCACACCGATCCGAGAGGACGACACGGATGACCGCGCAGCTGGATCCGACGGTGCAGGAGTTCGTCGACGCGCTCAACGCCAATGATCAAGACCGGTTCTACGCGGTGCTCACCGACGACGCCACCATGTCCGACGACGGTGTGGAGCGCAACCTCGCCCAGTGGACCGAAGCGGAGATCTTCGACAGCAATGCCCGCATGCAAGTCGAGTCGGTCGGCGACGACGGCACCGAACTGGTCGCCGACTACACCAACACACGCTGGGGCTCGATGCGAACCACCTGGCGATTCGTCCTGCGCGAAGGCAAGGTGAGCCGTTTCGAGACCGGGCAGGCGTGAACGCCCTTGCCAGCCTGCCGTCCGCGTTGACATCCTGACCTTCGTGTTCGTCGCGCCGCGTTACGGTACGGGTTCCCTGGCCGACCTGTTCCCCTCCGTCCTCGCCGGTCTCGGCGTGCCCGGCGAGGCGGACCGCCTCGGGCTGGAGCTCGACGCCGACCAGGTCTGCGTCCTGCTGGTGGACGGGCTCGGCTACCACGATCTGGTCGCGAATCCCGCTGCGGCGCCCTTCCTGTCCGGTCTCGCGCCGACCTCGCTCACGGCCGGTTTCCCGACGACGACGGCCACCAGCCTGGCCTCGCTCGGGGTGGGCGTTCCTCCCGGCGAGCACGGCATCGTCGGCTATCTGTTCCACGTCCCCGGCTACGACTCGCTGTTCACTCCGCTGTCCTGGCGGCTGCACGGCGTACCGAAGTCCGACCTGCGGAAGGAACTCGCTCCGACGGAGTTCCAGCCGCGCACAACGGTTTTCCAGCGCGCCGCCGCCGACGGCATCGCCGTCGCCCAGGTGTCGCCGCGCGATCAGGCGGGATCGGGACTGACCGAGGCGGTTCTGCGCGGCTGCGAGTTCCGTCCCCAGCTGTCGTTCGGCGATCTCGTCGCCAATGTGAGCGAGGCGCTGCGCGCCGGTCCACGCTCCCTGGTCTACACCTACCACGGCGATCTCGACCTCACCGGACACGTGCGCGGACCCGCCTCGCGATCCTGGGAGTTGGAACTCGCCCATGCCGACCGGCTCGCCGCCGCGCTCGCCGAGGAGTTGCCCGCCGGAGCGGCGCTGCTGGTGACCGCCGATCACGGCATGGTGCTGCTGGACGACCGTATCGATTTCGACACCACTCCCGTGTTGCAAGAGGGTGTCCGGGCACTCGGCGGTGAAGCCCGCGCCCGGCACGTCTACACCGAGCCGGGCGCCGAATCCGATGTCGCGGCAGCCTGGCAGGCCACCCTCGGCGCGGACTTCGAGGTGCTCGGCAAAGCGGAAACCGTGCGCCGAGGCTGGTTCGGGCCCACCGTGGACCCCGCGATCGCCCAGCGCATCGGCGATCTGATCGTGGTCGCACACGGGCGGCGCGGCGTCATCCGGACCGGCGCGGAACCGCTGCAGTCCCGGCTGGTCGGTCACCACGGTTCGCTCACCCCCGCGGAGATCGACGTCCCGCTGTGCGTCTTTCGCGCCTAGCCCCTGTCGTGGTGAACATACGCCCGGGAGCGCTCTAGTCTGGAGTCCGATCGCGGCGGGCAGCGCCGCCGAACCTCAGGAGGAGTCCCATGAACGCCACGCTGTCACGGACCGGCCGAACCGGCCTCGGGATCGCGATGGTCGCCATGGCGCTCGCGGGCTGCACCGACATCGAACGCGCGCTCAACCGCGGCGGCGACACCCCGTGCAGCGAGTACATCAAGCAGGACCAGGACACCAAGCGCACGACGATCACCAAGTTCGTCAAGCAACAGAGCAAGGACGACCGCGAGCCGGCGGGGACCGTGGTGGACGCGACGATGGTCTCGGTCGACTTGCTGTGCGGCGCTCAGGCCAATGCCGACACCCCGATCAAGAACGCCGACGTCGCAGGCGTTTTCATCCGGAAGTGACCGCTCAGCGCGGCGGATGGGCGGCAAGCCAGTCCGCCGCGCGCTTACGCGAGGCCCGGGCCAGCCAGGCGTCCTGGATGACCTCGGTGAGCTCCCGACGGCTCAGTTCGCCGAGTTCGGCCGCGCGCACCAGGACCGACGGATGTCCGTCGAAATGCCGCGTGGTGAAGAACGGCGAGTCCGGGTCCTGGACCAGCGCCTGTTTGTCCGACTCCGACGGCACCCAGATCACGATCACATCGGCATAGCGCTCGCCGGTCGCCGGGTCGACCGCGTCCGGACGCGGATTGCGGAAGAACACGAACGATTTGCCCCCGACCTGGTAGATCGGGTTGCCGCGTGGTCCGTCGACGCGCGTCACGTGGGGCATGCCCGAGGCCACTGCGTGCACGTCGGCGAGGCGTGCACGTGGAGTACCGGTCGCCATGCCAGCAGCTTATGGCGTGACCAGCCGGTAGGGCTCGAACAGTTCGCCACCGTCACCGGCGTCCGCCAGAATGAGAGTGCGAATACGAGCTCACACGACGATGGGTCTTCCACGTGGCGCGGTTCCGCACCCTCACGCAACAGCGGGTCGAACTGGAAAGAGAATGGGAGCGTTGGGCGACGGCTCCGCGGGCGACACCGGAGCCACGGAACACCGTCCTGCGCAACGAAGTAGCGCAATCCTGGCGGCGGTCGTTGCACACCGTCGATCCGGGCACCACCGGCGCGCCGGGAGTGGACGACATCGGCGACCGCTGGGTCGCTTCCCCGTTGCGCGATCCGGTGACGGCGCTGGCGGGTGAACTGCGCGCCGTCACCGAGGACTCCGGTTATCTGGCCGTGGTCACCGACAGCGCGGGCACCGTCCTGTGGTCCTGCGGTGACCGCACCCTGCGCAGGCAGGCCGAGCAGGTCAATCTCGCACCAGGCGGCTGCTGGGACGAAAGCCATATGGGCACCAACGGCCTCGCCCTCGCGCTGCACACCGATCGCCCTGCCTCCGTGTTCTCCGCCGAGCACTTGGTCGCCGCCCTGCACGGCTGGGTCTGCTATTCCGCACCGATCCACGGCCCCGACGGCAGGCAGGTCGGGGCGCTGGATCTGTCCAGTACCTGGGACCGTTCCCATCCCGCGGTGCGGACCTCGGTGCGCGCGCTGGTGACGGCGGTGGAGACGATGTTGCGCACGGCCGCGCCCGTGCCCGAGCCGGGAATCCGGCTGGAATGTCTCGGCGCCGCGCGACTGGTGCGCGACGGCGTGCCGCTGCCCCTGCCCCCTCGGCAATTGGAGATCCTCGCGCTGCTGGCGCTCCAGCCGGACGGCTTCTCCCCGGAGCAATTGCACGCCGCCCTCTACGGTGACCGCGCGGTTTCCATCAGCACGCTGAAAGCCGACGTCTCGCACCTGCGCCGCGCGATCGGCGGCGAGATCAGCAATCGCCGTTATGCCCTCACCGGTCCGGTGTCCTGCGACGCCGTCGACCTGCTCGCCGCCGTCACCGCGGGCGACACCACCTCGGCGGTCTGGCTGTACCGGGGGCCACTGCTGCCCGGATCGGAAGCGCCCGCCGTGCTGCAGTGGCGTGATCATCTCGACGTGGGTGTGCGCACCGCCGTGCTCGCCGGGGACCGCGCCGAGCACGCGGTGGCGTTCGGCGAACGCGTGCCCCGTGACATCGCGGTGCACGAGCACGCGCTGCGGTTGCTGCCGCCCGACGACGTGCGCCGCGCCCTGGTCGCGGCTCGGCTGCATACCGCGCTGCGCGACTGAGATTTTCCCACCAACCTCGCACCAACCTCGGCGGACCATAGTGGGTCGGTCCGAGATATCTGCGAGGAATCATGAGCTACACCAGACCGGGGGCCGGACTCCGGCATCGCCGACTACCCGACGCCCGGCTCCGTCGCCCACGCGGTACGGCGGCGCACCGAACGCATCGGGTGGACATCACCGACCGCGCCAGGGCCGTGCTGCGCCATGTGATCGACCAGCACGGGGCCGTGCTGCTGCACCAATCCGGCGGACACCACGACAGCGGATCGCCCCGCTGCCTGCCCATCCGGGAGTCCCGGATCGGCGGCGAGGACGTTCTGCTGGGCAGCCTTCCCTGGCACACCGAATTGTGGATCAGCGGGGAGCAATACGAGCACTTGAAGCACGCCCACCTCACCGTGGACGTGGCCGACGAGCCCGGCGGCGGCCCCTCGGACGCACTCGAGGACATGCGTTTCGTCATCAGATCACGGCTGCTCACCGACGAAGAAGCAGCGGCGATGGCGGCGGGCGGGCCGCCGCGCACCGGAGCCGACCGGTTGGCGTGACCCCTGCACGACCGAACCGGCGGGTCGTCCGTCCGGGTGGGCACGACCACCCGGACGGACGTCGTGTCTCAGCGCCCGGGCAGGAAACGCAGACTCCGGGCCACCGTCATCAGGAACGGCTGCCACTTGCCCTTGGGGAACAGTTTCGGCGCGTCGAGGTTCATGAAACGGGTGACCACGATCGACTGCGGCTCGGTGAATTTGAGCAGGCCGTCCGGCCCGTGGCGGCGCCCCACACCGGAGATACCCATACCGCCCATCGGCGCCCCGGTGGTGCCCCATGCCGGCGCGTAGCCCTCGTCCACACAGACCGTGCCCGCGTGCAGCCGCGCCGCGATCCGCTCGCCTTCGGACTTGCTTCCCGCCCACACCGAGGCGTTGAGACCGTAGGCGGTGTCATTGGCCAGGCGCACGGCCTCCTCGACATCGTCGACCGGATAGATCGACACCAGCGGTCCGAAGGTTTCGTCGCGGCCGCATTCCATCTCGTCGGTCACTTCGCCGAGGACGGTCGGCTCGAAGAACAGCGGACCCAGATCCGGGCGGGCCTTTCCGCCGGTGAGGACCTTCGCTCCCTTGGAGGTGGCGTCCGCGACGTGCTTGGACACCGTCTCCAGTTGCGCTTCGGAGATGAGGCTGCCGATGTCGGTCGAATAATCGTAGGCGGCACCGAGTCTGGCGGCGTTCGTGGCGGCGACGAATTTTTCGGTGAACGCCGCGGCGACCTGACGCTCGACATAGAGCCGCTCGATCGAGATGCACAACTGCCCGGCGTTGGAGAAGCAGGCGCGCACGGCCGCCCGCGCGGCCTTGTCCAGGTCGGCGCCAGCGGCCACGATCATCGGATTCTTCCCGCCGAGTTCGGCGGAGAAGCCGATCAGCCTGCGGCCGCACTGTTCGGCCAGGGTGCGGCCGGTCGCCGACGACCCGGTGAACATCAGGTAGTCGCAGGCCTCGACGATCGCGGTGCCGACAACGCCGCCCGGCCCGGGGACGACCGCGAGCAGCTCCCGGGGCAGACCGGCCCGGTAGAGCAATTCCGCACTGGCCAGCGTGGAGAACGGAGTCTGGCTGTCGGGTTTGACCACCACGGCGTTACCCGCGATGAGCGCCGGTATGGAATCGCCGATCGACAGCAGCAGCGGGTAGTTCCACGGAGCGATGACGCCGACCACGCCTTTGGGCTGGTACCGCACGGAGGCGCGGTTGAGCACCGGAAAGGCGCCCGGTACTCGGTGGCCGCCCAGCAGGCTCGGCGCGATCCTGGCGAAATAGCGGGCCGCGAACATCAGGCCCATGATCTCTTCCTGGGCCGCCCAGCGCGCTTTGCCGGTCTCGGCCTGCACGACGTCCATCAGGAATTCACGGTGCTCCACCACCAGCGCGCGGTAACGATCCAGCACGGCGGCGCGTTCGGCCACCGGCTTGGCTGCCCAGCTCCGCTGCGCGGCCCTGGCCTTCTCGAAGGCGGCGGCGACATCAGCTGCCGTGCCGACCGGCACGCTGCCGAGCGGCTTTCCGGTGAAGGTCTCGGCGATCGTCCTGCGCTGACGATCTGCGGGCGCCTCGATCGCGGCCAGCGCGCTGAGGCGGTCGAATACATCGGCTTCCGGCGCGGGCATCGTTGCCTCCTACTTGTGAGTAACCGAGGGATACGGACAATCTACGCCGCGTTCGAGGCGCGCTGAACCGGCCACGGGAGGATCTCGGGGCGTATCGGGCCACGGCCGACCGCTCAGGTGAGCCGCGCCGGACGCCATCGCCTCCCAGTTATGTGCTCCGGCAATAATTTTCGGTAGAGCGCCGCCAGATCACGAGGACGCGTGTCACGTCAACTCGAGTCCCGCTCACCGGGACAGGACGCCCGGATCGCCGGGTTCGTGGATTACGTTGTGCCGATGTTCAGAGCGAGGCTCGGGGTCCGCACCCGGATTCTGGCGATCGCGCTCATTCCGAGCCTGACTCTGCTTGTCGTCGGCGTGGGCGCTGCGAGCTATCTGGTCGCGGAAGGAACCAAAGCCAAGGACTGGGCTGCCGAGAACCAGAAGGCCATTCCCTCGACCAGGGAATTGATGGAGGCGGTCCAGCAGGAACGCTACTTGACGCTCGCGCAGCTGAGCGGCGACCCCACGGCGGCGGTACCACTCGGCGCCGCGCGGATGCGACTGGACGGTGCGCTGCGCGGCTTGGTCCAGGCCTCCGAGGGCCTCCGCGACATCGACGACTCCAAGCTCGGCGACAACGTCGCCAACTTCACCACCCTCACGCAGAACATGACCGCCGTGCGTTCCGGCGTCGACGCCGCGGCGCTGCCGCCCTCGGACGCGTACATGTTCTTCAACCGCCTGCTCGACGTGATCTCCGTCGGCACCAAAGTCGCCGAGCAGACCGCCCCGTACACCGAAATCGGCGTGCGGATCGCCACCGGCATGCGCCTGTTCAACGCTACCGAGGCGATGGCGCGCAGCAACGCGCTCGGCGGCCTGTACGTCGACGGCGCCACCGCGCCACCGGCCATTCCCGCCGAGGAGTACGTCCGTCAGATCGGCTTCTACCACACCGAGATCGCCGCGCTCAGCGCCGAACTGCAGGGCGCCGAACAGCACCAACTGCAGACGCTGACCGCGAGCCCGGCCTGGCAGCAGCTCACCGCGATGGAGAACGCCATCGCCCAGCGCGCCGTGACTCCTGCCGCGCCGACCGGCTCGAGCACATCCGGCAGCGGTACGCGTTCATCGACTCCGCCGCCGCTGCCACTGAACACGCAGGAATGGCGCAGCGCCGCCGCCGAGGTCAACCGCGGCCTGATGGATGCCTGGACCGGGCACAACCGGGCATCGCAGAAACTCGCGGAGGACAAGGCGGCCGCGGCGGCGGCCAGATCCGCGTTCGCGGGCGGCGGCGTGCTGGTGGTCAGCGTGCTGGCGTTTCTCATCGCCGTGGTGATCGCCAATCGGGTCATCCGCCGGTTGAAGCGGCTGCGCGGTCAAACGCTGGCCCTGGCCGATGAGCGGCTGCCGGAGATGATGCGCAGGCTGCGCGACGGAGAGACCGTCGATCCCGCGGTCGAATCCCCGAATCTGGACTACGGCAGCGACGAGATCGGCCAGGTGGCCAAGGCTTTCCAGCACGCGCATTCCGCGGCCGTCTCCGCGGCGGTCGCCGAATCTCGTACCAGGGAGGGCGTCAAAGCGGTGTTCCTGAACATCGCGCACCGCAGCCAGATCGTCGTGCACCGGCAACTGGAGATCCTCGACGAAGCCGAGCAGCGGCAGGAGGACCCGATCCTGCTCGACACCTTGTTCCGCCTCGATCATCTCGCGACCAGGGAGCGGCGCAACGCCGAGAACCTCACCATCCTCGGCGGCGGCAAGCCGGGCAGGCAGTGGCGCAACCCCGTGCCGCTGGTCGACTTGGTGCGCAGCGCCGTCGGTGAGACCCTCGACTACGCGCGGGTCCGGGTGGCGCGGCTGCCCGAGGTCCGCGTGCTCGGTACGGTGGTCGCCGACCTCATTCACCTGCTCGCGGAGCTGGTGGACAACGCGACCTCCTTCTCCCCGCCGCAGTCGCGGGTAGAGGTGACCGGCAACGTGGTCGGCAAGGGCGTAGTGGTCGAGATCGGCGACCAGGGCATGGGCATGTCCGAAGCCGAACTGACCAAGATGAACGAGATGCTGCGCAACCCGCCGGATTTCGGCGTGGCGGCGCTGTCGGCGGACTCCCGGCTCGGGCTGTTCGTGGTCGCGCAGCTGGCTACGCGCCACGGCATCGCGGTGCGGCTGTCGGACTCCGACTACGGCGGTATCAAGGCCATCGTTCTCATTCCGACCGCGCTGATCGCGACGGATTCCGTCGCACCGCAGACACCGGCGGAACTCACCGATCCCGGCAGCCGACGCAAACTCGTCGCCGGTGCCGCGGTCGCGGCGGATACCGGGACGTTCGCGCAGGCGGCATCGCCGGTGGCGACCCTTTCCGCCGAACCGGCCGCACCCCCGCGCTACGGACCGCGCCCGTATACCGAGGCGCCGACGCAGGCGGGTCCGGACGGCCGTCCGGCGTTGCCTCGCCGGAGCCGACAGACCAACCTCGCACCGCAATTGGTGCAGCCGGTCCAGGAGCAGGCCGCACCCGCGCAGCCGCCCCGCTCCGCCGAGCAAGCCCGCGATCTGATGTCCGCCATCGAGAACGGGACCAGGCAGGGCCGTCGCGCTGCCATCTCCGACGAACAGGAAGGCTAGGTGTGTCCGCTTCTCCCGCAGGTGATCTCAATTGGCTGCTCGACGATCTCGTCGACCGGCTGGCCGGCGTGCGCCACGCGGTGGTGCTGTCCACCGACGGGCTGCTGCTGGGCCGCTCCAGCGGAATGAACCGCGAGGACGCCGAACACTTCGGTGCGATGTCCTCGGCGCTCTACGGGCTGGCGCGCAGCGCGGGCAACCGATTCGACGGCGGCGGGGTCCGCCAGGCGGTCATCGAACTGGACCGCGCGGTGCTGTTCGTGACCTCCGCGGGCGACAACGCCTGCCTGGCACTGCAGGCCGCCGAATCGGCCAATCTCGGCATGGTGGCCTACGAGATGAACCTCACCGTCCAGCGCGTAGGCAACTACCTGTCCACAACTCCGCGCCAAGACCTCGTCGGACATGTCGAATAGCGACCGCCATGACCAATCCGCGTGAGCCCTGGTTCGACGAGGCGGCCGGTCCGCTGGTGCGTCCCTACGCGCTCACGCGCGGGCGCACCAGCGGCGCCGGACCCGAACTGGATATGCTCACCACCGTGGTCGCGGACACCTCCGCGGCCGCACTGCGACGCAGTGAACCCGAGTACGCCGAAATCCTTCGCCTGTCCCGGGTCTCGCAGACCGTCGCCGAACTCTCCGCACAGTTGCGTTTGCCGCTGGCGGTGACGAAGATCCTCGTCGGTGACCTGATCGGCGACGGGCAACTGATCTTCCGCGCTCCCGTTCCGACGGAGGCCGGACCCGATGACCTCAACATATTGCGAGCGGTACTGGATGGAATCCGAAAACTTTGACCCGAGCGGCACACCGCAACTGGCCGCCTCGGTCAAGATCCTCGTCGCCGGCGGGTTCGGCGTCGGCAAGACCACGATGGTCTCCGCGATCAGCGAAGTCGCGCCACTGCGCACCGAAGAAC
Organism: Nocardia sp. NPDC051900; assembly: GCF_044452545.1. NCBI lineage: Bacteria > Bacillati > Actinomycetota > Actinomycetes > Mycobacteriales > Nocardiaceae > Nocardia > Nocardia sp. NPDC051900. Next base: position 265,025 of record NZ_JBITBU010000006.1, on the reverse strand, counting down.
TGATCACCGAGGTGAGCACCGGCATCGACGATCTGTCGGGCGTCGAGCAGAAGTCCACGACCACGGTCGCCTTGGACTTCGGCAGGCTCACCATCGACCGTGAGCTGGTGCTCTACCTGTTCGGCACGCCCGGCCAGGATCGGTTCTGGTTCCTGTGGGACGAACTCGCGCGCGGCGCGCTCGGCGCGGTCGTGCTGGCCGACACCCGCAGACTGGGCAACTCCTTCGCCGCCGTGGACTTCTTCGAGCGGCGTGGTCTGCCGTTCATGGTGGGCGTCAACTGCTTCGACGGCGCACCGCGATACACCATCGACGAAGTGCGTGACGCCCTCGACCTCGACACGGTGACCCCCGTCATGCTCTGCGACGCCCGCGACCGCAGCTCTTGCAAAGACGTCCTGCTCACCCTCGTCGAGCATCTGATCCAGCGGGCACAGCGCGCACACGCCACCACCTGATCGCGCCGCGTGTTCACACGCGGTGCACTCCCTAGGCGACTGAAAACCCCGAGAGTTCCGGGCTCACACCTGCCGCAGCCAGGCGACGAACAGCAGCGCGCCACCGGCGACGAGCACGACCGCCGCCGGAGCGGGCCACCGCGGCCCGTTCCGGCCGAGCAAACCGCGGGTCAGCCGCAATTGGAACGTGCCGAGTCCGGCCAGGGCCAGCAACCACACCGGCAGCAACCCGACACCGAGCGCCGCGTGCACCGCCCACGCCCCCGCCAATGTCGGGCCACCCCAGGAATCTTCGAGATCATCACTCGCGACGAGCGGATAGCAGACTCCGCGGAACGCGCCCAGGGCCGCGAGGAACGCCAGGAACCACGTCACCAGGCCCACCCCACCACTGAGCACCGAGTGCGACACCGACCGGAGAGCCGAGAATTTATGCGGCAGAACGGATTCGCCGAGCATTCGCCGCGGCACGCGCAATCGGGTGGGAATTCGCCGCGCCGCCAGGGGCAGCGCCCGGAGTGCGTAGGCTGCGTAGCGCAGAAGCGGCCGAAACCAGGACATATCGCCGACGGTAGCGCTGTTCGGCCCGCGGTTCACCGCAGCAGACCCGCGTGCACCAGATCGTCGAACAGCAGCTGATCAACGGGGGGTACGAGGGCGCGATCGGCATAGGAGAACCACGCGACCTCTTCGATCTCACTGCTGGCGGCCAGCGTTCCACGATAATCCGCGGTGTAGCAACTCATCCGCACCAGCGCGCCGTCCGTCGGGCCGTGCACCGCCTCGTAGGTGCCGACATGCGCTGCGGTCTCCGGCAGCAGGGCGACGGTGAGTTCCTCCTCGATCTCGCGCAGCAGTGTCTGCAGGTCGGTTTCAGCGCCCTCGCGCTTGCCGCCCGGGATGTAGAAGACGCCTTTGCCGCGCGGTCTGGCGCAGAGAATGCGTCCTTCCTCGATGCGCACCCACGCCACCGTGTCGATCAGTTGCCGCACTCGCCCGTCCGCCACCGCCGCAGCCTATCGCCGCGCGGCGGTGAACGCGGAACCGGCCGCACCCGCCTCAGCGCGATGGCAGGAGGGAAGGATCCTTGGCGCCGGGGCCGAGAACGGGGCGCAGGTCGCGTGGGGCGATGTGCTCACCACACTCGGAGCACACCGGTTCGACGGTCGCGAGGTTCCCGCACGCGGTGTGTACGGTCTGCACCGGCGGGCCGTCCGGGGCGGCCCATTCGTCGCCCCACTGACGCATCGCGGTGACGACAAGCCACAGCGAACGGCCTTTCGGGGTGAGCCGGTAGTCGTAGCGAACCGGATTGTCCTGGTATGGCTCTCTGGTCAGTACCCCATGCTCGATCAGATGCTCGAGACGCTGGGTGAGCACGTTGCGGGCGATGCCGAGACGGGCGTGGAAGTCGTCGAAGCGCGTCACGCCGAACAGAGCGTCACGCACGATCAGCAGCGTCCACCACTCTCCGACCACCTCGAGGCACTGGGCCAGCGAGCAGTTCATGTCCTCGAAGCTCGTCCTGCGCATATCCGTCAGCATAGTCGGTTGCTTCATAGAACTCACTCGCTTATGGTGCGTTGCATGAAACAACTCACTAAGCGGACGCTCGCCGAGGAGTTCGCGCTCACCGAGACCGGCACCGCTGGGTGGCAGGCGCGCGTCGACCGGTCCTGGCGCGGCTGGACCGGCCCGCACGGCGGCGTGATCGCGGCACTGCTCATCGAGGTGGCTCGCGCGGCCGCCGCGGAACCGCTGCCGGTGCGGGCCGTGGACCTCCGGTTCCTGGGCCGCCCCACGGACGAAGTGCTCACCTTCCACGCGACCGCACGCGCCGTCGGCCGCAGCACCGTCGTGGTGGAGGTGGGCGCCGACCAGGACGGCAGCCCGGTCGCCGGGGCGTCCGTCACGTTCGGTCGCGCCATGGCATCGGGCGTCGCGGATTACGCAGGCGCGCCCGCGCCGCGAGTGCCCGATCCCGATTCCTGTGCGCACTTCGCCCTCCCGCCCGAAATCGTTCCCGCGGGCGCTCATTTCGACATCCGTCCGGCAGCCGGGCCGCTGCCGCTGACCGGTGCGGACGAACCGATGATGTGCGCGTGGATCGAACTCGTCCCCGAGTTGCCCACCGATGCCGCGGCCCTCGCGATCCTCGCCGATGCCCTGCCGCCCGCCGTCTTTCCCACACTGCGCGCGCCCGTCGCGATTCCCACCGTGGCGTTGTCGATGCACCTGCACGACGTGCCGACCGAGGGCTCGCCGGTGCTGGTGCGCACGGTGAACTCCTCGACCGGCGGCGGCTGGTCGGTGGACGACACCTCGATCTGGGATCGAAGCGGCCTGCTGCTCGCCTCGGCCCGCCAGACCCGCCGCGTGCTCGGCTGAACGGAGACGATCGTGCATTCTCCATCCACGCCGCCCAACCGGGCCACCGACTACCGGGTCGTGCTCGCCGTCGTCTCCCTCGGCGTCCTGCTGTCGAGCCTGGACCTGTTCATCGTCAACGTCGCCCTGCCGGACATGGCCGCCGACCTCGGCGGAGCGCAGATCTCGGGACTGTCCTGGGTACTCAACGCCTACGCGATCGTGTTCGCCGCGCTGCTGGTCCCGGCGGGACGACTGGGCGACCGTCGCAGCATCCGGACCACCTTCCTGCTCGGGCTGGTGATCTTCGTCGTCGGATCGGCACTGTGCGCCACCGCCTGGGACGTCGGGTCGCTGGTGTTGTTCCGCGTGCTCCAGGCAGTCGGCGGCGCGCTGCTGACACCCGCCTCGCTCGGCTTGGTGCTCGCGGCCAGCCCGCCATCGCGCCGCGCCGCCGCCGTGCGGCTGTGGGTCGCCTTCGGCGGGCTCGGCGCGGCGCTCGGCCCGGTCCTCGGCGGCCTTCTCGTCGAATTCGGCTGGCGCTGGGTATTTCTGGTGAATGTGCCGATCGGTCTGGCCGCCGTGGTGGTCGGACTGCGGACGCTGCCCGATCCCGAGGGCGACGGCGGGCGGCTGCCCGACCTGCTTGGTGCGGCGTTGCTGGTCGGAGCCATCGCGAGCCTGGTGCTCGGCCTGGTCAAGGGCGAAGGCTGGGGCTGGTCGTCGGCGCGGGTGCTGGTCGCGTTCGCGCTGGCGGCGATCCTGACGGTGGCGTTCGTCGTCTCCTCGGCCCGGCACCACAGCCCGGTGGTGGATCCGGCGCTGCTGCGCGCGCCCAACTTCGCCTGGATGACCGGCAACGCGGTGTTGTTCAACGTGGCCTTCGGCGCGATGCTGCTGTCGGTAGTGCTGTGGGCGCAGAACGTCTGGGATTGGTCGGCGTTGCGCACCGGACTGGCCATCGCGCCGGGCCCGCTGATGGTGCCGGTGGTCGCCGCCCTGGCGGGACGGCTGATCGGCCGGATCGGGGCCGGGCCGGTCATCGCCGCTGGCGGGATCGTGTTCGGCACGGGCATGCTGTGGTGGGCGCGGGCGGTCACCCTGACGCCCGACTATGTCGGTGGCCTGCTCGGCGGCATGGTGGTCAGCGGCATCGGCGTCGGCCTCACCCTGCCGACCGCCTTCGCCGCGGGCACCGGCGGACTGCCGCCGCAGCGGTTCGCCACCGGATCGGCCGTGCTGAGCATGGCGCGCCAGCTCGGTCTCGCCGTCGGCGTCGCGGGCCTGGTCGCGGTGCTCGGCTCACCTACAAGCCCGGAGGCGACACTCGACGCGTTCCGGCACGGGTGGTACGCGACGGCCGTTGTCGCGGTCCTCGCGGGTTTGGTCGGCGCGACCGCGCGTATGCCGAAACCTACTGTCGCACAGCCAGAATCGGCTATCGAGTCGGCCGTCGCCTGATCCGGATCCAAGCCCATGGCCCGTGCGTGACACTCCGCTCGACAGCGCTGATTCGAAAGCGCGGGTCGCGCCGCCAATTGCTCGGCGATCCGCGGCCGCAATTTCCGGATCCATCGCGGCGCTGTCCGTAGTGGCTGTCATCGGCCGCACACTTGGTCGATCCCTGGTCGACGTCCGAACAGCACCGGACGCCGACCAGGGTCCCACGCGACGGGCAGTTCAGCGGCTGGGCGCTGAAATCGCCGGACCACGAGCGGCAGAATCGGCATCAGTAGCCCGTTTCGGTCGGCAGTGCGTCCTCGACAGCCTGCAACACCCTTATGCCACAGCGTGGCAACGCTACGCGACTCGCACCGTGAGGCTCTCGCGCCCGGCCGCAAGCGCCACGTGGGCGACGGCCGCTTCCAGGCCCCGCGCAGGCAACGGCGCACCGTCGAACATGGTGATCTCGACGGCGTCCTCGGCGAGCTCCCAGACACCCGCGATGCGCCCACCCACCACGACGATCGGTGAGATCCAGCCCGCGGCGCGGCTCACCTTCGCACGGTGCGCGGCAGGCAGCAGCTCGGTGTCACCGGTGCCCGGTCCCAGCACGTATTGATCGAAGGCGCCGAGCAGGTGCACCGGCGCACTCGGCGCGGCGGCGGCCAGTGCGTCGACCTGGTCGGTCGGCAGGAAGGCGCGGCGGCCCTCCACGTCGATCTCGGTGATCAGGTCGCCCAACTCGGCGAACCAGCGGCGCACCGTGGTCTTGCGCAGGCTGTTGCGGCTGAGCCAGGCGTCGAAGGTCTCCGGCGTCGCCGGGCCGTGGGCGCCGAGATAGCCGAGGATCGCCACCCGCGCCGCGGCGTCGAGATCGGGCAGGCCGGGCCAGTCGCGCACCAGGTGCGCGGGACTGGTGAACGTCACTTTGGTGCCTCGTACCGGGCCGTGACACAGCACGCCCTGCCAGGCCAGCGGTTTGAGCAGCGCACCCCAACCGGATCGCAGTTCCTCCCCCAGCCGATGGAATTCCGGTGCGGACACCAGGGCTTCGACCAACTCCTCCCGGGTGAGCACCGCGGCGTCGAGTACCTGCGCGACCGCCTCGGTCAGTGCCGCCACCTCCGTGGGCGAAGCGCCGAAGTTCTTCTGCCACGAGGGTTTCTCCCAGGTGCGCGCGGAACCGATGAGCGCGAGAACGGCGGCGGCCTGTTCTGAAGGCAGCGCGTGCAGCGTGCCGCGCATCGCCCAGGTCTTCATCAGCGCGCCCTCGTCGAGCGCGCGCACCAGCGCGCCGGATTCGGGCTTCGTGCTGCGCAGTGCGACCGCCAGTTCGGCCGCCGAGGTGACCTGAGCCTGGACACCGCACAGACGCCCGGCCACCGCTACCGCACCTTCGTCGGTCCGGGACAAGACATAGTGCCGGTCCAGCCGCCAGGCGAAAACCTGATCCCAGGTGGCCCGCATTCGCGCTCCTTCTCGTGCTCAGTTCAGCATCGTGCCCGCGCAGGCGACCAGCGCGGCGGCCAGCGCCGACCCGGCGACCGTCATCGCGATCACGCCGAGCAAAGCGGTGCGGGTGGTGGCGCGCCGAATCGCGCCGACCGGGTCGGCCAGCCGTTCGGCGCGGGCCAGTACCGCCGTGCCCGCCGCGGCCAGCGCACCCGGCGGCGCGGGCTCGACGATGCCGACGATCGCCAGCAGCCCGCCCAGCAGCGGCAGCGAACCGTGCTCGTCGGCGGCCTTGTCGTCGGCGCACATCTCCAGCAGACGGGCGATCTCGGCCGCACCACCGGTGAACAACCGCAAGCCGGGCAGTGTGGTGGCCACCCCGCGCAGCACCGCGGTCAACGCCGCGTGCCTGCCGGACAGGTGCGCGCGTTCGTGCGCGAGTACCGCGGCGAGTTGATCCTCGTCCAGCGCCGCCAGCGCGGCGGTGGTGACCACGATGGTGTCGGGTCGTCCCGGCACGCAATACACCTGCCGCTCCGGTGAGTCGAGCACGACCGCCCCGATTCCCGGCACCGGCCTGCCGACCAGACGGACCGCCCGCGCGTGGACGCTGGTGCGCCTGCGCATGTCCAGCACGACTCCCACGGCGCGCGCCACCAGCGCGACGGTTCCGGTGGACACCAGTGCCGCCACCGCGAACGTGGCCGCACGGCCGGCCGCGGCGCCGTGCGCATCCACCGGAGCCCACAGGAACGAGGCGCACGCGTGCAACGCGTCCTTCGGATGTCCCCAGTAGGTGGCGAACTCGACGGTCAGCACCGCCGCCGCGACCCCCCATGCGCTCAGCGCGCCGATGATCGCGACAACCCAGGCGATCACACCCAGCCGCGGCGCGATCCCGCGATGGGTCAGTCTGCGCAGCACGGGCGGACCGAAGGCCGCCACGACGCCGCCGTACAACGTCAGAGCCAGGGCCAGGCTCACGGCACTTCTGGTGACTTACGCGCCGCGAGTCTGCGTAGCGCGGCACGCAGCCCAGCCGACTCCTCGGCGCTGATCCGATCGACGAAATGGCTGAGCACCAGATCCGAGCGTCCGCCGGAACCCAGCGCCTCCAGCATGAGCCGGGCGCTGTGTTCTTCCCTGGTGAGCGTCGGCCAATATCGATAGGCCTTGCCCGCGCGTTCGCGCGCCAGCCACCCCTTGCGATGCAGGTTGTCCATGGTCGACATCACCGTCGTATACGCGATGTCGCGCTGAGCCGACAGTTCGTCGAAGATCTCACGCACCGTTGTGTCCTCTGCGTCCTGATCCCAGATGCGGTCCATGATCACCGCCTCCAGATCCCCGAATCCACGCACCGTACCGACTCCCTCATCCGAGCTGTGCCCCGTCGTGGGAACAGGTTACCGGTTTGGGTGGGTTACTACGGAGGCAACCAGTAGATCCGTCCGCTCCGACCACACCCTGTCGGGGCCATATGCGAACATATGTTCGTGTCCGACGCGCCCGTCTCCCGATCCGGCAGGCCCCGGATTCTCGCGCGGCCGGAGGCATCGATCCTGCATGCCGACCTCGACTCCTTCTATGCCTCGGTCGAGCAGCGGGACGACCCGTGGCTGCGCGGCAAACCGGTGATCGTCGGCGGCGGCGTCGTCCTGGCTGCCAGCTACGAAGCGAAGGCGTTCGGAGTGCGCACCCCGATGAACGGCGGACAGGCGCGCCGGTTGTGCCCGCACGCGATCGTGGTGCCGCCGCGCATGTCCGCCTACGCCGAGGCGAGCAGAGCCGTCTTCGAGATCTTCCGCGACACCACACCCGTGGTCGAGGGCGTCTCGATCGACGAGGCCTTTCTCGACGTCGGCGGACTGCGCCGGATCGCGGGCGAGCCCGTCGCCATCGCGACGCGGCTGCGTGCGGAAGTCCGCGACCGGGTCGGCCTGCCCATCTCGGTGGGCATCGCTCGCACCAAGTTCCTCGCCAAGGTGGCCAGCGCCGTCGCCAAACCCGACGGATTACGGCTGGTGCCGCCGGACGGCGAACTGGACTTCCTGCATCCGCTGCCGGTCGAAAGGCTCTGGGGTGTAGGCGATGTCACCGCGCACACGTTGCACGAGCACGGCATCACGCGGGTGGGCCAACTGGCCGAACTCGGCGAGCGCCCGCTGCGGGCGATCCTCGGTCCCGCCGCGGCACGCCACCTCTACGCCTTGTCCTGGGCGCGTGACCCGCGCCGGGTCGAGACCGGCCGGCGGCGGCGCTCGATCGGCGCCCAGCGTGCCCTCGGCCGCAAGCACCGGCCGCCGGACGAGATCGAGGCCTACCTGCACGGGCTCGCCGATCGGCTCGGCCGTCGCCTACGCGCCGCCGACCGGGTGTGCCGAACCGTGGTGCTACGCCTGCGTTTCGACGATTTCACCCGGGCCACCCGCTCGCATACTCTCGCCGGGGCCACCGACCACACCGAGACGATCCTGAGCGCGGCCCGCACCCTGCTCGCCGGGGCGATGCCGGTCATCCAGGAACGCGGCCTCACCCTGATCGGTCTCGCGCTGACCAACCTCGACGACGCCGACTCCGTCCAGCTCACCCTGCCCTTCGAAGCCCGTGCCACCAACAGCCTCGACACCACCCTCGACGACTTGCGCAAGCGCTTCGGCTCCGCCGCCGTCACCCGCGCCGCCCTCCTCACCCGCGGCGAGGGCCTCTCGGTTCCCCTTCTCCCCGACTAGCCACGCCTCAGTACGAGCGTTTCGGCCGCTTGTCCATCAACCGCAGGATCAGCGGCGTGAAGATCAGCTGCATGGCCAGCTCCATCTTCCCGCCGGGCACCACGATGCAATTCGTCCGCGACATGAACGAGTCGTGCAGCATCGACAGCAGATAGGGGAAGTCGATCACCTTCGGGTCCGCGAACCGGATCACCACGAAACTCTCGTCCGCCGTCGGAATGGTGCGCGCGATGAACGGATTGGACGTGTCCACGGTCGGCACCCGCTGGAAGTTGACGTAGGTGCGGGAGAATTGCGGGCAGATGTAGGTGACGTAGTCCGGCATCCGCCGCAGGATCGTGTCGATCACGGCCTCGCTGGAGTACCCGCGCTCGGTCTTGTCCCGGATCACCTTCTGAATCCACTCCAGATTGATGATCGGCACGACGCCGACCAGCAGATCGGTGTATCGCGCCACATCCACGGTGGAGGTGACCGCCGCGCCGTGCAGGCCCTCGTAGAACAGCAGGTCGCTGCCCGGCGTCAGCTCCTCCCACGGCGTGAAGGTGCCCGGCGGCTGGCCGTAGGGCTTCGCCTCGGCCTCGTCGTGCAGGTACCGGCGCACCGTTCCGACCCCGGTCTCGCCGTAGTCGCGAAACAGCGTCTCCAGCTCCTTCAGCAGGTTGGCCTCCTCCCCGAAATGCGAGAACCGCAGATTGCGGCTCTGCTCGGCCTCGGCCATGGCCAGTTTCATCTCGTTGCGGTCGTAACGGTGGAACGCGTCGCCCTCGACGATGGCCGCGTTGATCTCTTCGCGGCGGAAGATCTCCTGGAAGGTCCGCGTCACGCTGGAGGTCCCCGCCCCGGAGGACCCGGTGATGGCGACGACCGGGTGCTTGACCGACATGGTTCTCCTCTTCAGCGCTGGGCCGGACGAAACAGCGACCGCCTGCCGAACAGCGAGCTGTCGAAGCTGGGGCCCTCGTCCGGTTCGCGGTGATACCGCTCGATGCGCTCGACTTCGTTGCGGGAGCCGAAGATCAGCGGCACCCGCTGATGGACGTCGCCGGGCGTCACTTCCAGCACTCGCTCGCTGCCGGTGGTCGCCGAGCCCCCGGCCTGTTCGACGATGAACGCGATCGGATTGGCGCCATAGAGCAATGCCACCCTTCCCGGACGCGTGGGCGGGCGGGTGTCGCGGGGGTACAGGTACACCCCGCCTCGGGTCAGGATGTGAAAGGTGTCGGCGACCAGCGAGGCCACCCAGCGCATATTGAAATCCCGCTCGCGGGGGCCGTCGACGCCGTCGAGGCACTCGTGCACGTAGCGGCGCACCGGTCGTTCCCAGAACCGCTCATTCGCCGCGTTGATCGCGAATCCAGAGGTGTCCTCGGGGATGCGCATCCGCGGGTGGGTCAGCACGAACGCGCCGATCTCCCGGTCCAGGGTGAACCCGTCGACCCCGCTGCCGGTCGTCAGCACCAGCATGGTCGCGGGCCCGTACAGGGTGAACCCCGCGCACACCTGCTCGACGCCGGGCTGCAGGAAGTCGGCCGCCGCAGGGCCCGGGCCCTGCGCGGGCGCGCGCAGCACGCTGAAGATGGTGCCCACCGGCAGGTTGACGTCGATGTTCGACGAACCGTCCAGCGGATCGAAGGCCAGCAGGTACTTCCCGCGCCGATGGGTGGCGGGCACCGGATGGATCTCGCTGATCTGTTCGGACAGCAACGCCGAAAGGTGTCCGGTCCATTGAGTTTCGGCGACGATGATGTCGTTGGTGATCGCGTCCAGTTTGCGATGCACCGTCGGCGGCAGATTGTCCGGCTCGGACGCACCGATCGAGCCGACGATCGCGCCCCTGGTGACCTGATTGGCGACGATCTTCGTCGCGGTCGCGATCACGTTCACCAGCGCGGAGAACTCACCGGACGATCCGGGATGCCGATGCTCCTGTTCGATGGTGAAGCGGGTGAGGGTCTTCAGTCCTTCTGGCATAACGCCTCGATCTCGTCACCGGGGTCACACGGTCGGCTCGCCGGCGGGCTCGGGGTCGGTGAACACGCTGCTGCCGTAGACATCCCGGTCGGTCAGCGTGATCAAATCGGTCTTGGTCAGCGGTCTGCGCAGTTCCACGAGACGCTTGGCCTGCCGCAACCGGCAACGGTCGAGCGCGTTGCGGACGCTGCGCGCGTTGGAGAAGCGCGGGCGGGCCATCCGGTGTTCCAGGTACTCCCCGAAAGCGGTGCGCGCCGCGTCGTCGAAGTGGAAGTTCTCCGCCGCCACCATGAGCTCGGCGATTCCCAGCAGCTCCGCGTGCGTGTAGTCGGCGAACTCCAGGTGGTGGGCCACCCGCGAGGACAGGCCCGGATTGGCGGAGAAGAAGCGGTCCATCCGGTCGGGGTAGCCCGCGAAGATCACCACCAGGCTGGCGCGTTCGTTCTCCATCTCCTGCAACAGGATCTCGATCACCTCCTGCCCGTAGTCGCGTTCGTTCTCCGGCCGGAACAGGTAGTAGGCCTCGTCGATGAACAGCACCCCGCCGGCCGCCTTGGCCAGCGCCTCTTTGGTTTTCGGTGCGGTGTGCCCGATGAACTGACCAACGAGATCGTCGCGGGTGACCGTGTGCACTTTCGGTTTGCGGATGTAGCCCAGGGCGTGCAGCATCTGCGCCATCCGCAATGCCACCGTGGTCTTGCCCGTGCCGGGACCGCCGGTGAAGCTCATGTGCATGGTCGGCCGCGAGGAGGTCAGTCCGAAACGCTGCCGGGCACGGTCGATCAACAGCAGCGCCGCGATCTCGCGGACCCGCCGCTTCACCGGAGCCAGCCCGATCAACTCCGCGTCCAGCCTGCGCAACGTTTCCTCGACGTCGTGACCCGCGATGTCGCTCGACAAGTCCAGCACCGCGTCCTCGGCCAGGATTTCCGACTCTTCCGGATCGGGCGACGCCGTCCGCACCGCGCCGGGGACATCTGCCCCCGGCCGGTGCAGACGGAATCCGGAGCCGTTGCGCTCAGCCGCCATACCGCTCTCCCGGCCGGACGGTCGTGGCATACGAATGCAGGCCGTATGTCTGCATCCGGTCGGGACCCTCGGTGCGGGTGAGCGCGAAACCCGGCTCGTCGGGCGGTCGTTGCACCAGGAAACTCAGCGCCGTCGTCTGCCTGGTGTAGCGGGCGTCGTAGGCGAGCACCCGCACGTAGTGCCGGGGGAAAGTCGCCCGGCACGCGTCGATCTCGGCCAGTACGCCGTCGGGCTCGTCCAAGTCGAACAGCGGCAGCCCCCACATCTCCCAATAGGCATTACGCGGGTGCGGATCGTCGGTGTACTCGATGGATACCGGCCAGCTGTTGAGCAACGCGTAGCGCACTTGGGCGGCGATCTGCTCGTCGGTCAGCGGTGGCAGGTAGCAGAATGTTCCGTGCCTCAGATACATCGGCTCGTCCTTCCTGGATTGTCAGCGGCTGGCCGTCGGCACGGCGTCCGGCGCGTCGGTGGAGGTGTAGTCGAAGGTGACATCGCCCCAGGTCGCAAGCGCGACATCGAGCGGACGGCAGATCTCGGCCGCCTTCCTGAGCACATCGGGGCCTTCCTTCAACAGGTCGCGGCCTTCGTTGCGGGCCTGCACGACCGCCTCCAGCGCGACCCGGTTCGCCTCCGCGCCCGCGGCGATGCCGAGCGGATGCCCGATCGTGCCGCCGCCGAACTGCAGCACCACGTCGTCACCGAACAGGTCGAGCAACTGATGCATCTGCCCGGCATGGATGCCGCCGGAAGCCACCGGCATCACACCGGGCAGGCTCGCCCAGTACTGGTCGAAGAAGATCCCGTTGGCCGGCTCGGTCCGGATGTGGTTCTCCCGCAGCGTGTCGTAGAACCCCTTGGTCGTCGCCGGGTCGCCCTCCAGTTTCCCGACCACGGTGCCCGCGTGCAGATGGTCGACGCCGATCAGCCTGCACCACTTGGCCAGCACCCGGAAGCTGACGCCGTGCGTCTTCTGCCGGGTGTAGGTGGAATGCCCCGCGCGATGCAGATGCAGCAGCACCCCGTTGCGGCGCGCCCAATGCGACATCGACTGCATCGCGGTGAAGCCGACGGTGAGATCCATCATGATGACGACGCTGCCGAGTTCCTTGGCGAACTCCGCGCGCTCGTACATCTGCTCCATCGACGCCGCGGTCACATTCAGGTAATGGCCTTTGATTTCGCCGGTCTCCGCCATCGCGCGGTTGACGCCCTCCATCGCGAACAGGTACCGGTCGCGCCAGCGCATGAACGGCTGCGAGTTGATGTTCTCGTCGTCCTTGGTGAAATCCAGGCCGCCTTTGCATGCCTCGTAGATGACGCGTCCATAATTGCGGGCGGATAGCCCGAGTTTCGGTTTCACCGTCGCGCCGAGCAGCGGCCTGCCGTATTTGTTGAGATATTCGCGTTCCATCACCGTGCCGTGCGGCGGCCCTTGGAACGTCTTGACGTACGCCACCGGAATACGCATGTCCTCCAGCCGCAGCGCCAGCAGCGGCTTGAACCCGAACACGTTGCCGATGATCGAGGAGGTCAGGTTGGTGATCGATCCCTCCTCGAACAAGTCGAGATCGTAAGCGATATAGGCGAAGTACTCCCCCGGCCGCCCGGGGACCTCGTCGATGCGGTAACACTTCGCCTGGTAGCGCGAGTGGGCGGTGAGCCGGTCGGTCCACACCACCGTCCAGGTCGCCGTGGAGGATTCACCCGCCACCGCGGCCGCCGCCTCGATCGGATCGACACCGCGCTGCGGAGTCACCCGGAACACGGCGAGCACGTCGGTATCCGACGGCTGGTAGTCGGGCGCGTAATACCCCATCGACGCATAGGATTGGACACCCGGATCCCAGCGGTCGCGTTCGGTTTCTTCGGCCATCGTTCCTCCTGCTGTGCCACTGCGGGACACCCGCACCCGGGCGAACGGGCGTGCCTTGGGATTTCCAGGATGACGGGCCGGATACCGACAAACAATTTGATTGTTTCTCGCGATACTCAACGTATTCGTTGAGTTTGTTACCGTTCTCCGGTGGGTATGGTGAGCGCGGCTCGGATGGAAACCTTCCTGGCCGTCGCCCGCCACGGCAGCATCCGCCGCGCCGCGGCGCAGTTGCACATCACCGAGGCCGCCGTCTCCGCGGCCGTCGCGCACATCGAGAAACAGCTGGGGGCAAAGCTCATCGCGAAGTCCGGGCGCGGCATCGCGCTCACCGAGTCCGGGCGCGTCTACGCCGAGTACTGCCGCGGCATCCTCGGGTTGATGAAGGAGGCGCAGGCGGCCGTGCGCCGCGCCGAGACCGGGCGGCTGCGAATCGGCGTGGTCGCCACCGCGGGCGAGTACGTCCTGCTGCGGCCGCTCGCCTCGTTCCGCCGCCGGTTCCCCGACATCGAACTGAGCCTGTCGGTGCATCCGCGCGACGCACTGTTCCTCGAATTGCAGCACCACGAAACGGATCTCGTCATCGCGGGCCGCCCGCCACGCGACACCGGGCTGGTGGTGCGCGCCCGGCGGCCCAGCCGCCTGGTCGTGGTCGGCCTGCCGGAACTCGACCCGCTGCGCACCACCTGGCTGCTGCGCGGGCGCGGCTCCGGCACCCGCGAGGCCACCCTCGCCTTGCTCGACCAACTCCGGATCGAACCGCCCGTGCTCACTCTCGGCTCCCACGGCGCCGTCCTCGCCGCCGCGCGAGAAGGACTCGGCGTGACGCTGATCCACAGCGACGCCATCTCCCAGGACCTGGAGAACGGCGCGCTGCGCGTCCTCCCGGTCGAGGGCACCCCGCTGGATCGTCCCTGGCATGCCATCACCACCCGCACACCGACGCCGACCACCCGCCTGTTCCTCGCCCATCTGCTCGACCCCACGGAGGTCGGCTCCGACGCCTTCCACCCGCATTGAGGCCCGCGACCTGCGCGAACCGGCACCACAGCCGCCGCGGAAACCGACTGGACGGATATGACAGACTGACTCGCATGACCCGAGGGGATGTTCCGTCCAACGTCTCGGACACCGCGCGCTGGGTCGCGGCCTACCGGGCACGCGAGACGATCCGCCCGGACGCGCTGTTCCAGGATCCGCTCGCCGACCGGCTGGCCGGCGAACGCGGCCACGCCATCGCCGACAACGCGCCTAGGGTGATGCGCCACGGGTGGCCGATCGTCACCCGGACCAAACTGATCGATGACCTCATAGCCACAGCGATCGGCGAGGGCTGCGACCGCGTCCTCAACCTCGCCGCCGGTCTGGACACTCGCCCCTATCGGCTCGATCTGCCCGACGAGTTGCTCTGGATCGAAGCCGACCTACCCGAGATCGTCGCCGAGAAGGACAGCGCCCTCGCCGGCGAGACGCCGCACTGCGTGCTCATCCGCCGCGCGGTCGACCTCGCCGACCCGGACGCGCGGACGAAGTTCCTCGACGAGGCGCTCGGCGCGATCGGCCCGAACGCCACCGGCGCGTCCAAGGCCCTGGTGCTCACCGAGGGGCTGCTGATGTACCTCGACCCGCCGACGGTCACCGATCTCGCGACCGCACTGGCCCGCCCCGAGATCGCCTGGTGGCTGCTGGATCTGAGTCTGGGCATGCGCAAGATGCGCTCCGGCGACACCTTCGCCAACGCGCCGATGCAGTTCGAACCCGCCAACGGCGTCCGCTTCTTCGAAGACCTCGGCTGGCAGCCGATCGAACTGGAAAGCCTGCTGCTGCACGCCCGCAAGTTCCACCGCGCGCCTTGGTACCTACGTCCCTTCACCTATCTCCCCCAGCCCGACCCCCGCAAACCCATGCGCACCCCGTGGTCGGGCATCATCCGTTTCCGCCACACCTGAGCGACGCCGCCCGCGGCTACAGCTGGCCGTGCTGGGAGTCGAAGGTGAGCACACGGCCGCCCAGTTGGATCTGGGCTCCGGGTGTGAGGGCGATCGGCTGGCCGGGGACCGCTCGGACCCAGTCCTGGCGTCCGGGATGACGGATGTGGGTGCCGTTGGTGGAACCGCCGTCCACGACCGTGACATCCCAGTCGACGAGGCGGATCTCCACGTGCGCCCGCGACATTCCGCCCGAGCTGTCCTCCAGCCGCACCGGGCGCGCACCACGCGCGACCGCGTCCGAATGCTCCGGTTCGCGGCCGAGAACGCAGTCGCTGTCCAGGACGAACGACGTGCCGTCGTCCAGTAGCAGCACACCGAGCGGTGGGCGCACCCCTTCGCTGAGCACGCAGGTGAGCTGATCCATCCGGATCCCGCAGACCGCGCAGAACGACACCCGAGGATCGTTGTGATGATGCCGGGCGCATTGGAAACCCGGCACGATCACGCGATGTCCCAGCGCGTTCGAGCCGGTCGACCCGAGCGCGTCGGCGACGACGCCGGTCGAGGGAACCATCGTCTCGGCGAGATTCGCGTCGTTGGCGATCGCGTGATCCCGATCGGTGCGGTGCGCGGGCCGAGCCGGGCTCTGGTCCGGCGCCGGTGGTACGGGCTGCGCCGCCGGAGGCGTCACGCCTTCGCGTGGTGTGGCCCGCCGCGCCGGCGGTTGGAGATCGACTTCCGTCGCGGCATCGCCGGACTCCTCGCCCTTCCGCAGGCTCGGCGCCCGCCGTGGTTGCGCTTCGGACGCCCCGGAACCCGCCTGCCCGCCCGGCCGGTGTGGTTGCGGCATCGCCTGCGGTCCGGCGGTGCGACTCGGTTGCGGCATCTGATCCGGCATCGGCGGCCGATCCTCGACGCGATGCGGTTCGGCCGCCGGTCGTGGCGCGACGTGCGGCGGCTCCGGCCGGGGCTCGACGGAAGATGGCGGCGCGGATCCGGCGTCCGGTCGCCGCGGGGACTCGGCGTCACCGTGGCTGTCCGGCTCATCACCGAGCGCGCCCGACCACAGCACCGCGCCGGACCCTGGCGCGGCGCCCGCATCCAGCGACAGAATCCCCCGCCCCGGTAGCGATTCCGCGGTCCAGCCCGCCTCGTCCACGAACAACCCGGCGCCGCTGCCGGGTGCGGGCGTCACCATGCGGTCGACGGTGAATCCGGCGTCCCGGCCGCGCAGCACCTCCGTGTGGCCCGGACCGGCGAGCACCGCGGTGACCCCACCGTGCAGGAACACCGCGAGACCTTGGTCCACCGGCGTGATCACCCCGAATTCGACTTCGTCCTCCTCGCCGTTGGACAGGCCCATCAACCAGGTCGTGGCCAGTCGCGCCACCGCGCGCCCGCTGCGGCGCCGGTCGCGCGCGACGGCTTCGCGCACGATGTCCAGCAGCGCCGTCATCGTGCGGGCAGCGACCGTGTCCGCCGTGAGGAGCCCGTCGCCCCGGTGCGCGACGACCACGACTGCGCCATTCGCGCTCGCCACCAGGTGGGCGCCGGGCAACACCTCGATCTGCGCGCTCACAGGAACCGGCCGCCTTGGAAGCGCCACCGATGGAAGACCACCCGCATCGGCCCGTTCACGATGAGCCAGAAGGCGATCCATGTGACGACGAACTGGATGAGGAAGGCAGCGAGCGGCGGACGCAGATGCTCGGGCAGCACCACCGTGGTGTAGCGCACGAGCACCCAGATCAGCGCTCCCTCGTTGAGGATGGTGATCAGACCGAACAAGGTCGGCCAGTCCTTCTCCCAGCGGAACTGTTGGAGCAGGTGGTAGAGCAGTTCCCAGAGCACACCGACCAGAACGGTCGCCAGCAGCACCGACAACGTCACCCGGTACGCCTGACCGATGCTCGAGGACCCGGTCGGCAGGAACGGGGTGATGAGCAGCGCGACGACGAAGCCGATCACGCTCAGCGCGAGCAGACGGGTCTGGATTCGCCCGTTCAAGGTAGGAAGCATCGCTCAGATCTTCTCGTTCGTAACCCACAGCCACCATTGCCGCGTCGAGCGCAGCGGCCCCATCCTGCGGCAGAACCCGACCGCGGCCAGGTCGTCGGCGATCTCCTGCGCGGCGATCTGCAAGCCGAGGAAGGTGTCCACCCCGGCGAACGGCCCGCCGAGCGTCGCGCTGCCGGAGGCGTATATCCGTCCTGTGCCGCTGCGGGTGCCGATCAGCTCGAAAGTCGTGTCCACGTCCAGCCGACCGAGCGGATTACGGCCCGCGCCGGTGTGGTCGAGCAGGTCTGCCAACAGCCGGTGCTCCCGGACGTCGGCTTCCAACCCCGTGCAGTCGATGATGTAGTCGACGGTCGTGTCGAACGGTTGCGTCGGCGGCGGAAAAGGCAAGGGCGCGCTGGAATCCGGAAGAATCGTGGCGACCACGCCTTGCCGTCCAGCGGCAGGACGCGGAGCGCGCATCGTGCCGGCCATCACCTGGTACCACCCCTCCCGGCGGCCACGGCGCAACTGTTCCTGCCAGTTGTCGCGGATGGGGGTGTTGGTGCCGGAGATCTCCTTGTACGCGCGCGCCCGTTCCTCGCCTTGCAGTCGTCGCACCTTCTGCTTGAGCTGACCGCCCCACACCGACTTCGGATAGTTGAAACCCTGGTAGGCCCATCCGTCGCCGCCCTTGCGCCTGCTGAAGATGTTCTTGCCGTGCGAGCCGGCGATATAGGTGCGGAACAGGTGCAGGATCCGGGTGTCTAGCCGGTACTTGTCCCGATCGTCGATGAGCCGTTGCAGGACACGGCTGGCCACGATCCCGCTGCCGCGGATCAGCACCGTGCCGGGCCGCCGCTGGAGCGCCTGATAGACGTGCTCGTGCGGCTCGTAGGCATTGACCACACGGGTGGGATCACGATGGGTCTCGCGATACTCCTGCAGATCCGGCAGCAGCTTCAGCCCCGGATAGCCGACGGCGACATGGACGTACGTGCTGCGGAAAGCGACCCGCTTGGTCGGTGCCGAACCCGCGGGC
The DNA here is from genome assembly GCF_044452545.1 of Nocardia sp. NPDC051900. NCBI lineage: Bacteria > Bacillati > Actinomycetota > Actinomycetes > Mycobacteriales > Nocardiaceae > Nocardia > Nocardia sp. NPDC051900. Next base: position 246,726 of record NZ_JBITBU010000006.1, on the reverse strand, counting down.
GGGGTGAGGATGGTGAAGTATCCGCCGCCGTGGCGCTTGCGGACCATGCGCACGTGCCCGCGGTGCAACGAGCGGGCATAGCCGATGCGGTGGAACTCCCGCTCCATGGAGGCGAACGCCTGGCCCGCACGCGGGGTGTAGTAGTTGGCGAAGATCGGCTCGACGAAGACGTTCCACAGCGGCTTGATCGACTTGTCCGCGATCGCCTCCCGCACCGCGTAGGACGGAAAGCCCCAGATGTTGTCCGGCGTGGAGGCCGAGTCGCTGCGCAGGCGTTCGCCACGGGGGATCTGCGACACCCTGGTGAGGTACTCGTAGGAGGTCCACGGGTGCTCCTGCGGACCGAGCACCGCCATCGCTTCAGCGGGCACGCCGAAGATCCGGAGCGTGTCGTAGGTGACGAACGATCCGATCCCGCTGCCGATGGTCACGAACGGTACGTCGAACACCGGAATCCCGGCGCTGCCGAGCATTTCATCGGTCCATACGTCGGTGTCGACGAGGGCCTGCGTGATATCTCCCCGCATTGGCCGGACTTTACCGGCAGATCCTTATCAACTGCTTGCCATCGGCTTTCGCCGGACGACCGCACTGGTGACGCGCCGCGCACGACGCGTGCGAACCATCTGCGCCGAACCTGCCACGCGGTACGCCCTCGCGGACGTACCATGCCGTTCGTGGCCGATTCCACTCGTTCCACCCCACTGCGGGTCCTCGTGTACAGCAACGACGCCGACACCAGGCGCCAGGTGATCCAGGCCTTGGGCAAGCGTCCGAGCGCGGAGCTACCGGAGTTCGAGTACCTGGAGGTCGCCACCGCTCCCGTGGTGATCGCGCAGCTGGACGCCGGTGGCATCGACTTGGCCGTGCTCGACGGCGAGGCCGCCCCCGTCGGCGGGCTCGGCATCGCGAAGCAGTTGAAGGACGAAGTCGATCCGTGCCCGCCGCTGCTGGTGCTCACCGGCAGGGCCGACGACGCATGGCTTGCCAGCTGGTCGCGCGCGGAGGCAGCCGTGGCGCATCCCATCGATCCGCTCCGCCTCACCGAGGCCGTCGTGGCTCTGCTGCGCAGCCGCTCGGCGGCCTGATCCCGCCAGTTATTCATAGCGATCATGAATTAATCCACCCGGGCGCTCCACCGCGCCAGGACCGCCGGTAACGACCCTCGACCGCGCCGCCCCTCGGCGCCGTTGTTCGCCGCGCAGTTTGCCGCCTTTTCCGACTGCGAACCCGCTCGGGACCACATTTGACGTCGCCGTACCCGACACCTCAACGTTTCCAACTGACCGTTCACCCAACGGTGCGGACCCTTCGCGCGGATTACCACCGTTTCGGTCATAAATGCTTGTACTGAATTCGATCAAACGCCGTCGCCAAACGCGGTGCGGGCCGCCGGTTCAGTTGTAGGCTGTGCCCTACCTCACACGGAGACGGATCCGGTCATGACCGTCCCCGGGTGGAGCCGAGGGGCGAGTCTGGCCGAGGCGGACAACGACGTCAGCCCGCCTCGGACGCTGTTGTCAGCTGCCGCTCGCAAGGAGGGGAAGTGCAGTCGTGAACATCGAGGTGCCGACACTTGTACTCGGCGCGATCGCGGCGGCGTTCGCGCTGTTCTCCATCGTCCTGTCCGCCCTGGTCGGCCCGAAACGACGAAACCGGGCAAAGCTGGAACCCTACGAATGCGGTATCGAACCCACGCCGCATGCCGTGGCGGGCGGACCGGGAAACGTTACCGGGCAACGCTTTCCGGTGAAGTACTACCTCACCGCCATGTTGTTCATCATCTTCGACATCGAGATCGTGTTCCTCTACCCGTGGGCAGTCCACTTCGATGCGCTCGGTCTCTTCGGTCTGGCCGCGATGGCGTTGTTCATCGTCAACGTCTCGGTGGCCTACGCCTACGAATGGCGACGGGGTGGCCTCAGCTGGGACTGACCACCGCGCAGCCGAATTCGTAGCCGACGAGTGGAAGCGAGTCAGTAGAACATGGGTCTCGAGGAAAAACTGCCCAGCGGCTTCCTGCTGAGCACCGTCGAGGATTTCGCCGGATACCTTCGCAAGGGCTCCCTGTGGCCGGCCACCTTCGGGCTCGCCTGCTGCGCCATCGAGATGATGGCCACCGGCGGGGGCCGTTTCGACATCGCCCGCTTCGGCATGGAGGCCTTCCGCGCCTCGCCGCGGCAGGCCGATCTGATGATCGTCGCGGGCCGGGTGAGTCAGAAGATGGCTCCGGTGCTGCGCCAGGTCTACGACCAGATGACCGAACCCAAATGGGTGCTGGCGATGGGCGTCTGCGCCTCCTCCGGGGGGATGTTCAACAACTACGCCATCGTGCAGGGCGTGGATCACGTGGTGCCGGTGGACATCTACCTACCCGGCTGCCCGCCCCGGCCGGAGATGCTGCTGAACGCGATCCTGGCATTGCACGCCAAGATTCAACAGATGCCGCTCGGCGTCAACCGCGAGGAGGCCATTCGCGCCGCCGAACAGGCCGCGCTCGCCTCGACGCCGACAATCCGGATGGAGGGTCTGCTGCGATGACCTTCGACACCCCTGACGACACCGAAACACCGCCCGCGCACGACGCGATCGATGCCGCCGCCACCGCGGGCCCCGAAGGCACACTGCCCGAAGAGGATTCCAGGCCGGCGGAGGCCGACGTGATCGGCGTGCGCCGCGGCATGTTCGGCGTCACCGGCACCGGCGACACTTCCGGCTACGGCCGCCTGGTCCGCCCCGTCACCCTGCCCGGCGGCACGCCCGCCCCCTACGGCGGGTACTTCGACGAGCTGGTCGCCGCGCTCCACGCCGCGCTCGCCGCCACCGGCGCCCGCTCGGACGCCGCGCTGGAGAAGGTGATCGTCTTCCGTGGCGAACTCACTCTGCACGTGCGCCGGGAGCATCTACCCACGGTGGCCCGCGCGTTGCGCGACGATCCCGCGCTGCGATTCGAGCTCTGCCTCGGCGTCGACGGCGTGCACTACCCGGCGGACTCCGGCCGTGAACTGCACGCCGTCTACCACCTCATGTCGATCACGCACAACCGCCGTCTACGCGTGGAGGTCTCCGCACCGGACGCGGACCCGCACATCCCCTCGCTCTACGAGGTGTATCCGACCACCGATTGGCATGAGCGCGAGACCTACGACTTCTTCGGCATCCGGTTCGACGGGCACCCCTCGCTGACCCGGATCACCATGCCGGACGACTGGCGCGGTCACCCCCAGCGCAAGGACTACCCGCTCGGCGGGATCCCGGTCGAATACAAGGGCGCGCGCATCCCGCCGCCCGACGAGCGGAGGGCATACAGCTGATGAGCGACACCGACACCGAACCCGAGGTCACCGCGCCCGAGCCCGCCACGGTCACCGTCGCAGGCCAGGACTGGGACCAGGTGGCCGAGACGCTGTCCGGCGCGGGCGAAGAACGCATCGTCGTCAACATGGGTCCGCAGCATCCGTCCACCCATGGTGTGCTGCGCCTGATCCTCGAGATCGAAGGCGAGACGGTCACCGAGGCCCGCTGCGGAATCGGCTACCTGCACACCGGGATCGAGAAGAACCTCGAATTCCGCAACTGGACCCAGGGCGTCACGTTCGTCACCCGGATGGACTACCTGTCGCCGTTCTTCAACGAGACGGCGTACTGCCTTGGCGTGGAGAAACTGCTCGACATCACCGAGCAGATCCCCGAGCGCGCCACGATCGTCCGCGTGCTGCTGATGGAGCTCAACCGCATCTCCTCGCACCTGGTCGCCCTGGCCACCGGCGGCATGGAGCTCGGGGCGTTGACGCCGATGCTGTTCGGCTTCCGCGAACGCGAGCTGATCCTCGACGTGTTCGAGACGATCACCGGCCTGCGGATGAATCACGCGTTCATCCGCCCCGGCGGCCTGGCTCAGGACCTCCCCGACAACGGCGTCACCAAGGTGCGCGAACTGCTCGCGCTGCTGCCCGAACGGCTGCGCGATATGGAGCGCCTGCTCACCGCCAACCCGATCTGGAAGGCCCGCACCCAGAACATCGGCTATCTCGACCTGCAGGGCTGCATGGCCCTCGGCATCACCGGCCCGGTGCTGCGCGCCACCGGCCTGCCGCACGACCTGCGCAAAGCCCAGCCCTACTGCGGCTACGAGAATTACGAATTCGACGTCCCCATCACCACCGGATGCGACTGCTACGGCCGCTACGTCATCCGGGTGGAAGAGATGAAGGAATCGCTCAAGATCGTCGAGCAGTGCCTGGACCGGTTGCGGCCCGGCCCGGTCATGATCGACGACAAGAAGATCGCCTGGCCCGCCGACCTGCAACTCGGCGCCGACGGACTCGGCAACTCTCCCGAGCACATCGGCAAGATCATGGGCAGGTCCATGGAGGGCCTGATCCATCATTTCAAGCTGGTCACCGAAGGCATCCGCGTTCCGGCCGGCCAGGTGTACGCGGCCGTCGAGTCACCGCGCGGCGAGCTGGGCGTGCACATGGTCAGCGACGGCGGCACCCGGCCCTACCGCGTGCACTATCGCGACCCCTCGTTCACCAATCTGCAAGCGGTCGCGGCGATGTGCGAGGGCGGCATGGTCGCCGACGTCATCGCCTCGGTCGCCAGCATCGACCCCGTCATGGGCGGAGTGGACCGATGAACCCGGCAACAGACGGCGATACCCCGAACGGCGGCTACGGGACCGGCGGCACGCGGGTCCTGCTGAAGCTCAGCGCCCGGCCCGAGCCGTACCAGCCCTTCGTGCGCGAACGGCTCGAAACCGACGCCAAGGAGATCATCGCGCGCTATCCGCATCCGCGCTCGGCGCTACTGCCCCTGCTGCACCTGGTGCAGTCCGAGGAGGGTTGCGTCACCGGCACCGGAATCGAGTTCTGCGCCGAGCAATTGGGCTTGACCGGCGCCGAAGTCACCGCGGTCGCCACCTTCTACTCGATGTTCCGGCGCACACCGACCGGCGACTACCACGTCGGCGTCTGCACCAATACGCTCTGCGCGGTCATGGGCGGCGACGCCATCCTCGCCGCACTCGAGCGCCACCTCGGCATCGGGCACGGCGAGACCACCGCGGACGGATCGATCACGCTGGAGCACGTCGAGTGCAACGCGGCCTGCGACTTCGCGCCGGTCGTCATGGTCAACTGGGAGTTCTTCGACAACCAGACCCCCGAGTCCGCGCGGGCGCTGGTGGACGCGCTGCGAGCCGGACAGCAGGTCACCCCGACCAGGGGCGCGCCGCTGTGCACGTTCAAGCAGACCGCCCGCATCCTCGCCGGTTTCCCCGATGAGCGCCCCGGTGTGCTCGACGGCGCGGCCGGTGACGCGACACTCGCCGGCCTGCGGGTGGCCCGCGAACAGGGCATGCGCGCCCCCACGCCGGAAGAGGACGCGGAGGGCAGGCGATGACGCTCACCCCGGTGCTGAGCACCTACTGGGACGATCCGCAGTCCTGGACGATGGACACCTACCTGCGCCACGACGGCTATCAGGCCCTGCGCACCGCCCTGCGGATGGACCCGGATCAGATCATCCAGACCGTCAAGGACGCGGGCCTGCGCGGGCGCGGCGGCGCGGGCTTCCCCACCGGCATGAAATGGAGTTTCATCCCGCAGGGGCCCGGTCCCGACGGTGTCACCAAGCCGCACTACTTGGTGGTGAACGCCGACGAATCGGAACCAGGCACCTGCAAGGACATTCCGCTCATGCTGGCCGCCCCGCACGCGCTGATCGAAGGCGTCGTCATCGCCGCCTACGCCATCCGCGCGGCGCACGCGTTCATCTACGTGCGCGGCGAGGTGGTTCCGGTGCTGCGGCGGCTACAGGCCGCGGTGGCCCAGGCCTACGAGGCGGGCTTCCTCGGTCACGACATCCTCGGCTCCGGCTACGACCTCGAGCTGATCGTGCACGCGGGCGCGGGCGCCTACATCTGCGGTGAGGAGACCGCACTGCTGGACTCGCTGGAAGGGCGCCGCGGCCAGCCTCGGCTGCGCCCGCCGTTCCCCGCCGTCGCGGGTCTGTACGCCTGCCCGACCGTGGTGAACAACGTCGAGTCCATCGCCAGCGTGCCGCCCATCATCCGCAACGGCATCGCGTGGTTCCGCTCCATGGGCAGCGAGCGCTCGCCCGGCTTCACGCTCTATTCGCTGTCGGGTCACGTCACCCGGCCCGGGCAGTACGAGGCCCCGCTGGGCGTGACGCTGCGCGAACTACTCGGCTACGCCGGTGGCGTGCGCGCCGGGCATCGGGTGAAGTTCTGGACTCCGGGCGGCTCGTCCACGCCGCTGTTCACCGAGGAACACCTCGACGTCCCGCTCGACTACGAAGGCGTCGCGGGTGCGGGATCCATGCTCGGCACCAAAGCCTTGCAGATCTTCGACGACACCACCTGCGTGGTGCGCGCCGTGCTGCGCTGGACGGAGTTCTACGCCCACGAGTCCTGCGGCAAGTGCACCCCGTGCCGGGAGGGCACCTACTGGCTGGTGCAGCTGCTGCACCGTATCGAGGCGGGCACCGGCGTCGCATCCGACCTGGACAAGCTGCTCGACATCAGCGACACCATCAACGGCAAGTCGTTCTGCGCCCTCGGCGACGGCGCGGCCAGCCCGATCATCTCCTCGCTGAAGTACTTCCGCGAGGAGTACGTCGAACACCTGCGGCTTGGCCGCTGCCCGTTCGACCCGGCGCGCAGCACGGCATGGGCCGAGTCAGGAGAAGAGGTCCGATGAAACCGGTATCGCGGAGCGATTCGATCAGGGGTGGCGGCCGGGCGGCAAACGGGCCTGCCGCCGTGCGTGACAACAACGGCGGGCCCGCGCCCGCCGACCTGGTGACCGTGACCATCGACGACACCGCCGTCAGCGTGCCGCCCGGCACACTGCTGATCCGGGCCGCCGAGCTCATCGGCATCCAGATCCCCCGCTTCTGCGACCATCCGCTGCTCGACCCGGTCGGCGCATGCCGTCAATGCCTGGTGGAAGTCGAAGGGCAGCGCAAGCCGGTCGCCTCCTGCACCATGGCCGTCGCCGACGGCATGGTGGTGCGCACCCAGCTCACGTCCCCCGCCGCCGACAAGGCGCAGGAGGGCGTGATGGAGCTGCTGCTGATCAACCATCCGCTCGACTGTCCGGTGTGCGACAAGGGCGGCGAGTGCCCGTTGCAGAACCAGGCGATGTCCACCGGCCGGGCCGAAAGCCGGTTCGACGGCCGCAAACGCACCTATCCCAAACCGATTCCGCTGTCCACGGCCGTGCTGCTGGACCGAGAGCGCTGTGTACTCTGCGCCCGCTGCACCCGTTTCTCCCAGCAGATCGCGGGCGACCCGTTCATCGAACTGATGGATCGCGGCGCGCTGCAACAGGTCGGCACCGCGCAGGCCGAACCGCTGGACTCCTATTTCTCCGGCAACACCGTGCAGATCTGCCCCGTCGGCGCGCTCACCGGCACCGCCTACCGATTCCGCGCGCGCCCGTTCGACCTGGTGTCCAGCCCGAACGTCTGCGAGCACTGTGCCTCCGGCTGCGCCCAGCGCACCGACCACCGGCGCGGCAAGGTGTTGCGCAGGCTGGCCGGAGACGACCCGCAGGTCAACGAGGAGTGGAACTGCGACAAGGGCCGGTGGGCTTTCGCCTACGCCACCGGACCCGACCGGCTCACCACCCCTCTGGTGCGCGGCTGGGACGGCGAACTCGCCCCCGCCTCGTGGTCGCAGGCGCTGGCCGCGGCCGCGGAGGGGCTGGCCGCGTCCTTCGGCAACGCCGGCGTGCTGGTCGGCGGACGGGTCACCGAGGAGGACGCCTACGCCTACGCGAAGTTCGCGCGAGTCGCCCTCGGCACCAACGACGTCGACTTCCGCTCCCGCGCGCATTCTGCCGAGGAGGCCGATTTCCTCGCCGCCCGCGTCGCGGGCCAGGACGGCGCGGTCACCTACGACAGCATGGAAGCCGCACCGGTCGTCCTGCTCGTCGGATTCGAACCCGAGGAAGAGTCGCCGATCGTCTACCTGCGGCTGCGCAAGGCGGCCCGCAAGCGCGGCCTGCCGATCTACTCGCTCGCGCCGTACTCCTCGCGCGGGCTCGAGCGCATGTCCGGACGGCTGATGCGCGCCGTGCCGGGCGCCGAACCGCATCTGCTCGACGCCATCCGCACCGGCGAGATCACCACGCCCGGCGCGGATCCCGCCCAGCTGGCCGATCTGGCCCGGCTGCTGCGCGAACCCGGTGCGGTGATCATGGTCGGCGAGCGGATGGCGGGCGTCGCGGGCGCGCTGTCGGCCGCGGTGCGCCTCGCCGACGAAACCGCGGCCGCCCTCGCCTGGGTGCCGCGCCGGGCAGGCGAACGTGGCGCGGTCGAAGCGGGCGCCATGCCCGGCCTGCTTCCCGGCGGCAGGCCCGTCGCCGATCCCCGTGCCCGCCAACAGGTCCGGGCTGTCTGGAACGTGCCGGAGCTGCCCGTCGGCGCGGGCCGGGACACCACGGCGATCCTGGAGGCCGCCTCCGGCCTCGGCGCGCTGGTCATCGGCGGAGTCGATGTCGCCGACCTGCCCGACCCGGCCGCAGCGCTGGCCGCGATCGACGCGGCCAGGTTCGTGGTGAGTCTGGAACTGCGCCGCAGCCCGGTCACCGAACGCGCCGACGTGGTCTTCCCGGTAGCCGCGGCCATGGAGAAGTCCGGCACCTTCCGCACCTGGGAGGGCAGGCCGCGCCCGTTCGCCGCCGCGCTCGGTGACGACATGGTGCGCCGCCAGACCGCGCCGCTGTCGGATCAGCGCGTGCTGCACGCCATCGCCGAGGAGATGTCGGTGCGCCTCGGCCTGCCCGACATCGAATCCGCCCGCGCCGAGCTCGCCGAACTCGGCGCGTGGGACGGCGCACCCGTCACCGCCCCCACGCACCCGCCGAACCCGTTGCCGCGGCTCGAGCCGGGAACGGCGGTGCTCGCCAGTTGGCGCATGCTGCTGGACGAAGGCCGGATGCAGGACGGCGAACCGAATCTGGCCGGTATCGCCCGGCCCCCGGTGGTGCGCCTGTCGGCAGCCACCGCCGCCGAGATCGGCGTACAACCCGACGACCCGGTCACGGTCGCCACCAGCCGCGGCACGGTCACGCTCCCCCTGCTGATCAGCGACCTGCCCGACCGGGTGGTCTGGCTGCCGCAGCACTCGCCCGGCTGCTCCATCGCCGAGCAACTCGCCGTGCAGCCCGGCGCGATCGTGCATCTGCGGCACGCCGACGAGAGGATGAAGGAGCACCGTCATGAGTGATCTCGCCGCGCTCGCCTTGACCTCCACGGTTACCCACGCCGCCTCCGATCCCTACGCGCCCGCGGGCTTCGGGCACGACCCTTTGTGGCTGGTGATCGTCAAGGCGCTGGCCGTCTTCGTCTACCTGATGCTGATTCCGCTGATCGCCGTGCTCGCGGAACGAAAGATCGTGGCACGCATGCAAATGCGGATCGGCCCCAACCGGACCGGGCCGTTCGGCTCGTTGCAGAGCATCGCCGACGGCGTGAAGATGGCCCTCAAGGAGGACATCGTCCCGGCGATCGTGGACAAGCCGATCTACATCCTGGCGCCGGTCATCTCGGTGGTGCCCGCGTTCATGGCGTTCGCGGTGATCCCCTTCGGGCCCGAGGTGTCGTTCTTCGGTGTCATGACGCCGCTGCAGCTCACCGATCTGCCGGTGGCGGTGCTGTACATCCTCGCGATCACCTCCATCGGCGTCTACGGCATCGTGCTGGCCGGATGGTCGTCGGGCTCGACCTATCCGCTGCTGGGCGGGTTGCGCTCGACCGCGCAGGTCATCTCCTACGAGATCGCGATGGCGCTGTGCTTCGCGACGGTGTTCCTGCTCGCGGGCACCATGGCCACCTCCGGCATCGTGTCCGCGCAGGAAGGCACCTGGTATGTCTTCCTGCTGCTGCCGTCGTTCCTGATCTACTGCGTCTCGATGGTCGGAGAGACCAACCGGGCGCCGTTCGACCTGCCGGAGGCCGAGGGCGAGCTGGTCGGCGGCTTCCACACCGAGTACTCCTCGCTCAAGTTCGCCATGTTCATGCTGGCCGAGTACGTCAACATGGGAACGGTGTCCGCGCTGGCCACCACCTTGTTCCTGGGTGGCTGGCACGCCCCGTGGCCGCTGAACATGTGGGACGGCGCCAATTCCGGTTGGTGGCCGGTGCTGTGGTTCACCGCGAAGGTCTGGACGTTCCTGTTCGTGTTCATCTGGCTGCGCGGCACACTGCCCCGGCTGCGCTACGACCAGTTCATGAACCTCGGTTGGAAACTGCTGATCCCGACCTCGCTGGCTTGGGTCATGGTGGTGGCCACCGCACGGGTGTTGCAGGCCGAGGGCTATCGGGTGCAAACCCCCATCCTGGTGATCGGCGGCTTGGTGGTCACCGGTCTGCTGGTGCTGCAATTCCTGCGGGCGGGCCGGGCGCAGGCGGCGCCGCCACCGGTCGAGCAACCCGTGACCGCGGATTCCCCCGAGTCGACGGTCTTCCTCGGCTTCCCGGTTCCGCCGCTGCCCGCCGACGCGCACACACGCGACGCCACCCGCACCAAAGCCGGGCTGTTCGATCCACTGGGCGGGTTCGCGGTCACCGCGGGCACCATGTTCAAGAAGCCGAACACCGAGTTCTATCCCGAGCAGAAGACGCCGACCGCGCCGCGTTACCACGGCAGACACCAGCTCAACCGGCATCCCGACGGCTTGGAGAAGTGCATCGGCTGTGAGCTGTGCGCATGGGCCTGCCCCGCCGACGCGATCTACGTCGAGGGCGCCGACAACACCGAGACCGAACGATTCTCGCCTGGTGAACGATACGGCCGGGTCTATCAGATCAACTACCTGCGCTGCATCGGCTGCGGCCTGTGCATCGAAGCCTGCCCCACCCGGGCGCTGACGATGACCAACGACTACGAGATGACCGATGACAACCGGGCCGACCTGATCTACGAGAAGGACCGATTGCTCGCCCCGTTGCAGCCCGGAATGACCCCACCGCCGCACGCCATGCACCCCGGCGCCGACGAGGCCGACTACTACCTCGGCCGGGTGCCCGGCGCGCCTGCCACCAGCGGTGCCACGGCGACCGACGCGCTCCGCAAGCCCGCCGCCGCCGGCGCGGAAGGAGTGACACGATGACCGAACTGATCCTGGCCGCGGAGCCACTGACTCGCGCATCCACCGGCGAGACCGTCCAATTCTGGATCCTCGCCCCTATCGCCGTGCTCGGCGCGCTCGGCATGGTGTTCGCCCCCAAGGCCGTGCACTCCGCACTGTGCCTGGCCGCGACGATGATCGCGCTGGCCGCGTTCTACATCGCCCAGGACGCACTGTTCCTCGGCATCGTGCAGATCGTGGTCTACACCGGCGCGGTCATGATGCTTTTCCTGTTCGTGCTGATGCTCGTCGGCGTCGACTCCGCCGAATCGCTCAAAGAGACCATCCGCGGCCAGCGACTCGCCGCCGCTGCGGTCGGCATCGGCTTCGGGCTGCTGCTCAGCGGCGGCATCGCCCACGGCGTACGCGAATCCGGAACCACCTTCCCCGCCAACGGTTTCCCCGGCCGCAACGTGATCGCCGAATTGGCCGAACTGATCTTCCTGCGCTACGTGTGGGCCTTCGAACTCACCGGCGCCCTGCTGATCACCGCAACCATCGGCGCCATGGTGCTCGCGCACCGCGAGCACTTCGGCCCCCGCACCGATCAGCGTGAACTGTCGCGCCGCCGCTTCCGCGAGAAGGGCCACCGCGCCACACCACTGCCCACCCCCGGCGTCTACGCCAGGCACAACGCGGTGGACATCCCCGCGCGGCTGCCCGACGGGTCGTTCGAGGAACTGTCGGTCAGCACCATCCTGCGGCACCGCCGCACCAGGGCGCTCACCGAAGCGGCCGTCATCTCGGTCGGCACCACGCCCGCGGCGGACGCGGCCGACACACCCAGCGACGAGGAAGGCAACCGGTGAATCCCGAGAACTACCTGTTCCTGTCCGCCCTGCTGTTCACGATCGGCGCGGCCGGAGTGTTGCTGCGGCGCAACGCCATCGTCGTGTTCATGTGCATCGAGCTGATGCTCAACGCGGTGAACCTCGCGTTCGTCACCTTCGCCCGGATGCACGCCAACCTCGACGGACAGGTGTTCGCGTTCTTCACGATGGTGGTCGCCGCGGCCGAGGTGGTCGTCGGCCTGGCCATCATCATGACCATCTTCCGCACCCGCCGCTCGACCTCGGTCGACGACGCCAACCTGCTGAAGTTCTGACGTGGACACCGCAACGCTGTGGCTGCTGCCCGCCCTCCCCCTGGCGGGCGCGATCGTCCTGCTGCTGACCGGACGTTACGCCGACAAGTGGGGCCATCTGCTCGGCACCGCGCTGGCCCTGGCCTCGTTCGTGGTCGCCGCGCTCGCGTTCGCCGACATGCTCGGACGCGACACCGCCGACCGCGCGGTGCGCGAGGATCTGTTCAGCTGGGTTCCGGTAGCCGGTCTCCAGGTCGACTTCTCGCTGCGACTCGATCAGCTGTCGATCTGTTTCGCGCTGCTGATCACCGGCGTCGGCTCGCTGATCCACATCTACTCGATCGGCTACATGAGCCACGATCCGGCGCGGCGGCGGTTCTTCGCCTACCTGAACCTGTTCCTCGCGGCCATGCTGCTGCTGGTCTTGGCGAACAACTACCTCGTGCTCTACCTCGGCTGGGAGGGCGTCGGCCTGGCCTCCTACCTGCTGATCGGGTTCTGGCACGAAAAGCCCTCGGCGGCAACGGCGGCCAAGAAGGCCTTCGTCGTCAACCGGGTCGGCGACATGGGCTTGGCGATCGCGATGATGGTCATGTTCGCGACGTTCGGGTCGATCGACTTCGACGTCGTGTTCGGCGCCGCGTCCGCCGCGGGCGAGGGCACACTCACCGCGATCGGCCTGTTGCTGCTGCTGGCCGCGTGCGGCAAGTCCGCGCAGGTGCCGCTGCAATCCTGGCTCGGTGACGCGATGGAAGGCCCCACCCCGGTGTCGGCGCTCATCCACGCGGCGACCATGGTCACCGCGGGCGTGTACCTGATCGCGCGCTCCAACGCGATCTTCGACCTAGCACCGAACGCGCGCCTCGGCGTGGTGCTGGTCGGCGCGGTCACCCTGCTGTTCGGCGCGATCATCGGCTGCGCGAAGGACGACATCAAGAAGGCGCTCGCCGCCTCCACCATGAGCCAGATCGGCTACATGGTGCTGGCCGCCGGACTCGGCCCCGCCGGATACGCCTTCGCCATCATGCACCTGCTCACCCACGGGTTCTTCAAGGCCGGGCTGTTCCTCGGCGCCGGTTCGGTGATGCACGCGATGAACGACGAAACCGACATGCGCCGCTACGGCGGACTGCGCACCCTGCTGCCGATCACCTACGTCACCTTCGGCCTCGGCTACCTCGCCATCATCGGTGTTCCGCCGTTCGCCGGATTCTTCTCCAAAGACCGGATCATCGAGGCGGCGTTCAACCAAGGCGGTCTCGGTGGAGTCGCGCTGGGATTGGTCACGCTGCTGGGCGCGGGCCTGACCGCGTTCTACATGACGCGGGTCATGCTGATGACGTTCTTCGGCGAACGGCGCTGGAAACCGGACACCCACCCGCACGAAGCCCCCGCGGTGATGACCGGGCCGATGATCCTGCTCGCCCTCGGCTCGATCGGGGCGGGCGCGGTGTTCGTCTTCGGCTCCTCGCTGCAGAACTGGCTCGAACCGGTCGTGGGCGCCCACCACGGCACCGAAACCGTTCCCGCGGCGCTGGTCACCATACTGGCGCTGGGCGTGGTCGCCGTCGGAGTCTGGGTGGCCTACTCGCAGTACGCGCAGCGCGACATCCCCGAGACCGCACCCGAAGCCGTCTCCGCGCTCACCGTCGCGGCGCGCCGCGACCTCTACGGCGACGCGGTCAACGAAACGGCGTTCATGCGGCCGGGACGGTACCTCACCCGGGCGCTGGTATTCCTCGACAATCGCGGCATCGACGGCGTCGTGAACGGCACCGCGGCGCTGATCGGCGGGTTGTCCGCACGAGCCCGGCGTGTGCAGTCCGGCTTCGTGCGCTCCTATGCCCTGTCCATGTTCACCGGCGCGGCCCTGGTGGCCGCAGCCCTGCTGGCGGTGAGGTTGTGGTGAGCGAGTTCCCCTGGTTGACGACGCTGTGGCTGGCACCGGTCGTCGGTGCGGCGATCGTGCTCGTGCTGCCCGCCGCGCGACGCACGCTCGCGCGCGCGGTGGCACTGGCCTTCTCGGTGCTCACGCTCGGTATCGGCATCGCGCTGGCGGTGCGCTTCGATCCCGGCGGCGCGCAATACCAGTTCGTCGAATCCCATCAGTGGATTCCGGCGTTCGGCGCCGGCTACACCCTCGGACTGGACGGCATCGCACTGGTGCTGGTGCTGCTGACCGCGGCACTGGTGCCCCTGCTGATCCTGGCGGGCTGGCACGACGAACGCGAAGTCGGAAGCGGCAAGCGGGTGGCCCACACCTACGTCGCGCTCATCATGCTCGTCGAGGCGATGGTGCTGGTCTCCTTCGTCGCCTTGGACATCCTGCTGTTCTACGTCTTCTTCGAGGCGATGCTCATCCCGATGTACTTCCTCATCGGCGGGTTCGGGCCGCGTACCGGCGACGCGCTGGTGCGCAGGCAGCGCTCGCGCGCGGCGGTGAAGTTCTTGCTGTACAACCTGTTCGGCGGGCTGATCATGCTGGCCGCGGTCATCGGGTTGTACGTACTCACCGCCCGCGAAGGTTTGGGCGAAGGGTCCTCGGGGACGTTCGATTTCCGCACCGTGGTCGCCGCCGCCAACGCCGGGCAGCTCGGCGCGGGTCCCGCGGTGCTCAATGCCCTGTTCCTCGGGTTCATGTTCGCTTTCGCGGTGAAGGCGCCCTTGTGGCCGCTGCACACCTGGCTGCCCGACGCCGCCGTCGCCGCCACGCCTTCCAGCGCGGTGCTGATGATGGCGGTGGTCGACAAAGTGGGCACCTTCGGCATGCTGCGCTACTGCCTGCCCCTGTTCCCCGACGCGTCGAGCACCTATGCGCCGCTGGTGATCACGCTCGCGGTGATCGGCATCGTCTACGGCGCGCTGCTGGCCATCGGGCAGACCGACGTGATGCGCCTGATCGCCTACACCTCGATCTCCCACTTCGGTTTCATCATCCTCGGCGTCTTCGCCATGACCAGCCAGGGTCAAACCGGCGCGACGCTGTACATGGTCAATCACGGCATCTCCACCGCCGCACTGTTCCTGGTGGCCGGATTCCTGGTGTCCCGGCGCGGAACCCGGCTCATCGCCGAGTACGGCGGCGTGCAGAAGGTGGCCCCGGTGCTGGCGGGCACGTTCTTCATCGCCGGTCTCGCGACGCTCTCGCTACCCGGGCTCGCACCCTTCGTCAGCGAATTCCTCGTGCTGATCGGTACCTTCACCCGCTACCAGTTCGCCGCCGTGATCGCCGCGAGCGCGCTGGTGCTCGCTGCACTCTACGTCCTGTGGCTCTACCAGCGGATGATGACCGGACCGGTGAAGAAAGGCAACGAGCGGATCTGGGATCTCGCCCCGCGCGAACTCGCCGTCGTGATACCGCTGATCGCCGCGCTGCTGTTCCTCGGCATCTACCCGAAAGTCTTGACCGACTTCATCAATCCCGCGGTGAGCCAGACCCTCACCACCATCGGCCGGACCGACCCCGCACCGTCGACACCACCGGCGGAAGCGGGATCGACCCACCATCCCGGAGGTGTCCACAAATGACCGACCTCGCCTCCACCGCGACGCTCGCCGCGAGCGTTCCCGCGCCGAGCATCGAATACGGCGCCCTGTCCCCCATGCTCATCGTGTTCGGCGCCGCCGTACTCGGTGTACTGGCCGAAGCGTTCGTCGCCCGGCACTACCGCTATGCCACCCATCTGGTACTGAGCGTGGTCGGCTTGGTCGCCGCGCTGATCGCGGTGGTGCTGCTGGCGGGCACCGAATCCACCGCTGTCGCCGGTGCGGTCGCGATCGACGGCGTGACGCTGTTCCTGCAGGGCACGATCCTGGTGGTGTCGCTGCTCGGGATCCTGTTCATCGCCGAGCGCGGAGCCGAGCCGCGTCTGCGGGCGCGGTCGGGCCCCGGAACCTGGAGCCGAGCCGCCGCCACCCTCGAACGCGGCGTGGACGCCTTCACGCCCCAGGCCTCGGCGGTGCCCGGCAGCGCGACCGAAGCCGCGGCGCTGCGCGCGGGTGTCGCGACCACCGAGGTGTTCCCCCTGACGCTGTTGGCCGTCGGCGGCTTGCTGCTGTTCCCGGCGTCCAACGACCTGCTGACCATGTTCGTCGCCCTCGAAGTGCTGTCGCTGCCGCTGTATCTGCTGTGCGGTCTGGCCCGGCGCAAGCGGTTGCTCTCCCAAGAGGCGGCGCTGAAGTACTTCCTGCTCGGCGCGTTCTCCTCGGCGTTCTTCCTCTACGGCGTCGCGCTGCTGTACGGCCAGGCGGCTACGGTGCGACTCGGCGGCATCGCCGACGCGATCGCCCAGCATCCGGACAACGCGACGCTGGCGGTCCTCGGGATCGCGATGCTCGCGGTCGGCCTGCTGTTCAAGATCGGCGCGGTGCCGTTCCAGTCCTGGGTGCCCGACGTCTACCAGGGCGCTCCCACCGCGATCACCGGGTTCATGGCCGCCGCCACCAAAATCGCCGCGGTCGGCGCGTTGGTGCGTGTGCTGCAGGTCGCGGTGCCCGGTCTGCGCGACGACTGGCGGCCCATCCTCGCGGCCGTCGCGATCGCCACCATGGCCGTCGGCGCGGTCATGGCGATCACGCAGACCGACGTCAAACGAATGCTCGCGTATTCCTCGGTGGCGCATGCCGGGTTCCTGCTCACCGGCCCGGTGGCGGCCAACGACCGCGGTGTCGCGGCCGTGCTGTTCTATCTGCTGGCTTACGGAATCGGCACACTCGGCGCGTTCGCGGTGGTCAGCTCGGTCCGCGAGCCGGACGGTGACGAGGCCACCGGCCTGCCACGGTGGGCTGGGCTCGGCCGCAGGTCACCCTGGCTGGCAACGGTATTCGCGCTGTTCCTGCTCTCCTTCGCGGGGTTGCCGCTCACCAGCGGCTTCGTCAGCAAGTTCACCGTCTTCGAGGCCGCCGCTTCGGGCGGCGCGGCGCCACTGGTCGTCATCGGCGTGATCTGCAGCGCCGTCGCGGCGTTCTTCTACCTGCGGGTCATCGTGCTCATGTTCTTCACCGACCCGCCCGCCGACGCGCCGGTGCTGGTCAGCCCGCCGCTGACGACGACGATCGTGGCGGTCACCGCGGCGATCACGTTCGCGCTCGGTGTCTTTCCGCAGCCGTTGCTCGACCTCGCCGAGCAGGCGGCGACGTTCGTTCGCTGACCGGCCCGCTCGCCCCGATGCCGCCGCACGACCGCGGCGGCATCGTCGTCTCACGGCTGGCTCGATGCACTCAGGCGCCGCGCCGGCCTTGCAGCGCTTTCGCGATCAGCGCCCGGGCGCGATCGCCGTACTCGGCTTGGTCGGCAAGGATCGCGAAGGTCTTCTCGTGCAGCGCGATCTCGGACGGGCGCGTGATGGTCAGCTCCGCCGAGACCGTCTCGGTCAGCACCTGTGAGCGGTCGTAGATGACGAAGTTCGTCGCGGGGGCGCGGTACTCGGCGCAGATCGGGATGATGCCCAACCGCACAGTCGGGTTGGCCATCACCGCGAGCAGGTGGGCGAGCTGCTCGGCCATGACGGTCGCGTCGCCGACCGTGCGCCAGAGCGCGGCCTGGTTCACCACGAAGTGGAACCGGTGTTTCGCCCGGAAGAGCACCTGCTTACGGGTCATGCGCGCGGCCACCGCTTCTTCCAGGTCGTCGCGCCCACCGGTCACCGCGATGCAGGCGGTCAGGATCGCGCGCGCGTAGCCCTCGGTTTGCAGCAGGCCCGGTAACGTGTCCGGCGCGTACCAGCGGATCTGCGTGGTCTGCGATTCCAAATGGATCGATTGCCGTTGCCTGCGCGCGTGCCCGGAGGCGACGGTGCGCTGCCATTCCAGGTACATCGACTGTAGATTGCGCGCATTGGCGACCAGATCGTCCAGCACGGCGGTGTTACCGCACGCTTCACACCACGCGGCGAGGTCCGCTTCCGACGGCGTCTGCTTGCCGCCCTCGATCCGGGAGACCTTGCTCGAATGCCAGCCGCACCTCGCGGCCAGCTCCAGGCCGGTGAGGTGGGCAGCGCGACGAAGTTCACGCAGGCGCGCGCCCAGCACCTCGCGTGCGTCCGACACACCGTTCACTCGGGTACGTGCTCACTCTCGCAATATCGTTGATGATCGATGCCCATGGGCCACAGCCGTTCCCGCACCCGCAGGTACCGGGCGACCAGCGCCGGATCAGTACTGATCGACAGCCCGGTGAACGCCCCGTTCTCGGCGAAGGTGTTGAAGGCCACCGTGTCCGAGTCGAACAGCCAGTAGTCGTCGTGCGGCAGATCCGCCGCGTCGACCAGATGCCGCGGTAGCCAGCGCACCGCCTCGCCGGTGGCGATGTTGTCGTCGGTCGCCGACAACAACCACCGGGTGTAGCCGGTATGCGGGACCGTCACGACACGTAGTCGCTCCAGCGTGACTCCGCGGGTGGCCGACTCGACCATCAGAGCATCCCAGGCTTTCCACGACTCGGGCTGTTCCTCTCGCTCGTACGCTACTCCGGCATCGAAGCGGCGCAACGCTTCCTGCTCGTCCTCCATCAGGTACTGATCTCTCACCTCCAAGTGGAAAGCGCGGAATCGAGCCGCCCGAAAGAGCGGCTCGAAACAGCGGTCACCGGCGACGTGCAGCATCAGCGCACCACCACGGCGGTTTCGTGACAGTCGAGGGTCAACTGGGCGAGCAGTTCGGGGTCGGTGACCGGTTCGCCGGCCACCAGCACCGAACCGCAGGTTCCACTCGGCTCCACCCGTAGCCACATGCCTGGTTCCAGCCAGTCCAGCAATTGGTGCGGTACACGCACCGTGCCCGTGCGGTCGGTGGCATCGCCCTGCACCACGAGCACGCCGGTGTCGGTCGCATACACGGCGGGGCAAGCTCCATGGTCGGATCCGGATCCGAGAAGTCGCAGGTTCATAGCTGATCCTTTGCGAGAGCGGGCGGACGATGTCGTGCAATCGTCCCCACCGGACCCGATGCCGGTCAACGCACTTCGCAAAGTCGCGCAAAATGTGGGCGGCGGTATCGGTGTGGCTTCTACCGTCGATTCGGCAGCCCGGGCCACTGCGCCGATGTCGGTCCCGGGCTGCCTTCTCCTCGAGGGAAAGGGCCGCGACATGATGAGACGCCCCAGGACTGCCGCCGATTTCGCGGTGCTGGGTGTGCTGGCGCCGGGCGGGTTGCTCACTGTGGAGCAGCTGGCGCAGCAGGCGCGACTGACCGCCTGGTCGGTGCGCAGCGCATTGCTGCGCCTGCAGTCGCGCGGTTTGATCATGGACTGCCAGCACCGCGGCCGCTGGGCCATCACGCCGCGCGGCCGCGGCGAGTGGGCCGCGAAGGGCCGCAGATTCACGTTGTGAGCCGGATCCCGAGACTTCGCAGGCGACTCCAGCCGATTCAGGACTTGTCGAGGATTTCGCGCAGCCGGTCGGCGAAGGCGCCGGGATCGTCGACGAATCCGGTGTGTCCACCGGGGAACAGCGTTGGCGTCAGGTCGAGCGCCGCGGCGAGCGCGCGCGAGGTGCGATCACAGAATTGCCCGGCGGATTCCGCGCCGATACCGATGACGAGACGAGTGGACGCGTGGCGCAGGGCGCGGATATCGGGTTCCCAGGTGGTGGTGCCGCGGATCTCGTGGGCGAACCAGTAACGTTCACTGGCCAGCTGCCGCGGGTCGCGCTCCGGGCCGAACATCTGCTCGAGCACCGGCTCGGGCATCGCAATGTTCGCGGCCGCGAAGAACTTCCGCCAAGCGCCGAGCACGTCGCCTCGGGCATAGGTGGCGACGAGGTCGTCGGTCGCGGCTCGATGCGCGTCCCGGTCGGCGATCAGCGCGTTGATCGGTGGTTCGTGCGCGATCGCCGTAGTGACGAGATCAGGACGAGACTGGGCGAGTGCGAGCGCGGTCACCGCACCGCCACTGGAACCGAAGACCACGGCGGGCCCGGCGTCGACGTGCGCGATGAGCCGGACGAGGTCGTCGGCGCGCAGTTCCGGCGTCGAGTCCTCTTCGGCGTCCTTCAGCGTGGAACCTTGGTGCCCACGCGGGTCGGTGGTGAGCACGGTGTGGTCCACGGCGAGCAGATCGGCCAACGGCGCGAACGCGGCGGCGTCCATCGGCGCGCCCGCCAGTACGACCAGCGGGCCCGCGCCACGCAGTTCGTAGTACAGGTGCGCACCCGGGACGTCGAGGGTCCGCGCGGTGACCGCGGACGGCAGATGGGTCATGGGTTCTCCTCGTGCAGTCGGTTCCCTCTTCGGAATGCGGACGATGTGCACGAACGAAATTCATCGGCCCAGCGCAGATATTTCTCCGCAGCAGGCTAGATCGCGGGTAGCCGCTCGCCTTGTACGACTTCGATGTCGAGGTCGATTTTGACGGTGGTGCCGACGGCGGCCACTCCCGCGCGCACGACCGCGTTGTAATCGATCGCGAAATCGTTGCGATGCAACACTGTTTCGGCGTGGAACGCAGCACGCACGCCGCCCCATGGATCCGCTCCGAAGCCACCGTAGGCGACCTCGAGATCGACCGGGCGGCGCTGCCCGTGCAGGGTGAGCTCACCCGGCATCACCCAGGTGTCACCACCGGTACGGCGCAACCCGCTGCCGGTGAATGTGATCAGCGGATAGGTGTCGACATCCAAGAACTCGGGCGAACGGAGGTGATTGTCACGCGCAGAGATACCGGTATCGATACTCGCCGCTTTGATCTCCGCGTGTCCGGTGGACCGCTCGAACGGCTCACCGATATCGAGCCGCCCGCTCACCTCGGCGAATCGGGCCTTGATACTCGCTATACCCAGATGACGCACCGTTGCGATCACCGTCGAATGCACCGGATCGATCGTCCACGGCCCCGGTGGCGGTGCCGCCACCGTCCCGGCGATCGGCGCCAACACCATCTCCCCGAGCACACCCGTCCCTGCTGAAGAGATCCGCACGGTGCGGGCTACGGGCTCGAACCCGACAGCGGTGAGCACCGCGGTATGAACACCCGCGGGCAACAGCTCAGTGCCCACCGCCCCGGTCTCGTCGACGACCGCACGGGCGATCTGGCGCCCCGTCATATCCGTCACTGTCAACACCGCGTTCGGCACCGGCCACCCTTGTGCGGTGCGAACACGACCGGTCAATCCGCTCATCGACGATCCTCGATCTCGTAACCGAGCCGCACATCGTAGGCGACCTCGCCACCGGACACGGTGACCTGCCCGGTCACCGGCGGATAACCGCGCGCAACAACGGTGTACTGCCCTTCGGGCAGATCGGTCACGACATACCGGCCGTTCTCGTCGGTGCGTGCCGTGGCGGTCACCTGCCCCGCGGCGTCGAGCACACTGACCAGGACATCCGGCACCGCTCGGCTGCCCTCGGCCCACGCGGATCCGGCAAGCACCGCCATCGTGGACAACTCGATGTCATGACGCAAAACACCGCTGTCCGGCACCGTCAATGTGGTGGCACTGGGACGCATATGCTCAGCGACCGCGACCAGGGTATAGACACCTGAGACCACACCGCGACATACGTAGGCGCCGTCGCCGCCTGCGACAGCCGACCCGACCACCTCGCCACGCAAATCGGTCAACGTGACGGTCGCACCCGGCAGCGGCACACCGGAGCCGGCGGTACGAACGACACCCGACAACTCGCCGGAGCCCACCAAGGTCAGATCCAGGCGATGGGGCCGCTGGCCGACCGACACGTTCACCGCGGTCGGCTGGTGCCCCATCGCCGACACGATCAACACATAGCCACCCGTCTCCGGCGCGGTGATCGCATAGCCACCATCAGCAGCACTGTTCGCCCGCGCGACCTGACGGCCACCGTGATCAACCAACGTCAACACCGCACCCGGCACCGGACGACCGTCTTCACGATGGACACGACCACGCAACGCCCCACCATCGAAGTCCGACCCCGACAAGCCGCCGGTCGACTGACCGTTCTGTGACGGCGCGGCCACCCGGTACACACGACCGTTCTGCTCTACCACCGCATGCTGCCCGATCGACGCGGCTGGGACCGGCTCGGGCAACACCCGCTCGGCGCCTTCCCAGAGTTGGTTTTCGTCCCAGCTCGACTCGGCGAATGCGTCCAGTTCGGCATCCAGTGCGGCCATGTCGTCCGTGGCAGTCGGATCGTCCCGCACCGCAGACTTTTTCGTGGTCGGGTCGGGTGCGGGGTTGAGGTCGATTGTGCGGCGTAGTGGGCGGTTCGGCAGCAGCGCGGTCGCGATGAGTGCGACGGCTGTTGCGGCGGCGGCGATGAGGAAGATTCGCCCGGTCGCGTCGCCGTAGGAGGCGCGCACGATGGTGGCTATCGGTGTGGGCAAGGCATTGAGATTCAGATTGCCGCCGCCCGTGGTGCCGGTCCGCACACCGAGCTTGGCGAATCCTTGGGCGGATAGTTCGCTGACGCGGCTGGCCAGTACCGAGCCGAGGATCGAGACGCCGATGGCGCCGCCGAAGGTGCGGAAGAAGGCGACGCTGCTGGAGGCGGCGCCGATGTTGTGCACGCTGACGGTGTTCTGTACGGCCAAAACCAGGTTTTGCATCATCATGCCGACGCCGAGGCCGACGATGGTGATGTAGGCGCCGACCAGCCACAGGTTGGTGGCGTGGTCGATGGTGGACAGCAGCGTGAATCCGGCGACCAGCAGCGCGGCGCCGGAGACGACGAAGCTTTTCCATTTGCCGCGTCGGGTGATGAGTTGGCCGGAGCCGACCGAGGCGGTCAGCATGCCCGCGACGAGTGGGATGGTCAGGACTCCGGCGATGGTCGGGGAGTAGCCGCGTGCGGTTTGGAAGTATTGGCCCAGGAAGGTGGTCGCGCCGAACATGCCGACGCCGACGGCGATGGAGGCGATGATCGCCAGGCCGGTGGTGGGTTCGGTGATGATCGGCAGCGGGATGATCGGCGATTCGGCGCGGGACTCGACCCATACGGTGGCGAGCAGCAGCAGCACGCCGGCGGCGACATAGATCGCCGTTTCCCGCGACATCCACGCGTAGTATCCGGCTTTGCCGGCGAAGGACACCCAGATCAGCAGTACCGAGACCCCGGCGGTCAGCAGCGCGGCGCCGAGCCAGTCGATCCTCACGCCGTCTTTGCGTTCGGTGGGTAGTCGCAGGGTGCGCTGCAACAGCGCCAGTGCGATCACGGCCAGTGGCACGCATACGAAGAAGCACCAGCGCCAGCCCAGTGGGCTGTCGACGATGACGCCGCCGAGGATGGGGCCGCCGGACATCGAGACCGCCATGACCGCGCCCATGTAGCCGGAGTAGCGTCCGCGTTCGCGTGGGGCGACGATGGAGCCGATGATCGCGACGACGAGCGCGGTCAGCCCGCCCATGCCGATGCCCTGCACGACGCGCGCGGCCAGCAGTATCGGCACGGTGTGGGCGAGTCCGGCGATGATGGAGCCGGCGACGAAGATGACGATGGCCGATTGGACCAGCAGTTTCTTGTTGAACAGGTCGGCGAATTTGCCCCAAATCGGGGTGGAGGCGGCGTTGGCCAGCAGCGCTGTGGTGATGACCCAGGCGTAGGCGGTTTGCGATCCCTCCAGGTCGCCGATGATGGTGGGCAGTGCGGTGGCGACGATCGTGGTGCTGAGCAGCGCCGTGAACAGCGCCGCCAGCAGCCCGGTCATCGCTTCCAGGACCTCGCGGTGGGTCATCGCGGCGGGGTCGCGTCGCGTCACCGACTCGACTGAACTAGACATCCACTTCCTGACTCTCTGTCGAAACCGGCCCGCTCGCGCCCACCGCGGTGTGGTGCGCGACTGCGGCCAGTGAATTCCTGAGCTTCTGAACAACCACGGCGGCCTGCTCGGCCTCGTCCTCACTCCAATCGGCGAGAGCGGCCTGCAATCCCCGCGCCCGCGACACTCGGATGCGTCGCAGCAGATCGCGTCCTTGGTCCGTGATTTCGATCAGGGTGGCCCGGCCATCGCTGGGATCGGCATGGCGGGCGATGTCGCCGGAACCCACCAACTCGGCGACATGCCTGCTCAGTGTCGATGGGCTGATGCACAAGTCCACGGCCAGATCCACTTGCCGGCATCGCCCCCTGGCCTCCAAAGAGCCCAGCACGCCGACGCCACCCGGAAGCAGGTGCCCTTCTTCCGGGTGCGACAGAACAGCGCGCATCGCACGGCCCATGAAATAGAGCTCGGTTATCAGGCTCCGAGCCGCATCGGGTGATACTGCCATGGCCTACTCCCAGCACGAGAATTAGTTGCTTGTGCTACGCAACTATAGCGTGCTTACTTGCGCTAAGCAATTAATCGCTCGCAGGTGACCTAGACGGCCCGCCGCGACAAGAAGGGCACCAGTCCACGACGCCGATTGCAAACCTAAGGGTTCTAGGATAAAAACTAGGAACCCAAGAGCGAGGAGGTGTGCACATGATGGCCCGAGCGGGACTGACCGCGGATCGGATCACGCGGGCCGCGGCCGACCTCGCCGACGAGATCGGCTTGGAGAACGTCACCATGTCGGCGGTGGCCAAGAAGTTCGGCGTCCAGGACGCCAGCCTGTACTCGCACGTGAAGAATCTGCGAGACCTCCGCGCGCGGGTGTCCGTTCTGGCGGCCACGGAGAAGACCGAACTGATCGCGTCCGCCGTGGCCGGTCGCGCCGGACGTGATGCGCTCGCCGCCTACGCCCACGCCTGGCGGGACTACGCCCTGCGTCACCCCGGCCGCTACGCCGCGACCCAGCTTCCGTTCGATCCCGAAATGACGCCCACCGCGACCGGCGCGCTGCACGCCATCGAGCTGACCTACGGCATGCTGCGCGCCTACGGTCTGGCCGAACCCGACCGGACCGACGCGGTCCGCTTGCTGCGCAGCGCCTTCCACGGATACAGCGTTCTGGAGGCGACCGGCGGCTTCGGGCACACGCGCTCGACCGCCGCGTCCTGGGAACGCATCATCGACGCCCTGCACGTCACCCTAGAGCAGTGGCCGACCGACAAGGAGAAATCATGAGATCCGGCACCCTGCGAGTCCCGGGAGCCACCCTGTACTACGAGGTCAGCGGCGCCGGGCCGGTGCTGCTGTTGCTGCCGGGCAGCGGCGGCGACGCGGCGGTGTTCGATCCCATCCTCGAGCCACTCGCACAACACTTCACCGTGGTCACCATCGACCCGCGCGGCTACTCGCGCAGTGTGCTCGACCCCGGCCCACCGGCCGACATCGAGGTCGAGGTGCAGAGCGAGGACGCCCACATGCTCCTCGAACACCTCACCCCCGAGGACGAGAACGCTTACGTGTTCGGCGGCAGCGGCGGGGCGGTGGTCGCGCTCGACCTGCTTGCCCGGCATCCCGAGCGGTTGCGTCTGGTGATCGCGCACGAACCGCCCTCTTTCGGGGTGCTGCCCGATGCCGCCGAGCACAAAGCGTTCGTCGACGAGGTGTACGAACTGTTCGTCACCGACGGTCTCGCTGCCGCGGGCGCCCGCTTCCTCGAAGGCATCGGCGGAGGTGTGCGGATGCCCGATCCCGCCGAACTCTCCCCGCGCGCCGCGGCGATGATCGAACGCCTGCACGCCAACGCGCCGCGCAACATGGCGCACGAGTTGCGCACGATCACCTCCCATCTCCCCGACGTCGCGGCCTTGGCGCCGGTCAGCGACCGCCTGGTGCTCGGGGCAGGACGAGAGAGCAAGGGCAAGCTCCCCCACCGTCCCGCGGAAGCGCTCGCCGAGCTGCTGAACATTCCGCTCACCGAGTTCCCGGGCGGGCACAGCGGATTCACCGACGCACCTGCCGAATTCGCCGATCTGCTGCTCGAATTGCTCCTCGCCGCGCGCGTGGAGTGATCAGCGCGGCGCGACCGACCGATTGCGGCTCTGCGCGGAGAACCGGCAGCGGGTAAGACGGGCTGTCCACCTCGCCGCCGCTCCCGGTCAACGCGGCGGTTCGAACCTTTCTCGTGGACCTGCCGATTCGGCGGCGGATGCCAGCGGGCGATGAGTCGCCGCTCGACTCGGTCGGATTCCATGTCCATCAACTATGTGATGAGTGGATTCCGGCATATGGAATCGGTCGGCTGCGCACATCGAGTCGATGTATCCCGAGCCCCGGCGGCTTACCGGGGCAAGATCATCGATTTCAGATCCGGCAGGTTGCCGATGCGCTGGGATGCGGGCCGATCAGCGGCATCGGTTTGCGGTGAGCCGGTTTCCCGCAGCCGGGCGCGCACTTCCGCAGGGGTCTTGCGTCCGGCCGCGGCCGCACTCATGCCCTGATAGCTGGCGACCGCGCCGACCACGATCGGGGACGCGCTCGAGGTTCCGCTGAACACGTCGGTGTACCAGAGGTCCTCGTCCGGACCGCCTTGCAGGTCGCCGTATCCGGTGGTGGTGACTTCCAGGCCCCAGCCCTGCACGTCGACCCGCTTTCCGTAGTTGGAGAACGGCAAGCGGGAGCGAGCCGTGCCGTTGTCGCGGCCATGGAAGCCGGGTGGGGGTGCGCCGGCTCCGACGATGATCGCACCGGAGTCGGCTTCGCCGCCGCGAAAGGGATTGCGCCACGTGCTCGGGAACTCCGCGGGGCGGGAGTCATAGATCGCGGCGTCGAGGTCTTCGCCGCCATTGCCTCCCGCCTCCACCACGACGACGCCTTTACCGACCGCGTAGCTGATCGCCGCGAAGTCGTCGGGCCACCATTCGATCGCGATATAGCCGCGCTGATCCGGCCGGTTGGCGTAGGCGAAACGCGGGCCAGGCCGGTGCAGTTCGAGCAGCATCACATCGCCGGGGTTGAGCGCATCCGCAGCCGAGCGGATCGCGGACGCCGATCCGGACCCGAAGATCGACACCGCGCGGATGTACGCTTCGGGCACGATCCCGGTGATGCCGTAGGCATTCACGTCACCGCTGATCACTCCGGCGACCGCTGTGCCGTGGTCGCGCCAACCCTGCTCCGGTGACGGGGTGCCTCCGATCACCCCACCCTGGTTGACCTGCAAGTCCTCATGGGTGAACCGCCACGCGCCCTCGACATCAACCACTCGCACACCGGTCCCGCGGCCCCCCGGCACCGTCCACGCCCACCGAGCGTCGATCCCCTGCGGGGCGGCATCCAGATATCCTTGCCGCACCGCGAAATCCGGCGTGACCGGCGGGGCCTCGGCGGCGGAACGGCCGGTGATCGCTCGCGCGCCCTCCGGCGCTATCGGCGGCTCGGCGGGCGGTTTCACATATGCCGCCGCCACGTCGTCCGCGGTACGCAACCGCTCGGCCAGTTCGTCGAGTCGGCCGGTGACACCGCGGACGTAGAAGTAGTTGAGATACTCCGCTCCGGTCTCCAGGCGTGAGGTGCCGGTGAGCCTGCGCTCCAAGCGGTTGGCCGGTCCGAAGATGCGCACCAGTTCGCTCCCGGCCGGAAGTAGTTCCGTCAGACGAGCTTGCGCGCTGTGACTGTCGCTCAGAGCGATCGGCGTGATCGCGGTACCGGCGCCATGGGTGACCACGATGAGTTCCGCGGGCGACCGGAGCTCGGATTGCTGGGATGCCATGGCGCCCAGTCAACCTGGATAGCATCCCGCTCGCCACCTCGAGGTCAGCCATCCAAGCGCAAGGTCGGCACCATCCCCGGCAGCGCGACCGTGTCGCGCCGGGAGCCCACGGAGAACAAGGCCTCCAGCGTCCCGATCGCGATCATGCACGATCCGGCCACCCAGCCGAGCGTGTCCGGCGACTCGAACGACACCGAACCGACCAGTAGACCGAGTGCCAGCGTGATCAGCCCGAACAACTCCTGCCGTCCGCGCCCGGGCAGATCATCGACCCAGACCGCCACGGTGGCGTGACAGATCCCACGGATCGCCCACGCCAATCCGATCCAGAACGACAGCAGCGGAGCCGAATTCCCACCCGCGAAGCAGAGCACCGCGAGTAGGGCCGACAGCGCCCCACTGACCAGCACCAGCATCCGCAGCGGGGTCACGAAGCGGGCACCGAGCGCCACGACCAGTTGTAGGGCGCTGTTGAGCACTAGGTAGCCGCCGGACAGCAGTTCCGCTGTCGGCAGCGATTTGTGCGGCCACACCGCTAGGGCCACACCCATGATCATCGAGCAGGCACCGGCCACCAGTACCGTCTGCCGGGCTGCCCCGGCCAGTGGTTCCGTACGCCCTTCGACTCCGGTTTCGGGCATAGCTACATGATATGACCAGAGCCGCGGTTAGCGGCTCGTTTGCCCCATCCCGCTCCTCGCCGTGCACGCGCGGACACACCGCTCCGTTCGAATTACGCAGCCAGGCTGATGAATACGCCGGTGGCAATGGTGTCGTCGAGCCGCCACCACGCGTCGACCCGACCGGCAACCGCCGACTCCACAGGCGAGACCGGCACTTGCAGAAGGCGATGGATACGAAGGATCCGATCGCCCACCGGGATGTCGGTGTAGAACAATCCATCCCGAGCTGGACCGAAACCTCCTGCGAGAGAGAGCGTATCCGCGACGTGCACCGTGACCGAGGGATCCGGCGTGTCGCTCTCGCTTTGGGCCTGAGGCCGCGCGTTCCCGACGAGCGCGGAGACGATCTGGGCCACCGCGACCGGGTCACGGGTGGCGTCGTACACCCACCGGGTGCCGAGGACACCGTGTTCGGAAGTGCCCACAAGTGCCTCGGCGGCGTCCGGCAGCGGTGCGCCCCGGTAGGTCAGCGGCACGTGGTAGGTGTGCGGCTGCGCGCCGGAGTGATCGGTGATCACCACGAATTCGATCCCGACTTCCCCGTCCGGGTCATCGAGCCGGAAACCGCCGGCTTTGCGCAGATCCGGTGGCTTTTCACCGCGATACCACGCGCGGCCGGGCAGCCATGAGGTCAGCAGTTCCATCTTCGTGGGAACCATGGTGGTCCGATGGATGACGGCCATGCTCGAGTCCTCCTCCGCGTCGCACACCGAGATGCACCGAGATGCACCGAGATGCACCGAGATGCACCGAGATGCACCGAGATGCACCGAGATGCACCGAGATGCACCGAGATGCACCGAGAGCCTAGTACGGAAGCCCTACGCCCGCTCAGGCGTCGTCGCGCCGGTCGGGCTCGGTAACGGGTGATTTGCGGCGAGCTTCGGCGAGGAGTTCGTCGAGCTGGGCCTCGGCGCGTTCGGCGCGCGCGAGGGTCTGCACGCGAGCTTCGTC
Source organism: Nocardia sp. NPDC051900 (assembly GCF_044452545.1). NCBI lineage: Bacteria > Bacillati > Actinomycetota > Actinomycetes > Mycobacteriales > Nocardiaceae > Nocardia > Nocardia sp. NPDC051900. The sequence goes on along the minus strand of NZ_JBITBU010000006.1, from coordinate 217,346 downwards.
CAGCGCTTCGAGCCGCTGAGCGGCTTCCGCGCGCGCCTTGTCGACAGTCGCGGCGGCCTCTGCGCGGACGGCGGCCAGTTCGGCGGCCGCGGCGCGACGGGTTTCGGCGAGCTCGGCGCGGGTGGTGTCGAGTTCGGCGCGTACTCGGCGCCATTCGGCTCGCGCTTCGTCGGCGGCTTCGGCGCGCTCCGCGGCGGCACGCTCGGCTCGTTCGGCCGCTCGTTCGGCGTCCGCCGCGCGCTGCACGGCGAGATCGCGCTCGGAATGGGCGGCCGCGACCAGGGCTTCCGCCTCACGCCGGGCGTGTGCGATGTCGGTCTCCGCGCGACGCTCGCCGCGCTCGACTTGTTCGGCGGCTTGCTTTTCGATGCGTTCGATCTGTTCGGCGGACTCGCGGCGCACAGTGCGGACTTCGGCTTCCGCTGCGCTGCGTGCGGCGAACACGTCATCGGCCGCCTGCTTGGTGACGCGTTCGACCTCACGCAGCGCGTCGTCGCGCGCCGAATTCGCCTCGGCGACCAGCCCTTCGGCGAGTTCGGCGGCGCCGGCCGCGTCGTCGGCGGCGGATTCGGCGAGTTCCCTCGCCTCCTGCGCCTCCCGCCGCGCCTGCTCGGCCACTACCGCCGCGCCTTCCGCCTCGGCGATCCGCCGCGCCGCGTCCACCTGAACCGCCTGCACCTGGGCTTCCGCGACCGCCGGGTCGGCCAGCGTGGACAACTCCGCGACCGCGGCGTTCAGCGTGGTGTTCAACTGCTCGGCGAGTCCCCGGAATTGGGTGAGCAGTTCATCGGCCCGCAATCGCGCAACGGTCACCGGCCCCGGCTGCGTCACAGTGACGGCAGTGGCCGCAGTCTCGGCCTCCTGCTGTTGCCGTTGCCGCTCGCGCCACGCACGCCAGCGCGTGTGATCGGGCCGGTCGCAGTACTCCGAGGGACGACCGGGTCCTGCTCCGCTCGGAATCGGGCGCGTACAGCCCGGATAGTTGCACACCTTCGACACGGCCAGATCGTAGCGTTCGATTCTGCGCAACCTCGCTTCCCCACCGAGGACGTATCACGCACTTCAGGCAGTGCGGCGGCCGTCCTGGCTCAGTAAATACGAGGTCAACGACCAGCGTGAGCTGACCAGCGACCCTATCCGCCGCGCGGCCGAAAGGATTGGAGGCGCTCACGCGCTCACGTCACGTTTCGGCACCGGCTGGCCGCAGTAGCGGAGTAGGCATCGAAGAACCGCGTGGACTTGCCCACCGGCAGAATCAGCCATGCAGCAGCCAGATCCGTCGCCGGATCGCCAGCGCCCAGCTCGCCGAAATCGAGCACGCCGGAGAGCATGCCTTCGCGGACAACCACTTCCAGTTCTGCGCCGGATGTTTGCCCTGCCGCGGTCGAGGACGGTCCCCCACACCGGCCGGGTCCGGCGGTCCCGGTGGTCAGAGGCCGGCTCGGCGGCGGACGGTGCGCTCGAGGATCCCGAGGGTGGCTTTGAGGGAGGACCGGGGAACCACCGGGAAGCTGAGCCGCTGCTTCCATTTCTCATCGATCTGTGACCAGTCGCAATACGACGTGACGAGGGTGCCGCCCTCGGCAGGTGCCAACCGGTAGCCGTAGATGTGGCCGAATCGGCGGCCACCGGTTTCGACTGTCCAGGCGATCTCCTCGTCCGGAACGAGCCTGGTGATGACGACCTCGACCTCGTACCTGCCCAGGGGAACGTCCCCGAGGGCCTCGCGATCCATGTGGACCAGGAATCGGTCGCCGGGACGCTCGACCGGCTTCCCTTCGGCGTCGATCAGCATTCCCGATGCGTCGATGTCCACGTGCCCTTTCGGGTCGGTCAGCACCGCGAAGACGGCATCGGGGGATGCGGGGATGAGCCGGGACACCTCGACCCGTTCGGCGTCTGCCGGTTTCCCTTCGGCAGGCGGCGTTTCCGCAGTGGCGATGAGAACCGCCCTGCCGAGGATGTGCGAGGTCATGGCGAAGCCGAGCAGGGCCGGGGTGGAGTCGACCGGCACGCCGATGGATTCGACGTCGAGGGCATGCACCACGACCAAGTATCGGTGTGGGCCGTGCCCTGGCGGAGGGGCCACGCCGCTGAACCTGGCCGCGCGGGCGTCGTTGGGCAACTGGAAGGAGCCGGTCGGCAGACCCGCCCCCGTGTCGTCACCGGCGCCCTCGGGCAACTCGGTCACGGTGGCCGGGATGTCGGCGACCGCCCAGTGCCAGAATCCCGACCCGGTCGGAGCGTCGGGGTCGTAGACGGTGACGGCGTAGCTCGCCGTACCTTCCGGCGCGCCGCTCCAGGACAGCTGCGGGGAGACGTCCTTCCCGCCGGGAACGCCGGAGGAGAACTGCGCGGGCGGCCAAGCGCCGCCGTTGGTGACCGTGGTGCTGGTGACGGTGAAGGAGGCCGCCTCGGGGAGGCGGGCGAAGGGGTCGTTGGCGCTCATCGTGTCTTCTTTCCGTTCATCTACCGACATCCACGGTACAAAAATAATCGATTATTCTCTAGATGATCTATTATCTGGGTATGCATCGGACATCGCGCACTCCGGACTCACCCGGAAAGAAGATGCTCTCCGAGCAGGTCTACGCGCACCTACGGGGCGCGATCATGCGCGGGGAATACGCTCCCGGTCAGGCCCTCAAGCCGCAGGATCTGGCGAAGAAGATGGACGTGAGCCTTGCCGTCGTCCGCGAGGCGCTGGTGCGGGTGGTCGGCGAGGGCCTCGCCGACCGGCTGCCCAACCGCGGCTTCGCCGTTCCCGCCTTCTCCGACCGCCGATGGCAGGAGATCGCGGAGGCCCGCCGGACCATCGAACCAGTCCTATTGCGTATGTCCATCGAGCGCGGCGACCTGGACTGGGAGGCTCGCGTGCGAGCCGCCCACCACCGCATGGCCGGCACTCCGGTCTACCTACCGGGAGACGGCGAACACTACAGCGAGGCATGGTCCGAATCACACCGGCTTTTTCATCGAGCCCTGATCGATGGCTGCGGTAACCCAGTCCTACTGGAGACCTTCGACCGGCTGTGGACCGCCAGCGAGCTGACCCGCCGCTGGTCGACCCGCCGCAATCCCGACCGCGACGGCGTCGAAGAACACCGCCGACTGGAAGAGGCGGCACTGGCCCGTGACGCCGACGCCGCAGCCGACGCATTGGCCCGGCACCTCACCCTGACTGCCGCCGGACTGGAACCGTGATCGGTGAGGCCGGAGTGCCGGATAGGCGCGGCCCGTCCCCGGTGGGGCCGCCGGGGACGCGGACAGCATCAGCAGCTTCCTTCGGCGAATGGATCGCCTTCCCTGCCCGATAGCCGTGAGGTCGTGCGAGTTTCGGGAGTGACTCACGTCACTGGTCGATGCTGTCAGGGATTGGGGGGCTGTCTCGTTCAGGGAGCACGCGAACCAGACAGGAGCGAACCATGAAGCACCGCATCGTCGTCCTCGGGGCCGGATACGCCGGAGCCTTCTCCGCCGGATACCTGGCGCGCCAACTCCATTCCGACGACTTCGAGATCACTGTCGTCAACGCCGAACCCGATTTCGTCGAACGGTTGCGCCTGCATCAGCTCGCCGCCGGGCAGGATCTCCGCCACCGGCCGCTGGCGGAGATGTTCGCGGGTACCGGCATCCAGCTGCGACTGGCGCGGGTAACCGACGTCGACGTCGAGCACCGGAGTGTCACAGTCGCCGACGCCGAGGGCGTCGAGCGGCTCGGATACGACACCCTCCTCTACGCGCTCGGCAGCGCTGCCGCCGACCACGGCGTTCCGGGCGTCCACGAGCACGCCTTCCCCGTGGCCGCGCGGCCGTCCGCGCTGCGCCTGCGCGCACGCCTGGACGAGCTGGGCGGGGACGGGAAGGTGCTGGTAGTCGGCGGCAATCTGACCGCGATCGAGACCGCCACCGAGATCGCCGAATCACGCCCAGGCCTTCGGGTCGGCCTGGCCACCAGCGGCGAACTGGGCGGCTGGCTGGGCACGAAGGCTCGCCGTCACCTGCTGCGCGCCTTCGACAGGTTCGATATCACGGTCCACCAGCACACCGCCATCGAGCGCGTCGAGGAGGCGGCAGCGGTCGCCGCCGACGGCACCGCTTTCGCCTCCGACGCGACCGTGTGGGCCGCAGGCTTCGCCGTCCACCCGATCGCCGCCGCCAGCGGCCTCGAGGTGGTGGCCAACGGCCAGATCACGGTCGACCGTCAGATGCGGTCGGTCTCCCACCCGGACGTCTACGTCGCCGGTGACAGCGTCTTCGTCATCGGTGACAACGGTCGGCCGTTGCCGATGTCCTGCGCTTCCGCGGGATTCACCAGCATGCAGGCGACCGCCGCGATCATCGGGGACCGGACCGGGCGCAAGGTCTCGACGACCTCGCTGGCGTATGTCGGCAACCACATCAGTCTCGGCCGCAAGGATGGGATCTTCCAGCTGGTCGACGGTGACGCACGTGCGAAGTCGTGGGCTCTGTGCGGCGGGACGGCCGCGCGCGTCAAGTCGGCGATCCTTCGGACTGCCGCCTGGAGCGTGAGCCACCCGACCTTCGGAAAGCCGAGTCGCCACTATCGCTCGGCCACCACCGCAGAGCACTCGCCCCACGTGGTCGCCGCATAGGGTCGTGCTCATGGACACTGCCACCGTGGCGCGTTTCGAGGCCAGCCGCAATCGGCTGGCCTCCCTCGCCTACCGTCTACTCGGCTCGGCCGCCGATGCCGAGGACACGGTGCAGGACGCGTTCCTGCGGTGGCAGGCCGCCGACCAGGAGTACGTCGATGTGCCCGAGGCATGGCTGACCAAGATCGTCACCAATCTGGCGCTCGACCGGCTCCGTTCGGCGAAGGTGCGCCGCGAACGCGCGGTCGGCGCCTGGATGCCCGAACCGCTCCTCGACGGTGACCCGATGCTGAGTCCGGCCGACACCGTCGAGCAGCGCGAATCGGTGACCCTGGCGGTGCTCACGCTCATGGAGCGTCTGTCGCCGATCGAACGGGCCGTCTACGTGCTACGCGAGGCCTTCGCCTACAGCCACGCCGAGATCGCCGAGATTCTCGGCATCACCGAGGCCGGCAGTCAGCAACACACCCACCGAGCCCGGCGCCGAATCGCCGCCGCGGGCAATGGCACCGACGTCGACCGAGCCGCGGCGCGCCGAATCGTCGAGGCGTTCGTCGACGCCGCCTCCTCGGGCCGGACCGAACGGCTGCTGGCGCTGCTGACCGACGACGCGACCGGCATCTCCGACGGCGCCGGGCTGGGTCTGGCCGAGAAGCTGATCCGGTACTCGACCCCGCAGCGGATCGCCGGCGTGGTGCGGGCCGGCTTCAAGCCGTCTCCGGCCAAGCGGAGACTCGCCGGTGGCTCGCCCTCGATCCATGCCGCCGTGGTCAACGGCTGCCCCGCCATGCTCGCCACGCTCGACGACCGCGTCGTGGGCGTGGTGGTCCTGGAGATCCGTGACGACAAGATCGCAGGCATGCGCGGCATCGCCGCGCCGGACCGACTCGGTCGCCTCACCCAAGAATGGCAGCGGCAGGAGCATGCCGCCCCGCTGATCGAATCGTGGTAAGCGGCTGTCCGACAGTCGATTTCACGTTCGTCGGTGGCCACTGACGCGTTGGTGGATCTGTTCGAGCTGATGCGCAAGATCAACACGGGGCGGATCGGCGCGTGGAACAGGAGATTGCCGAAGGCATGGGGATGCGATCGATTTGCCGGGAAAGGGGCCGATGGCCTTACGCGGCACGGTTGTTCAGCCAGGTGCGGTAGCGGCACAGTGCGCGACGCTGGAGCACGGTCTCGTGGAGGAGAGCGACCTTGGGGTTGATCCCGGGACGCGCGCGCCGTCCGGCGCCGAGGCGGCGAAGCTGTTGTCGCACTCGGGCCATGCTCGCGGCGGACGCGACAGCCTTGTCCTTGATCTCCACGGGTGTGAGTTCGACCTTGGCGTCAGCGTCGCGGCGCCACCGGTTCGGCAGGTCAGGGTCGACGGCCAGCGCGCTGCCCATGCCGACGAGATCGATGCCGCCGGCCAGGACCTCCTCGGCCACCGGCCGCCGGAGGACACCTCCGGTCAGCATCAGTGGCAGCGGGCTGGTTGTCGCGAGTTCTTCGGCGAGGGAGAGGAAGTAGGCCTCGCGGGCTCGGGTCCGCTGGTCACTGGCTTGGCCGGTCATGGCAGGGGCCTCGTAGCTGCCCCCGGAGAGCTCGACGAGGTCGACGCCGAGCGGGGCCAGCATCGCGAGCACGGTCGCGGCGTCGTCAGCATCGAAGCCGCCGCGCTGGAAGTCGGCGGAGTTGAGTTTGACCGCGACAGCGAAGCCGGAAGCGACCGCGGCCCGCACCGCACGCACGATATCGAGCAGCAGCCGGGCCCGGTTCTCCAGGCTGCCGCCCCACTGGTCGGCGCGCCGGTTGGTCAGCGGCGAGAGAAACTGCGACAGCAGATAGCCGTGGGCGGCGTGGATCTCCACACCGTCGAACCCGGCCGCCTCGGCCCGACGCGCCGTCTCGGCGAAGCGCTGCACAGTTTCCTCGATCTGCCGCGGGGTCATCTCGACCGGGTCGGCGAATCGCTTGCTGTTCTTGCCGACATCTACACGGATCGCCGACGGCGCCCAGGCGACGCCGGGCATGTCCGCGCGCACCTGCCGGCCGGGATGGTTGATCTGCATCCACACCCGCGCGCCGCCGCTCTTCGCGGCGACGGCCCACCGACGGAACGGTTCCAGCGGCGACTGCGCGTCCAGGACGACTCCGCCCGGCCCGGTGAGCGCCTCGGCATGGACCATGACATTGCCGGTGATGATCAGTCCGACCCCGCCTCGACTCCAACGTCGATAGAGCCGGAACAGGGACTCGTCGGGGAGTTGACCGGATGCGGCCATGTTCTCCTCCATAGCGGCTTTGGCCAGCCGGTTGGCGACCACGGAGCCGTTCGGGAGGGTGAACGGCGCGAAGACCGGTGAAGTCCGCTCCGCGCCGCCTGACCTCGCGGGGATGGGGGCTGTTGATGGCATCGCCGCTCCTGAATGCGGTAAGTTTACATTGCTAACATGAGCCTAGAAAGGGATGTAAGCGATGTCAACTTCGGCGAAGAGGAGTGGCTACCATCACGGCAACCTCAGGGCGTCGCTACTGACGGCGGCGATGCACCTACTCGAAGTCGGTGAACCGTTCTCGCTACGCGCCATCGCTCGCGAGGCAGGCGTGTCGCCGACCGCGCCCTATCGACACTTCGCCGACCGCGACGCCCTGGAGTCCGCGCTGGCCGTGCAGGGCTTACGTGACCTGAAGGCGGACCTGAGCGACGGACGCGAGCTCCCGGCATCGGCGGCGGGGCTCGGCGAGCTGGCGGTCGCCTATGTCGAGTTCGCCCTGCGCCGGCCGGCGTTGTTTCGCCTGATGTTCGGCAACGCCTGCGACGAGGGCAACGAGGAGCGGGTCCAGGCGGCAGAGGAAATCCACGATCTCGTACAACTCGCGATGAAGCAGGTCTTCCCGGACGGCGACCCCCAGGCGCTGGCCTCGGCATGGTGGGCCCTGGCCCATGGCATGGCATACCTGCACCTGGACGGCAAGCTCCCGGCGGAGTCGAGCCACGAAGTGGCCGATCATGTGCGCGCCGCGTTCGCCGCGATCGTTTCCGCGCGCACACAGTAGGCCAGCGCCGCCCAGAGTGTGCCCACTCACACCGACGCAGGTGTTGACAGTGCTCACATCCCGACCTAGCCTTGCCAATGTGCGCAATGTAAACATTCAGGAGGATGACCGACCATGAGCAAACGCATCTTGAACGTCGTCACCAACGTCGGCCACTACGACGACCCGTCCCACCCGACCGGTTTGTGGTTGTCCGAGCTCACCCACGCCTGGCAGGTCTTCGAAGAGCACGGATTCGAGCAGACCATCATCAGCCCGGCGGGCGGCCCCGCTCCCCTGGAACCGCGGTCACTGAAGTTCCCCAACTACGACAAGACCGCGAAAGCCTGGCGTGCCGATCCGGCACGGATGGCGCTGCTGGAGAACACCGTCAGCCCCGACCAGATCGACTCGGCCGACTACGACGCCATCTATTTCACCGGCGGGCATGCGGTGATGTACGACTTCCCCGACAGCGAGGGCCTGCAGCGCATCACCCGGGAGATCTACGAGCGCGGCGGCATCGTCTCCTCGGTCTGCCACGGCTACTGCGGCCTGCTCAACACCAAGCTCTCCGACGGGTCCCACCTTGTTGCCGGCCGCAGGGTGACCGGGTTTGCCTGGCAGGAGGAAGTCCTCATCCGCGTAGACAAGCTCGTGCCCTACAACGCCGAGGACGAGATGAAAAAGCGCGGCGCCCGCTACGAGAAAGGCAAGCTGCCGTTCCTCTCCTACGCCGTGGTCGACGGCAACCTCGTGACCGGCCAGAATCCCGGATCAGCCAAGGAGACGGCGAAGAAGGTCGCCGCCCTGCTGTGACCCCTCCGCACCGGCGTCCGACCCGAAGCGGATGGCCCACGCGCCGCCGGGCCGGGCGGATGCCAACCGCAAGCGTTCGGCAAAGTGGCGTTCGGCTCCCGGCTAGGCGAGCCGGCGCGGAACTGACACCAGGCACCGGAGATCCTTCGAGCCAGAGATCGACTGCCGACAACCCCTGGCAACTCCCGTTCGCTCCCAGTGCCTCGTCCGGAAAGATCGAACCGGGCCGCCAGGCCATGACAACCGATGAACGGTTTGCGCCCGGACGCGATGTGCACCTGCGGATCTGGTTGGGTGGCATGGTCTTCGACTACGCGGCCACCGCCGTGGCGGCTCGCAATGTGATCGATGACTGGAGCCGAAAGCATTGGGTCACAATCGAATTGATCTGCGACACCATCGAAGAACATCTACCGCTGCCCCGCCTGCCGTACGAACGATTGTTCCTCGGCCCGTGACAAGCAGGTGTAGTCCACCACCGGATACCGGGCTTCACGCACGACGGCGTCGGGGTGACCCACGGCTGCGGTTGGGCGCCAGGTGCAGACCATGCCCCTGGCTGGTCACCGACCAGCTCCCGCTCCGACGCTTTGACATAGGTCCAGGGAGTCGAACCGGTGTGTATGCCAGATAAGGCGTGAGCGTTCCTCGGGATAAGGCTGGGTAGTCGGCTCGGCGCTGTAGACACGAGTGGATCGCCTTCCCGGATCGTAGGACGCCCAGCCAGGGTTTCCGGTGGTCGCGAAACGCACCCAGTCGCTGCGCATTTGATAGGAGACCTCCAGGACCTCATTCGCGGCGTTCGGGTAGGCCAAGGGGTGGCCACGCACCTCGTCGGCGCTGAGCGTGCCGAACACAAGCAGCATGTCGAGGCTGTGCGAGGCACCCTGATCCCGGCGGAAGCTCCAGCACAGTTCATAGAGCCACACGGGTCCATGCCCGGCGTATTGGGCATCGGCGAGATGCAGGCTCGGCATCCGAAGCAGCCAGTCGGAGTTGACGAGCTCATACAGCTGTTCAGGGGCGGCCTCCGGGTAGGCGGCGCGGTATCCGCCGCTGCTGTCCGAGACGGGCGCGAGACGTTCGAGTGCGGCGGTCGCATGCTCATCGGTCATCTCTGTGCCGCGCCAGGCGTTGAACAGCGAGTACTCGTCACGGGTGTGTCCGATGAGCAGATCGATACCCCGCGCGGCACCGTTGGCGAGCGCATGCCACGGCGAAGCAAGCAGTACGACGCCATCGACAACCGGTGAGAACGGCGTAGGCGTCAGCGCCGTGGGTCCCCAGGATTCGACGAATTCGGGCATCTTCCGAATCACCGCGTCGGTCGCCTCGATCAGCGCACGCGGCGGGATGCCGGCGAGCTCATCGACGGTGGCGCGCACACCGAGTTCCGCGGCGATCGTCGCGGAGATCGCGCCGGCGAGCCGTGGGGAGAAGTACGTGCCCGGCAGGCTCTGCGATATCGCACGACGAAACAGCCCCGCTGCCATGGGCATAGCGAGCAGCGCCGCGACAGAACCAGCTCCTGCGGACTGGCCGAACACAGTGACGTTGCCGGGATCGCCGCCGAACGCGGCGATATTGTCCTGTACCCACCGCAAGGCTGCGATCTGGTCGAGAATGCCGCGGTTGTCCGGGGCCCCGGCGATGTGGGCGAAACCTTCCACGCCCACTCGATAGTTCATGCTGACCATCACCACACCGCACGCGGCGAGAGTCGCACCGTCCTGGTGCGGGTTGCTGGCGGCGCCCTCGAGGTATCGGCCCCCGTGAATCCACACCATCACCGGCAGCCGGACGGTACCGAGCTCGGGTGACCAGACGTTGAGCGTCAAACAGTCCGCGGAATCATCATCGGTGCTGCCGGACACCGACGACATCACCGAACCTCGATGGCTCGCTTGGGGAACCGGTGGACCGAACTCCAGCGCGTCGCGGACACCATCCCACCGCTGTACTGCAACGGGAGCCGCGAACCGACGCGCGCCGAATGGTGACTCGGCGAAGGGGATGCCCCGGAAGATCGCGACTGCGTTCTCCCACCTGCCGCGCACAACCCCCGCAGTCGTTCGGATCTCTGGTTCGAAACTCCCCCAACCTTCAACGCGCACACCAGAACCCCCGCCAGTCACACCCACCACCCCGTCCATGCCGTTCGCCGACGCCAGATCGCGGGTGATCATGCCACAGTGGCCAGGAATTTCGAGACATCGGCCAGGTCCACATCTACGGTGGCCAGATTCACTGAGACTTGGCCAGTTTCCTCGAGACGGAACACTCCAGGTCCAGTCATCTCCGAAATCAGCTCTCCAGTTCTGACCTCCGATAAGTGAACCTTATCGGGGGTCAGGACGAAGCTTCATGCCCGGCTACCGTTGTGATAATTACGTTTCGTATCGTTGGTCGTGACGTAACTAAATCGCGACGAAAAGAGAGAAAACTAGGTACCCCCTCTGCTGACGTCAAATGTCAGTTCTCATCTGATCTGCCGGGATAGGTGATAACCGAAGTGGCTTGCTGTCGGGACGGGCCGAAAGGATGTCCTCTGCCCAAAGCCGTATCCCCCGCGAGCTTCGTGAGGACGTCGGCCGTGTCGCTCGCAACGCCGAGGTGACCCTGGAGCAGATCGCCGCCGATTTCGGGATCCACCCGGTGACGCTGTCGAAATGGATGCGCCAGGCCGACGTCGACGAGGGAACCAAGCCGGTGTCCGGCGGCATCCTGCGTACCGATCGCGGATCGCAAGCCCGGCCGATTCCGCAGCCGAAAGTTCGCACGCCCCGACTCTTCACGGCATGACCGGATCGGTGGGCCGCGTCGGCGCGGCCGGTGACAACACCTGATCGAACGGACCTATAACGTCACTGTGACGCATGGTGTTTCCGTGCGCCAGCGCGCATCGGACGGCACTAACACAGGCGAATTGTCACTCGACAGACTCCGCAAGTGCCGCCGCTTCGGTGCCGTAGGCTGGCATTCCTGCGCCGAAAGTCGTGGCGCGAACAAGTCCGTCATCGTTAGGAACGCGGGAGCCCGAACCATGGACGATCGATCCAGTGTGGTCGCGGTTCCGGAGTCGGTGCGCACCGAGTTGCGCCGTGGGGTGCGCAGCGTGCTGGTCGATGCGGCGGCACTGCGGCTGGTGCGTGACCGTTTCGACGACGATCAAGCCGGATCGCTGCGGCGGTATCTCGAAGCGTCGCAGTCGGCGAACACGCTGCGCGCTTATCGGGCCGATTGGGTGGCGTGGTCGGCGTGGTGTGCCACCGAGGGGCGTCAGGCGTTGCCTGCCGACGCGCTGGACGTGGCCGTCTATCTCGCGGCGGCGGCCGACGCGCGCCGCGCCGGCGGCGAATGGGCGTTCAGTCCCGCGACTTTGGAACGCAAGTCGGCCGCGATCGCCGCGGTGCACGCGGCCAACGGCCTGCCGTCACCGACTCGATCCGATGTGGTGCGCCTGACGCTGCGCGGCATCCGCCGCACCCGGCGGGCGCAACCCCGACGCAAACGCCCTGTCCTGCTGCACACTCTCGATCAACTGCTGGGCGGACTACCCGAACCGGGCTGGCCCGCCGAACCCGCCCGGCGCCGGGATTCGCTCGTACTGCTCGTCGGTTTCGCCGGCGCTCTTCGCCGCAGTGAACTGGCCGGTCTGCGCATCGGGGACGTCGAAGTCGGTCTCGACCACACGACCGGCGAACCGATTCTGTTGATCCGGCTGCCCGCGACGAAGACCGACCCTACCGGCGCGGCCGAACAGCGCGTGGCGCTCCCCCGTGGCCGCCGTCCCGCGACCTGCCCGGTCTGCGCCCTCGCCGACTGGCTGCGCCTACGCGAAACACACGCCGCCGCGGGGACTATCGGTGTCCGGTCCTGGCTCGCCGACCTTCCCGCGAGATCGGCCGACATCCACCGTTGCCACGGCTTCACCGGCACCACGCTCACCGACGCGGACCTACCTCTCTTCCCCACCGTCAACCGGCACGGCGCGATCGGCGACCGCGCCATGTCCGGGCGGGCGGTCGCCGAACTGGTCAAGCGTTATGCCGCCAGGGCCGGGCTGGACCCCGACCTGTTCTCCGGACATTCGCTGCGCGCCGGCTTCGCCACACAGGCCGCGCTCGGCGGCGCCAGCGACCGCGAGATCATGCGTCAGGGACGCTGGACCAACCCGCGCACCGTTCACGGCTACATCCGCACCGCCAACCCCCTGGAAGACAACGCGGTGACCAAGCTCGGATTGTGAGCCCGGAATCAGGATGAATCGCATTCAATGCAACACCGCATTCTCGCGATGAAGGCTGCGACGCACATCGAGAGCAATTGCCACCCTCGCGGGTCACCGCGAAAATCGCGCCCTTGATTACATTTTCCGGCCGTGCACGGGTCCACCTGCCTCGGCGTGCCGGTAAGGATCGTGTCACCTGGTACATGAAGCTGTCGTAAAAGCCCCGCCGGGGATCTGCCGGCCGACTTCGAGGAACGCCGCATTTCGCACTACGAGAAGCTGGGCAAAGCCCTGGATCCGACGAAATTCATCAATGACCTGCGCGAGGAGATGCGCGCCGAACTCGACGCCCTGCACACCGCACTGCCGCACTGTCCCTGGTTGGAGATCAAGGAGCGCCGGCAGGGCGCCATCAAGCTGCTAGGGCTACTTAAGGCGCTGGAGCCGCGCTACCGAAGTCGTGAATTGCAGCGGGAGATCAACAGCGGCCTGAACGTGGTCGACTCCTGGAACAGTGCCAACTCGGTTATCTACTACGGCAAGACCTCCGAGATCGCGTCCAACCGGCGCGACGAGCAGGAGATGAGTGTGCTGCGCCTGCTCATCTGCCAGGCCGCCCTGGTCTACGTGAATGTCCTGATGATCCAAGACGTTCTCGCCGATCCGGACTGGGACGGCGTACTTACCGCCGAGGACGAGCGCGGCCTGACCCCGCTGTTCTGGTCGCATGTACTGCCGTACGGCGAGGTCGAACTCAACATGACTATCCGCCTTGCTCTCGGCGGATGACTCCGACTCACTCCATCGAGTGTGAGTGGCGCACATCACATCGCATCGTGTCATGTCTCGGTGATCCGCGGTGTCTTGAGGGCATGACCGAACACAACACACACCACAAGGTCGTCGTTATCGGCGGCGGTTATGCCGGCACAGTCGCGGCCAATCATCTGCGGCTGCGCACCGACGTCGATATCGCGCTTGTGAATCCCCGCCCGAGGTTTGTCGATCGAGTCCGGCTGCACCAGTTGGTTGCCGGTACCGGCGATGCGACGGTCGATTACGGCACGCTGCTCGGTGAAGGCATCGAGCTGGTGGTCGACAGCGCCACGCGCATCGACACCGCCGCCCGCACGGTGCGATTGGCGTCGGGGGGCGCGCTGGACTACGACCATGTCATCTACGCGGTCGGCAGCACGGCGGCCATACCGTCGGTGCCTGGTGCGGCCGAGTTCGCTTTCCCCATCGCTGAATTCGAGGCTGCGCAGCGGCTGCGCGCCAGGCTGGACGAGTTGCCCCTCGATGCTCCGGTCACCGTGGTCGGCGGCGGGGCAACGGGTATCGAAACGGCCGCTGAACTCGCCGAACAAGGACGCATGGTCACTCTGGTGTGTGGTGGATGCCTGATGCCGTCACTGAGTGCGCCGGGTCGCCGTTACGTCGCCAAGTGGATGTCGCGACACAATGTCGTCGTGCTCGAGGCCAGCAAGGTGACCGAAGTCCGGCCGGATGCGGTCGTTTTCGCCGACGGGGGGATGCGTCCGAGCACGCTCACCATCTGGACGACCGGATTCGGCGTGCCGAAGCTGGCGGCAGACAGCGGGCTTCGCACCGATGCCCTCGGCCGGTTGCTCACCGACGAGACACTGACGAGCATCGACGACGAGCGCATCGTGGCGACCGGCGACGCCGCCGCACCCTCAGGGCAGCCGCTGCGGATGAGTGGCCAGGGCGCGGGCCCGCTCGGGGCGCAGGCCGCCGATACCGTGCTGAGCCACGTCGCGGGCACCGAACCCGCGGCGATCGACCTGGCCCTGTTGGGAACCTGCGTCAGCCTCGGCCGCCATGTCGGTATCCGGCAGCTCGCGCGCAGAGACGACATCGCGATCAACCTCTACATCGGCGGTCGTGCGGGCGCGAGAATCAAGGAGATGACCTGCAAGATCGGGGTAAGCAAAATCCGCCGGGAGGCCCGCAAGCCGGGTTCGCTGGCCTGGCTCAAGGGCGGCCCGCGTCCTGAACAGTCGTTCTCCACCGGACAGGTGGTCGGGTCCGCATGACGACCGACGAGCACACCGAGCGTTTCACCTTGCTGCGGCCGTTGCTGTTCACGATCGTCTACGAAATCCTGGGCTCGGCGACCGAATCCGACGACGTGCTGCAGGACAGCTATCTGCGATGGGCCGAGGTGGACCTTGCGACGGTGCGCGACACCAAGTCGTATCTGGCCCGGCTGGTGACCCGTCAAGCGCTCAACTCTGTGCGCGCCGGCACGCGCCGTCGTGAGGACTACATCGGCCCGTGGCTGCCTGAACCACTGCTGGTCGACGAGCACGACGCATCGGCGGATATGGTGCTCGCCGAGTCGGTATCGATGGCGATGCTCGTTTTGCTGGAAACACTCACTCCACACGAACGTGCGGTATTCGTGCTGCGCGAGGTGTTCGGCTTCGACTATGACGAGATCGCCGCAGCGGTGGGCAAATCCGTGATGACGGTGCGCCAGGTGGCCCACCGTGCGCGCTCCCACGTACACGCGCGGCGTAAACGCTTCGAGCCCGTCGACGCAGCCGAGATCGCGCACATCACCGAACAGTTCATGACAGCGGCGACCACTGGTGACACGGCCGGGCTGCTCTCGCTCCTCGCTCCCGAGGTCACCTGGACCGCCGACAGCGGCGGCAAGGCCACCGCGGCGCGGCGACCGGTGGTGGGCGCGGAGAAGGTGGCCGCAGTCCTCATCAAACTGTTCCACGCCAGGCAGCCGACGTCGGACATGCGGATAGAGATGGTCACCTGCAACAACACGCCCGCGATGGTCGCCTACCGCGGCGACCTGCTCGAAGGTGTCTTCCTGATCGAGATCTCCGACGGGCAGATCACCAACCTCTACGCCATCCGCAACCCGGACAAACTCGCCACGGTGACGGTCCCGCGCAGGATCAGCCGGTAAGGCCGGACGATGTCGTGGTGTTCCGTATGCCGATCCGCCACCGGAACACCGGGCTCGGCAGCCAGGTCTACGACTGGGCCGACCCGTTCGGCATGCTGTTCCTGCAAACCCTTACCATGGTTGCCGAATTCGAGGCTAACCCGATCACCTGCGGACCCGCGAGGGCATGGCCAAGGCCCGCGCGAAAGGCCGCCTCGAGGGCAAGCAGCCGAAACCATCTCTCGCCGAGCGGAAAACGATCCACCGCCGCTACCACGACCCCGCCGATGACGCGAGCCTGGCAGACCTCGCCGAGGAATACAGCGTCGGCCGCTCCACCATCCACCGCTGCGAAGCGGCATTTTATGTCCGCTGCGACAGGCCGATACCGTCGAATTCACGGAGGGAATTTTCGGTCGGCCGAAGAGTGCGCGGCCTTCATTGCGTGCCGGTGACGTAACCTCGGCGGAACTGACCGACGAAGCGATCGCTCATATCGAGCGGGACGACAAGGTGGCGGCTGGCGTTCTCTCGTAGCGGCCGGCGACGGCGCGGGGTTGTTCGAGCCGGTTGATACCCCGGCGAGCATGTTGCGTGCCGGTAGATAGCGGGTCGAACGCCGGTGGCCGGCCCTTGTGAGGTGAATGCCGTTCACCTATGGTGGTGAACGCCATTCACCTCCGAGAGGGTTTCGCTGTGCCCATTGATTCGCATCCGTCGACGTCTCCGACTGCCGACCGTGGCGTCATGGCCGTTCTGGCGGCTGGCGGCATCGTCACCACGCTGGTGCAGACCGCGGTCGTGCCGCTGCTGCCGCAGCTGCCCCGGCTGACCGGCGCGGCACCGGTCGATGTCGGGTGGGTGGTCACACTCACGCTGCTGACCGGCGCCGTCGCCACCCCGCTGCTCGGGCGTGCCGGGGACATGTACGGCAAGCGGCCGATGCTTCTGCTCGCGCTCGGGGCACTCGCCGCCGGGTCGCTGGTGTGCGCATTCGCCTCCACCCTCCCGTGGCTGTTGGTAGGGCGGGCGCTGCAGGGTGTGGGCGCGGCGGTGGTGCCGCTGTCGATCAGTTTCCTGCGGGGTATGCTGCCGCCGCAGCGGACGGGTTCCTCGGTGGCGCTGATGAGTTCGACGGTGGGCATCGGCGCGGCTCTTGGTCTGCCGCTGGCCGCGCTGCTGGTGCAGTACGCGGACTGGCACGCGATGTTTTGGGCCATGACCATGCTCTCGACGGGTGTGCTCGCCCTGGCGTGGCGACTGCTGCGGGAAGAGCCGGTCCGGTCGCCGGGGCGTTTCGACCTACTCGGGGCGTGCGGGCTGAGTGCGGGGCTGGTGTTCTTGCTGCTGGCTTTGTCGAAGGCAGGTGAGTGGGGCTGGGGCAGTTGGCGGGTTCTGGGCCTGTCGGGGGCGGCGCTGCTGATCCTGACGGGCTGGACTGTCCACCAGCGCCGCGTGTCGCGGCCACTGGTGGACGTGCGCCTCGCGATGCGTCCGGCGGTTCTGCTGCCCCACCTGGCCGCGTCGTTGGCCGGGTTCGCCTTCTATGCCAACTCCCTCGTCACCGCGCAACTGGTCCAGGCGCCTCGGGCCACCGGGTACGGTCTGGGGCTCTCGGTGGTGGCGGCGCGTGTATGCCTGCTGCCCAGCGGTGTGATCATGGTGTTGTGTGCTTCCTTGTCCGCCCGCCTGTCCGCCGCTCGCGGGGCCAAGGCCACCCTCATCCTGGGCACGATGATCATCGCGGGCGGCTATGGCCTACGCATCGCCGACAGTCGGCAATTGGGGGCGGTCATCGTGGGCGCGGCCGTGGTCTCGGTCGGCACGGCACTCGCCTACTCCGCCCTGCCCCTGCTGGTCATGCGGGCGGTGCCGCTGGAGCAGACCGCCGCAGCGAACGGCCTCAATGTCCTCATGCGCACCATCGGGCAAGCCTTGTGCAGCGCGGTGGTCGCCACCGTGCTGGCCCAGCACACCCGCCCGTTCGCCGACACGGCGGGCGTGGCCGTGGCGGCGCCGACCCTGAACGGGTACCGGATGGCCTTCGCCGTCGCAGGCGCGGTCGCTCTGCTGGCCTGCGCGGCCGCCTGCCTCGTCCCGCGCCAGCCGCGATCCGCGCCGTCCCTCCTCCTCCAGGAGCCTGAACAAGATGTCCGACCCGAACTCCCCCTCTCCGCGCAGCGCCCGCCTGCGATCGAGGTCCATAGATCCGCCGAAGCCCGACCCGGCCCAGGACCGATCGGCACGACCGCGTGATGCCGACGCCCGCCGTGCGGACATCCTCGCCGCAGCCCGGCGCGCCTTCGCACGCCACGCCTACGCCGACACCACCATCGCCGCCATCGCCGACGACGCAGGCGTGAGCCCGGCGCTCGTGATGAAGTACTACGGCACCAAGGAACACCTGTTCACCCAGGTCTTCACCTTCGACGCCGACGCCACCGCCCTCTTCGACGCCCCCTTGGACCGCCTCGCCCGGCACATGGTCTTGCATCTGATCGCCACCCAACGCGGAAAGACCCGCGACCCGATCCTGCGCATCGCCTTCTCCCGCCACCACTTGGAACTCGGCGGGCAGGCACGAGCCAACTTCCGCACGCAGGTCATCGACGCCCTCGCCGCCCGCCTCCCTGGCCCGGGCGCCCCGCTGCGAGCGGAGATGGCCATCGGTGTGCTGCTCGGCCTCGGCGCCCTCTATGCCACCGTCCAAGCCGACCAGCTCACCCAACTGGACCCCGACGAAGTCGCCGACCTGTACGTCCCGCTCCTGCAACCTCTGCTCTGCGGCGAGGCCACTGCGTGCAGCTGACTGGCCGGACCCCACTGGGCGGCGTGTCAGTGGCCTTGTGTAAGTGCCGTGGAGAGGAGCCCGTACCTGATATTTGCTGACGATATGCTGACTGAGTGCTGTCAGTCCAGGCGCCGATGCTGGCCGTCTCCGGACGGCCACCGCGGGAGCACGGCCGGTGGGCGTTGGAGATGAAATGGGACGGCATTCGCGCCCTCGCGCGGTGCCGGGCGGGGGAATGCCGGTTCTACAGTCGCAACAATCGGGATCTCAGTGGGTCATTTCCTGAGCTCACGGCGGTTCTCGCCGAACTGGGCGAGGGGGGTGAGCTGATCCTCGACGGGGAGATCGTGGCGCCGGATCCGAAGACGGGGGCGCCGTCGTTCGCTCGCCTGCAACGGCGGATGCATGTCGTCTCCCCCAGCGCGGAATTGCTGCGAGGATTCCCGGCGCAGTATCTGGCGTTCGATCTCCTGGCTGTCGAGGATGCGTCCATCATGAACCAGCCCTACACCGAGCGTCGCGAGCGTTTGGCGGAACTGGCGCTGGACGGGCCTCTGGTCCGGACTCCGCCGTACTACCGCGATATCGACGCCGACACGCTGCTCGACGTCGCTCGCGAGCACGGCCTGGAGGGAATAGTCGCCAAGCGTCTCGACTCCGCCTACTACCCCGGGCGGCGGTCTCCGTTGTGGATCAAGACGCCGCTGCGCAAGACGACCGAGGTCGTCGTAGCGGGCTGGCTGCCCGGTACGGGCCGTTTCTCCGCGACGTTCGGCTCGCTGGCGCTGGGCGCTTACGACGACAACGATCAGCTGGTGCACGTCGGCAATGTCGGCACCGGCTGGACCATGCGCGACCGCCGTTCGCTGCAAGTTCGCCTGAACGAGCTGTCCCGCTCGGATACGCCCTTCGATGTCCCTCCGCCGCGCGCGGTGGCGGCATCCGCCCACTGGGTCGAGCCGGTCCTCGTCGGCGACATCGAATATCGCGAAGCCACCTCCGAGGGCCTGCGCCACCCCAGCTGGCGCGGGCTGCGCCCCGACAAGTCTCCGCGTGACGCGAAAATGCCTTTATAGACCCAGATGCACAGCTCTCGTCCTACGACTCCCAGCGAGGCCACATGCCGGAGCCGATCCGTCGGACGGTGTGAGACGCCCAGCACATCGAAAACGTCCTGCCCGTGAGCCCACGTTTCCATCAGTCGAAGCGGCACCATGGGCGCGGCGGTCAGCTGCGAGCCGTACCACGGAAACCCATGGCGTAGTAAAACATCGCAGCGTCGCCGCCACCTCGGCTCGACCAGCATGCCATCGTTCCAGCGGTACCGATCGCGGTTTCGCCGCTCCCGCGGCGGCGTCGAGATCGGCGTATCGACTGCCCGCGGCTTCGGCCCGCTTCAGCACGGCGTCGAATGCCTGTGGTGTCCGCATGGTCGAAAATGATCACCATCAAGGTAGCCGCCGACCGTGCCACACAGCCGACGCATCCGGAAATCCCGCGGCCCGGGCAGTCCGGCCCAGCCTGTCCGGCCGGGGCGGACCTGCACCGGTTCCGCGCCCGCGCGCTCAGACGGTCGCGACGGGAGCCCCCGCGCCGGTCGCGACGACGCGGCGACGCCGGCTCGGCGCCAGTAGGGTTGGGTGCTTCACGCACCAGGCCGCGATCGAGCAGATCAACTCCTTCACGCGGGCGGCCTTGCGGCCCACGTCGACCTTGGAGGTCGGCTGATCCTCCTTGGTCACCTTCTGCACGATGGCATCGCGGCGGCCGAGGCTGATGCACTGGCTGTTGTAGCCGATGGGGGCATCGGGAATCGCACGTCCGGTCAGCCGAGCGGCAATGGCATCGGCGCCCAGCCAGGCCATCGGGGAGGCGGTGGCGCAGCCCATGCGCAACGTCCTGCCACCCACTCCCGCGGCGTGCGCGGCATCGCCGACGGCGTATACATCCGGGTGCGAGACCGAGCGCTGGGTAGCGTCGACGACGATCCGCCCGGTCTCGGAGACGGTCAGAGTGCTGGCGGCCGCGATCGGGTGCACGGCGAATCCCGCTGTCCAGACGGTCATTTGCGAAGAGATCTGCGCTCCCGATCGGGTGGCCACGCCATCTTCGGTGACCCTTATGACGTCGGCGTGCTCGTGGACGGTGATACCGAAGCGTTCGAACGCGCCGCGCAGGTGGCTCTGTGCCTTCTCGTCGAGCCAGTCGCCGACGCCGCCGCGCGCGGCCATCGCGACCTTCAGGTCCGGGCGCGCCTCGGCGATCTCGGTGGCGACCTCGATACTGGTCAGGCCACCACCTACGATCAGCACGGTCTCCCCCGCCCGCAGCCGGCTCAGACGTTCGCGCAGCCGCAGCGCCGCCTGCTTGCTCGCCACCTGGTGGGCGTGTTCGACAACGCCGGGCACGCCGAAATCGGCGACAGTGCTGCCAAGGGCGTAGACGAGTGTGTCGTAGGCGAGGGTCTCAGCCCCCTGATCGCCGATCAGTTCGACGGTCTTGCGGTCGGCGTCGACCGAATCGACCCATGCGATGCGCACCTGGACGCCGGTGCCCGCGAACATCTTCCGCAGTGGACGAACCGGCAGGTCCTGCCCGGCGGCGAGCTGGTGCAGGCGCACCCGTTCGACGAAGTCGGGATCGGCGTTGACCAGGGTGATCTCGACGTCGTCGCGGTGCAGTCGCTTGGCCAGGCGGCCGGCTGCGGTGGCTCCGGCGTACCCGGCTCCGAGGACGACGATGCGGTGCTTCATGGTGTTGCTCCTGTCTCGGTGGGTTCGGAGCTTGAACCGGACAGCCACACGAATGCTGACAGGAGCAGTATGTGATGTGGGTCACCATAAATCGGGCAGGGGTGCCCCCGGTGCGTAGGTGGCCCACTGGCGATTGGCGAATGCCAGCTTGTCGGGGTTGACGTGGGCGTGCACGGCGGCGATGCCGTCGGCGGTCACCTCCAGTACCACGACGCCGACGATGCGATCCTCGGCCACCAGGATCAGCGCGGGCCTGCCATTGACGATCGCGGCGAAGGGTGTGGGCTTGCCGCCGAGCTTGTCCCACTTGGCACCCGTAGGTTTGATGGCCAGCCGCACGAACATCGCGATGCGCTCGGCGCCGACGAGCGGCCTGTTCAAGGTGGCGAAGAAGGCGCCGCCGTCACCGATGATGGCGGCGTCATCGGTGAGTAACCGCACCAGCTCGTCGGTTCGGCCGCTGACCGCCGCGGCCAGGAATTCCTCCACGATCCGGCGGGCGGCGGTCTCGTCCACCTCGATACGCGCCCGTTCCACGGCCAAGTGCTGTTTGGCGCGGCGATAGACCTGCTGGCAATTGGATTCGGTGATGTCGAGCAGGTCGGCGATCTCGTGGTGCGAGTAGCCGAAGGCCTCGCGCAGTACATACACCACGCGTTCCTTGGCGGTGAGCCGTTCCATGAGCGTGAGCATGGCGATCGACACCGATTCGCGTTGTTCGACGGTGTCGGCCGGGCCCAGCATCGGGGCGCCGGCCAGCAGCGGCTCCGGAAGCCATTGCCCCACATAGGTTTCCCGGCGCGCACGGGCGGAGGTGAGCTGGTTGAGGCAGAGATTGGTGAGCACCTTGGTCAGCCACGCCTCGGGCGTCTCCACGTATTCGCGGTCGGCGGCCTGCCAGCGCAGATACGTCTCCTGCACCGCGTCCTCGGCGTCGCCGGCCGAGCCCAGCAAGCGGTAGGCGATCGCTTCCAGGCGACCCCTGGAGCGTTCGAACAGATCGACCTCGCGCGTGAGCAACATGTCGGTCATGGTCGGCCATGCGCACCGGTCGTGTCCAGCGGTAGCGGTCCCCAACCAGCTTGCTCGGAGGCGTCGCGCACGTGCCGGCCGCGACCGGGTGCCGGTGCGCCAGCGTCGTCAGGATCGCCGCGGCCCGGTCGGACAACTGTCGCAGGCTCTCGCCACCGGGCCTGGCGAGCGACGGCTCGGCCCAGCTTTCACAGTAGTAGCGCGCATAGTCGGGTGTCGGGCCGATCCCGGACTCCCACTCGCGCAGATCGTGGTCGGTTTCGATGGGCAAGCCGGTGCGACGTGCGAGCGGTTGGATGGTTCGGACTGCGCGGAGGTAGGGGCTGGAGAAGATCACGGTGGGCGACAGGGCTGCCAGGTCGGTGACCAGCAGCTCGGCTTGTTGTTCGCCTGCCGCGGTCAGTGACCGCTCGTAGTCGCCCGGCCCTCCCGCGCGAGGGGTGAACGGCTCAGCGTGACGGACCAGGACGAGAGTGGAGCGGGCCGTGTGCCGGGTAGCGATTCGTCGCACCACATCGGGAAGCAACGTGTGTTCGGCGTGCAGCACCCGCGCGCCGAGTGTCTCGACGGTGTCACCCGGCTGGACCGGTACCTCTACCTGGGCGATGATCTGTCCGGTGTCGTATTCGTCCGAGACGAGGTGGACGGATACGCCGCTGACGGGATCTCCGGCGTCGAGGACGGCTTGATGCACGTGCCCGCCGTACATACCGGGGCCGCCGTGTCGGGGCAGCAGTGCGGGGTGGACGTTGATGATCCGTCCGGAGAACTCCGCTCTGGTGCGCAGCCCGATCTTCTTCAGGTATCCGGCGGTGACCACCCAGTCGGCCGAGTGCTCGACGAGCGCGGCGCGGATGGCTTCGTCGGGGTCGTCGTGGGTGCGTCCGGACAGGTGGCGGGCGGGAATCGCGTTGTCGCGGGCGTAGCGCAGCGCACCGGAGTCGCTGTTGTCGCTGATGACGAGCACGATCCGGAACCGCGCGTCCGCGACGAGGGAAGCTCGGTGCAGCGCACGCAGATCGGATCCGTTGTGGGAGTCGATCACCGCGACGCGAAGTTCCGGCACGGCTTCGTAGTCCGCCATGGTCGGTGTGCATCGACGCTGGACGTCGCGAAGGGCGCAGCGGCCGGGCTCGCTTCTCCTGCTGCGGGTTGCGAACTCGAACGGCCGGGCCGCAGGCAGGTCAGCGAAGGTCTTGCGGCCGGTGGGCGTGATCTTCGACGGACGCGGGCCACTGATCGATCCGAACCGGCGGGGTGCGGAGGCGGGATCGGAGGAGGTCGCGGAAGCCGCGATCGGCGCGCAGTTGCGAATGTGCCCGTGCCGCATAGTGTTCGGTGTGGCGGGCGGTGGGATGCCTGCGCCGGGCTTCGGCGAGCCATCCGGTGGCTTGGCGGAGGGCTTCGGTGCGGGTAAGGGGTGGGTCGGTGGGCAGCAACAGGGTGGCGTGGTCGGGGTCGACGACGATCGCGGAGCCGAGGTGTTGCAGGCAGCGGCCGATGCCGAGGTCGTCGTCGAGGACGCGGTAGGCGGTCAGGGCGAGCTGCCAGCAGCGCAGGGCTCGGCGGGGTTCGCCGCGGGCCCACCACATCGTGCCCATGGTCTCGTGGGTCTGCGCGCGTCCGTCGGGATCGAGGCCGGCGCGGGTGAGGGACTCGGCGAGTTCGAGACGATCCTGCGCGGCGTCGAGGCGTCCTTGCCGGATGTGCACGACGGCGAGATTGATCAGGGCGCACACCTCACCGGCGACGTCGTCACGCGGCAGCAGCCACCACGCGGTCTCCAGCTGCTCGGCCACCTTGTCCAGCACCGGCGAGCCGGCGTCCAGCTCCCGCAGCGCCGCCTGATGCTCCCAGCGGGCGGCCAAGCTCGTCGACAATCGCCGCGGCCGGTAGCCGCGCGGCCGCTCGGTGAGCCGTCCCGCCCGCAACAACAGCAGATCGCGGTTCAGCTCGTCGGTTTCGGGAAGCGCGCACAGATCGTCGGCCACTCCGCGCCCGTTCTCCCCCAGGCCGATACGCGCGTACCACACGTCCAACGCGTTGCCGATGTCGACCAGGTGCGCCACGGCCGCCGGGGGGAAATCCACGCCTCGAGCCGCGCACGCGTCCACCAGGGCGCGCAGGTACGGTTCCTCGGTTTCGAACCAGCGCCGAGCGCCCACCGCGAAACGCCGTGACTCCAGCGCGATGGCCCAGCGCCCCGCGCGGTCGGCGTAGTGGTGCAGCAGCGCGGTGAGCGCCGCGGCCCACTGCGGTCCGGCGGTGACCGTCGCTCGATCCGGCAGCCTGGGCACTTGTCGCACGCACCACCGCTGGGCACCGTGCCCGGCGAGAATTCCGCGGCGGTGCAGACCGTCCAGCAGTCTCGCCGCGGTGCGGGCCGAGGGTTCCCGTGCCAGCGGCAACCGTCCCGGCGTGTCCCGAATGGCGTTGAGCACCGCCAGCAGCGCGACGGTTTCATAGTCGTGCACCGGCAGGTCCCGCAGGACCGCGGCGATGAGATGCCCGTCGAGCGCCGCGACCGTCCGTCGCGGCGGCGCGGCTTCCCGGGGCCTCCGGTCCGCGAGCGCGGGGCCCGGCTCGATGAGACCGGCGATGAGGTCCATGTCGCGGGCGGTGCGCATCTTGGTGCGATACCCGCGTGCGAACCGGTACAGCGCGTAGGTCGCCGCCGCGGCGATGAACAGCACCGACAACCAGCGCAGCGGCCCGTTGAAGAACTGCACGACGGCGTTCTCGCCGAACGAATTCACCACCAGGGTGCGCACCAGTTCGAACAACACCGTGTAGGCGACCAGCGACGCGGTGCCAAGGAACCCGATCCAGATCGAGGATCTGGGTGTGGCGGTCTGCCCGACCGGTTCGGTGTGCTCGGTCGAGGTGCTCACCCGATTCCTTCCTCGCCGCCGGCGGCTCGCGTCATCGCAGCACTCCACCGGTCAGGCCCGGCACCACCCAGCGCCGCCAGGTCACCAGCAGCAGCGCCACCGGCAGCACGGCCGACGCCAGCGATCCCGCGGCCAGTTGCGCGCTGTTCTCGCCGAATTGCCGTGCTTCGCCCCACAGCAGCAGCGACCACGGGCTCGCGCCCGCTCCGCTGACCACGAGGCCGATGAAGAAGTCGTTCCACACCTGCACGAACTCCAGTACCGCCACCGCTCCCAGCGCGGGTCCGGAGGAGGCCAGCACGCGCTGGGCGATGGTCCCCGGACTGGCCAGTCCGTGCAGTGCGTCCGCAGCGGTGCTGCCCGGCGGGGACAGCATCGCGCCGCGCAGCACGAGGATGGCGATCGGCAGTCCGGCGGCGGCGTGCACGAGGATCAGCGGGATGCGGGTTCCGGACAGTTCGTAGGTGTCGACGAGACCGTCGATCGGCCCGAGGTAGGTCTGCGCGGGCGTCACCGCCAGCACCACCAGCGCTACGACGGCCAGTCGTGCGGCGGTGCCGTTGGGTCGCAGCGCGGCCAGCCGGTAGGCCACCGGCGCGGCGGCGGTGACCACGACCACCGTGACGATCCCCGCGACCCAGGCGGTGGTCTGCAGCGAACGCCACAGTCCGTCGTCGCCCGACACCAGAGCTATGGCCGAGAAGCCGAAGCCGTCGTGCGTACGCAACCCGGTATAGGCGAGGACGCCGATCGGGTACAGCACCAGCACCGACACCAGCACGATGCCCGCCGCCCGCACCGGACCGATGCGCCGCCGTCCCGCCACCGAGATCGCGCGCACCGCCGACCAACTCGCGCGGTGATGGCGTACGTCCACTTGCAGCAGCCAGGCGACCGCGCCCACGAGTACAGCCAGCGGCAGCGCGTAGGCCGCCGCCGCGCCGGGTTCGGCGTCGGCGGCCAGCCGCCACCAGTGCACGGTCGCGCTGTCGACCTGGTATTCGAGCGCCCCCGGTACCCCGATCAGCACCACGTCGAACACCCGCGCGGCCGCGACGCCGACGGCCAGTCCGGCGATCAGCAGCACCGGCCGCAGCAACTCGTACAGCCGGACCGCCAGCGGTCTGCCGTCGTCGCGGTAGAGGTACCCGGCGCGCGCCGGATCGGCTTCGATCGCATGGATTCCCGCGCGGAACAGCGCGGTGAGGAAACCCAGCCAGGTCCACAGGAACGCCGACCCGAGCATCGCCGCCAGCCACCACCGGTAGAGCCCGACGTCCTCGATGTCCAGCCACCGCGCGCCGTTGCCGAAGATCACCCGGAACGCCACCCCGGACACGAACGCCGACACCCCGAACGGCACGATCAGCGGCAGCCACAACCAGCGCGCCGCCCGGCCCCACCAGGCGATCGCCAGCGCCACGAGCAGCAGCCCGATCCCGAACGCCACCCACAACAGTGTGCGCAGGTACGCGCCGCGACCGTCGGCGTTCATCGTGCCGCCCAGCAGCCACAGTCCGGCGATCGTGGCACCGATCGACGACGGCCACAGCAGAATTCGGATCCACGGCACACCCCGCCGCCTGCGCAGCGCGGCGGGCAGCAGCGCACCGGTCGCCGCGACCGCGCACGCGAGCACCGACAACGGGCTGGCCCGGGCGGCGATCAGCACGGTCCATCCCGCCGGTAGCACCAGCAGCGCCACCGTCAGCAGCGTCGCCGGCAGCCCGGCCACCCAGCCCAGCCAGCGCCGTGGCCTGCCGCCCGCGACCAGCGGCCCGCGCATGCGGCGGGTGGCCAGCTCGATGCGCAGACCGTTGACGTCGAAATCCGGAGGCATCGTCATCGGCCCCGCCGATCGACGTCGTCCAGCGCGGCGATGGCACGGTCGGTGGCCTCGGTCGTTCGTGCCTGCCCGCCGTCGCCGATCGCGATGAGGAACTCCGTCAGCACCCGCCACAATCCTTCCCGTCCGCCCACCGGCCCGATCCGGTCGGACAGATCGAAGGTGCTGCGCGCGGCGAGCTCACCTGCCGAGGGCGCCAGCAGCGGCGAGTAGTCCGCCTCGGTGCGCAGGTTCGGGGCGAGAAAGCCGCCGTAGCGCTCGATCCACGGCAGGGGGGCGCGAGCGGCGGCCAGTTTCTCGACCAGTTCGTCCGCGCGCGGGGTCGCCTGCCGCGTCACCACGATCACGTCACCGCCGACGATCTTCGGCCGCCCCGGCGCGGTGTCCACCGGCGGGAAGGCCACCACCCCGACGGCGTCGTCGATCTCGCGCCCGGACGCGCGGACCGCGCTGCGCACGATCGGTTCGGCGAAGTCCGGCGCCACGACCGCCGCGGCCCGGCGATGCTGGAACACCTCTCGGATGGCGTCGGAGAACTGCCTGGTCAGCGCGACGCCGACGCCACCGGGGAACGCGTGCCGCTGTCCCCACAGAATCCCCAGATGACCGAAGGCGGCCCGCACCGCCGGGTTGTCCCATTCCCGTTCCCGGTGGTTCTTGGAGGCCAATTCGTCGTAGATGCGGGGTGATTCGGCGAGCAGGACGTTCTCGAAGAAATCGGTGAGCACCCAGCCGTCGGCGGCGGCCAGCGCCAGCAGGCGGGTCGGCGTCTGCGCGAGCACCTCCATCCGGTCGACCCAGCCGTCGAGCGTCCATGCCGCCGGCTCACCCAAGCCGTGGGTGTCGAACTGTTGGCGGTCGAACCACACCAGCGATTTGTCCGCGGCTTTGAACGGCACACCGTAGAGCCGACTCTGGTAGCGCAGCAACAGTTGCCAGGGTTGGGCGTAGCGGGTGCCGAGTTCATCGGCCCACACCGTCTCGGCGAGGGGCCGCAGTTTGCCCGCGTCGGCGAGTTCGCGCACCCGCCCGGCTTGCGGAAGCAGCACCACGTCCGGCGCGGAGCGGCCGCCTGCGGTGAACGCGGTGTCGGTGTTGTCGCCGAGGGGGATGACCTCGACCTCGAAGCCGAGGTCCAGCCCGTCCAGGACGGCGTGGAAGGCGGCGAGTTCCTGGCCGCTCCAGGACACGCCGACGCGCACCGCATCCGAGCTGCCCAGCAGCACCTCCGGCGCGCACGCGGCAGCCAGCGGGAGGACCATTCCCGCTTGCAGCACCGCTCTGCGCGTCCCCATCGACCCCCGATGTCATTGCGTGCCAGTCGAACTCGATTATGCGTCAGAGTCGTCGCGCCGGTGGCCGCTTTGAGAACTCTCGTGCGCGGGCGCGGGCGCCTCTGCTAGCGTCACCGGCATGGAGCGCGCAGCTGTGACGACGACGCCGGAATTCGTCCCGGCGCGCTGATCCACGTTCATTCCAGCTCCGGGGCGAGTGCCCCGGGGTTTCGTCTCGTGGTCACTCGCCCTGTGTCGACGAGGAGACCATCATGCCCGAACACCGCGGCCTCGGCCGTGCGCTGAATCTGTTCGATACCGACCCGCTCATCGGCGCGGGACTGCCGTTCTGGCTGCCGGACGGCGCGGCCGTGCGCCACGCCCTCGAGGATTACATCCGCGCCGCCGAACGCCGCGCGGGCTACCACCACGTGTATTCGCCGGTGCTCGGCAAACGTGAACTCTACGAATTGTCCGGACACTGGGAGCATTACCGCGACGAGATGTTCCCGCCGATGGATCTCGGCGGTGAGCAGGTGGTGCTGCGCCCGAGCCTGTGTCCCCATCACGCGCTGCTGTTCCGCTCCCGTGCGCACAGCTATCGCGAATTACCCCTGCGCATAGCGGAATTGGGTGGCATGTATCGCTCCGAGCTCTCTGGCGTGCTGGGCGGATTGACCCGGGTGCGCGGGATCCAGCTCAACGACGCGCATATCTTCTGCACCCTCGATCAAGCCGCCGACGAGGTCGCCGCAGCGCTGGCGATGATCGCCGACGCCTATGCCGCACTGGACATCCGCGCCGCCCGCTACCGGTTGTCGCTGCCCGGTCGCGGCGGGAAATACGTTGCCGCTCCGGGTTTGTGGGAGCGGTCGACCGCCGTGCTCACCGCCGCCTTGGACGAGCGCGGCCTGCGTTACGACGCGGTGGACGGCGAAGCCGCGTTCTACGGCCCGAAGATCGACGTGCAGGTGCGCGACAGCGCGGGACGGGAGGCCACCCTGTCCACCGTGCAGGTCGATTTCCATCAACCGGAGCGGTTCGATCTGCGCTACACCGGCGCCGACGGCGTCGCGCACCGTCCGGTCATGGTGCACCGCAGCATCATCGGCAGCATCGAACGGGCCGTGGCCCATCTGATCGAATGCCACGGCGGCCGGTTCCCGGCCTGGCTGGCGCCGACCCAGGTGGTCGTGCTACCGGTGACCGAGGCCCAGCACTGCGCGGCCGCCCGATTCGAACGCCGTTGCCGCGAGAGCGGGCTGCGGGCGGCGGTCGCGTCGCCGGATCGCGGCAGCCTCGCCGCTCGCATCCGCGAGCACCGGCTCGCGCCGTATCAGGCGATCATCGGCGCGGCGGAACTCACCGCCGACCGTGTGGCGTTGCGGCTGCGTGACGGCCGCCGCCTCGACCCGTTGCCCGCCGCCGAAGCGCTCGACCGCATCGCCGCTCTGCTCGCCGCCCACAGCGCGGCATTGTGGGACGACTGCTGACGGGATCGCGGCGGCGGTCCGGGTCGGCATGATGTGAGCCTTGCCACAACGTGGTACGTGCGCGTACCGTACGGGTGGTACATCGAAGTACCACACGAGGAGGTGGGCGTATGCCCGCTGTGCGACTTCCCGACGGGCCATCCACCCCGCCGATCGTGCAGAACCTGCAGATCCTGACGGGGCGCACCCGGACCTGGCGGCGCATGCACGACCGTTACGGATCGGCCTTCACCATCCAGATGCCCCGATTCGGGCGGTCCGTCGTACTCGCCGACCCCGCCGAGATCAAAGCCCTGTTCACCGCGAGCGCCGACCTCGTCGACAACATCGACATCAACCTCGGTCAATTCCTCGGTCCCGGTTCGCTGTTCGCGCTCAGCGGGAACGAACACCGCAAGCAGCGCAAACTGCTCACCCCACCCTTCCACGGCCGCAGGCTGACAGTGTACGAATCGCTCATCGAAGAGGAAGCCGTCCGCGAGATGGCGTCGTGGCCCTCGGGCCGCGAGTTCGCGACGATGGACTCGATGATGCGGATCACGCTGAACGTGATCCTGCGCGCGGTCTTCGGCGCCGAAGGCGCGGATTTCGAAGAACTGCGCCGACTGCTGCCCAGACTCGTGCTGATCGGCTCCGGTCTCGCCGCGATCCCGGTTCCCCAGCGGGCGCTGGGCCGGTTCGGCCCCTGGGCCCGCTTCGCGGCCTACCGCCGCCGCTACGACGAGATCGTCGGACAACTCATCGACCGCGCCGCGAGCGACCGGATCGAGGAGCGCGACGACGTGCTCGCGATGATGCTGCAAGCACGCTACGAGGACGGCTCGGCCATGTCACACAGTGAGATCGCCGACGAATTGCTGACCCTGCTCACCGCTGGACACGAGACGACGGCGACGACGCTGTCGTGGACGATCGAGCGGCTGCGCAGGCACCCGGATATCCTGCGCCGCTTGGTCGCCGAAGCCGATGCGGGCGGATCGCAACTGCGCGAGGCGACGCTGCTGGAGGTGCAGCGCGTGCGGCCGGTCATCGACGCGACGTTCCGGCAGGTCCGGGCCGAAACCCTGCAGCTTGGCCGGTGGACCCTGCCCAAGGGCCAGAAGGTCGTGGCCAGCATCCGGTTGATGCACGACAACGAGGAACTCTTCCCGAACGCCCGCGCCTTCGACCCCGACCGGTTCGTCGGCGTCCGTCCGGGCACATTCAGCTGGATCCCGTTCGGCGGCGGCAGCCGCCGCTGCATCGGCGCCGCGTTCGCCACCATGGAGATGAACGTCGTGCTGCGCACGCTGCTGCGCGATTTCACGCTCGAACCCACCGATGCCCGCGACGAGCGAACGCACTTCCGCGGCGTCGCGCTCGTCCCGGCGGAGAAGGGCCGCGCCGTGGTGCGCCGTCGCACACCGCCGTCCAGTGGGCGAGCGCTCGACCGCACCGCCGAGGCGGCGGTATGAGCGAGCGGTTCGCCGAAGTCGGCGGCGGCGTCACCCTCGCCTACCAGCAGCACGGCTCCGGCGGTGTCCCACTGCTGTTGATCGCCGGATTGGGTCAACAGTTACACGAGTGGCCCGACGGGTTGTGCGAGCTCTTGGTCGCGCGCGGCTGCCAGGTCGTCCGTTTCGACAACCGGGACGTCGGCCGCTCGACGCACGCGAATTTCCCGCCACCGGCGCCGGTGCAGATGCTGCGGCGGCGCTGGCATCGCGAGCAGTACACGCTGGCCGATCTGGCCGCCGACACCGTCGGATTGCTCGACGCGCTCGAGCTGCCCTCGGCGCATCTGGTCGGCATGTCGATGGGCGGAATGATCGCCCAGACCGTCGCCGCCCACCATCCCGCCCGGGTCGCGTCCCTGACCTCGATCATGTCCACCACCGGCGCCGCGCGGGTCGGCCGCCCGGCCTGGTCGACCTGGCGGTTGATGTTCGCCCGACCGGCACGCACCCGCGACGAGCACATCGATCGCACCGTGCGCATGTACCGGCACATCCGCTCGGCCGGATACCTTTTCGACGAGTCCGCCGTGCGCGCGCGAGCCGCCCGCACCTGGGATCGCGACCCCGGGCCCGCAGCGGGCGTCGGCCGGCAATTGGCGGGCATCGTGAAATCCGGTGACCGGACCCGCGAACTGCGCGCGGTCACCGCCCCGACCTTGGTGCTGCACGGCGACCGTGACCGGATGGTCGCCCCGACCGGCGCCCGCGCCACCGCTCGCGCGATCGCGCACGCGCGCCTGCACACCCTCGCGGGTATGGGCCACGACCTGCCCGCCGCGGTGTGGCCGACACTCGCCGACCTCATCCACGAACACATCCGCACGTCCGAAAGCAGGAGCATCGATGCCCCGCATCCGTAGGCCGTTATCCGGCCGCCCGGTCATGATCACCGGCGCGGCCTCCGGGATCGGGCGCAGCCTCGCCCAGTTGCTTTCCCGCACGGGCTCTCCCGTCGCGATCGCCGATATCGACCAGGCCGGGCTGAAGGAGACGGCGGCGTCGCTGACCGGGCCGGTGCTGACCCGCGTCCTGGACGTGCGCGACGCGGCCGATCAGCTCGCCTTCGCCGACGAAGTCCGCGACTGGCTGTCCGCGCCGCTGGCCGCGGTGTTCAACAACGCCGGTGTCGCGGTCTCCTCCTCGGTGCTCGACGCCGTCGCCGAAGACGACGAATGGCTGCGGCGCATCAACTTCGACGGAGTCGTCAACGGCACCCGCGCCTTCCTGCCCATTCTCGTCGAGCAGGACCACGGCGTGATCGTCAACACCTCCAGCGTGTTCGGGCTGCTGGGCA
Source organism: Nocardia sp. NPDC051900 (assembly GCF_044452545.1). Taxonomy (NCBI): domain Bacteria; kingdom Bacillati; phylum Actinomycetota; class Actinomycetes; order Mycobacteriales; family Nocardiaceae; genus Nocardia; species Nocardia sp. NPDC051900. The sequence goes on along the minus strand of NZ_JBITBU010000006.1, from coordinate 184,857 downwards.
TGCCCAACCAAAGCGCCTACTGCGCGGCCAAATTCGCCGTCCGCGGATTCACCGACGCCCTGCGCCAGGAACTGCGCGGCACCGGTGTATCCGCGGTGAACGTCCACCCTGGCGGCATCAGCACCAACATCGCCCGCAACGCCCGCGTCCGCAAGGACCCCGAGGGCCGGGGCCGGACGCACGAGCAGATGGCGGCGGAATTCGAGACCATAGCACTGACCACGCCGCAGAAGGCGGCCGAAATCATCCGCCGCGGAGTGGAACACGGCAAGTCCCGCATCCTCGTCGGCCCCGACGCCTACCTGTTCGACGCCCTGGCACGGGTGACACCCACCCACTACTACGGTGTGGTCGCGCTGCTGGAGCGCAGCCTGCGCACCCGGGAACCGAAAGGAGCACGGGCATGAGCGAACACCTCGACGTCCTCATCATCGGAGCGGGCCTGTCCGGCATCGGCGCGGCCCACCACCTGCAGGCCGCCTTCCCGCACCGCACCTACGCGATCCTCGAAGCACGCGACACTCTCGGCGGTACCTGGGACCTGTTCCGCTACCCCGGAGTGCGTTCGGACTCCGACATGCACACCCTCGGATATCGATTCCGCCCGTGGACGCAAGCCGAAGCCATCGCCGACGGTCCCGCGATCCTGCGCTACATCCGCGAAACGGCCGCCGACGCCGGCATCGACCGGTTCATCCGGTACGGGCACCGGGTGACCGAAGCATCCTGGTCCAGCGCCGAGTCACGCTGGAAGGTGTCGGCCGAACACGACGGCGGCACCCGCGAATTCACCTGCGACTTCCTGCTCGTGTGCAGCGGTTACTACCACTACGACGAGGGCTACACCCCGCAGTTCGCCGGCATCGGCGACTTCCGCGGACAGCTGGTGCATCCGCAGCACTGGCCCACCGACCTCGATCACGCGGGCAAGCGGGTGGTCGTCATCGGCAGCGGCGCCACCGCGGTCACCCTGGTACCCGCGCTGACCGACACCGCCGCGCACGTGACGATGCTGCAGCGCTCCCCGACCTACATCCTGCCCGTGCCCGCCCGCGACGCCCTGGCCAACCGGCTGCGCGCACTACTGGGACCGAAACGGGCCTACACCGTGGTCAGATGGAAGAACGTGCTGGTCAGCACACTGATCTACCAGCTGAGCCGACGGCGGCCCCGGCAGATGCGCAGATTCATCCGTAACCTGACCGTCAAGCAACTGCCCGCAGGCTACGACGTCGACACCCATTTCAAACCCGTCTACCAGCCGTGGGATCAGCGGCTGTGCCTGGTGCCGGACGGCGACCTGTTCCGCGCCATCCGCGACGGCCGCGCCACCGTGGTCACCGATCGCATCGACCGGTTCACCGCGACCGGGCTGCGCCTGGCATCCGGCCGCGAACTCGACGCCGATGTGGTGGTGACCGCGACCGGGCTGCGACTGCTCGCGCTCGGCGGCCTGCGCCTCACGGTGGACGGGCACGAGGTCGCACTGCAGCACACCATGGCCTACAAGGGCATGATGCTCAGCGGAGTGCCGAATTTCGCGTTCACCATCGGCTACACCAACGCGTCCTGGACGCTGAAAGCCGATCTGGTCAGCGAATTCGTCTGCCGACTGCTGCGGCACATGGACGCAGGCGGATACCGGCAGACCACCCCGTGGCCCGACCCCGCCGTGACACCCACACCGCTGCTGGACTTCCAGGCCGGTTACGTATTGCGCGACATCGACCGATTCCCCAAAGCGGGTTCGCGGGCTCCGTGGCGGCTGGGCATGAGCTACGCCCACGACGTGCTCACCCTCCGCTACGGCCGCATCGATGACGGCACCATCCGCTTCACCCGCGGCGGCACACCCTCCGACGACGACCAGGCGATGGCATCGGCACACGATTCCGGGCAATCCACGGCCTGACATCCGGCCCCGGACTCGGGCCGGACGCGACGAACCGAAAGGAGTAACTAACCTGATTCTCGTGACCCGCGCCGCGCCCGTACCCCGCACCTCCGCCGACAACGGCACGGATTCGGGGTTCCGCCGCCGCCTGCTCGACGCCATGGCCGCCGCCGTGCGCGAACGCGGCTACCAGGACTCGACCGTCGCCGACGTGGTTCGTTATGCCCGCACCTCGCGCCGCACCTTCTACGAGCACTTCACCAGCAAACAGGACTGCTTCATCGCCCTGCTGAGCGAGCACCACAAGGACATGATCCGGCGGATCGATGCCGCGGTCGACCCGCACATGGCTTGGCGCACCCAGGTGCGCCAAGCCATCGAAGCGTGGATACGCACCGCCCAGCAAGAGCCATCCCTCACTCTCAGCTGGATCCGTGTCGTTCCCGCCCTCGGTGACGACACGCGCCAGTTGCAGCGCGAGGTCGGCGAGTCGTTCGTGGCGCTCATCCAGAAGCTCGCCGACACACCCGAATTCGCGGCCGCCGGACTACGGCCGCCCTCCCGCCAAGTGGCGACCATCCTCTTCGGCGGCTTCCGCGAACTCATCGCCACCACCGTGGAAGACGGCAACGACATCGCGGACATCATCGACGTGGCAGTCGAATCCGCGATCGGGCTGATCGGCCCCCACCGCTAGCGCCCGGCCGCGCTCACCGCGCGGCGTCGACGAACGCCCCATCGGTCAGCACCGGCACCACCCCGCTGCTGTCGAGTTCGGTGGCCGCCGCGACATCCTGCGCGAACCCGCCCTCGGCGAGTTCGCGGCCGGATGCGCAGTTCCGGATCAGCGCCGCCACATCGGCGATCCCGCCGTACGCCACCGCGGCGGCGTGCGCTTCCGGAGACAGCGGCCCGGCTGCGCCGCGCGCCAGTGCCGCGGCGACCGCTCCCGCGCCGAGCCAGTCCTCCACCGCGGGCCGCAGCCCGTCGCGGCCGGGCCAATGCTCACCTGCCGCGATCACGGCGACCGGCTGGCGCGCGCTTCCCCATCCCCGCCCGGCGATCCAGCGAGCGACCGCGCTCGCGTTGCGCAGGCGCGCCGCGACCACCGGCACACCGCTGACGGCCGCGGAGATGGCCGAACCATTGGGCGAGGGCAACACGAGCCGCTCGGCGACCGGCGCGCACCGCAACGCCGCCGGAGACAGCGACCACGGCTGCCGCTCGGACACCGCCCGCCGCCCCACCGCCAGCTCCGCGCCGTGCCGCGCGGCGAATTCCGCGGCACCGCCGTCCCGCCACGGATAGGGCAGCACTCGCGTCCCGGCTTCGACAGCGACCGACACCGACGTCGTGAACGACAGGACGTCGACCACCACCACACACGCGCTCCCCGGCCCCAGCGCCATCGCACCGGTCAGCCCCCACTCCAGCCGCACCCCCCACGGCCGCTGCCGCGCCCACTGCGCGATCTCCGCCACGAACTCCCCTCCCGATCGACACCGCCGAGGTCTGCCACGAATGACGCTGTCCGCCGCTGGACCTGGGCGAACGCGTACTCGCCCCACATGAACGGGTCACCGCCGCCCGGCCCCGCGCATTCGGCGACCGAGGCTCGGCTCAGCCCTGCTTGGGCCGATCGGGCCGGTAGAACCACTCCTCCAAACCGAAATCCTCCCGGATCTTCTTCTGATCCACGAGGAACTGCTTGGTTCCCGTCAGCAATTGGATGCCCAGCGGCGCGAAGATCTCGTCGGGAATGTAGCTCTCCCGCGCGGTGGCGCGCACCACCGCTTCCGGCGATTTCGACTGGGACACCTCGTAGTTCACGTAATCGTCCCAATGCGCCTTCGCATACCGGTTGGCCTCGGCGATCACCGACTGCCACGCGGGACCGAACTGCGGATGGCTGTCGAGGAAGTCCTGGCTGCTCACCGAGGAACTGGTACCCGCGAGATCGGGATGGTTGTCGTGAATCGAGTCGACCTGGTGGAAACCCTTGGCCAGGAACGCGTGGAAGGACGACGACGGGTTCACATCCGGCAGCGCGACCGCCGCGATATCGCCGCCGTTGAGCGGAGCCTCCGCGTCGGTGGCCAGCAGATGCACCAGCTGGGCCTGGATGCCCTCGGCCTTCAACGCACCCTGCAGGTACCGATCGATGTAGGAGCCCGACTGCACGCCGATCTTCTTGCCCGCCAGATCCTTCAGCGTCCGGATCGCCGGATCCTTGGCCACCACGCCCGCGTTGTAATTCACCGCCGCGATGGCCAGCAGCCGCGTCTTCAACCCGCTGCCACGCGCGACCAGAGCGGGCGTGTCACCGTAGGTGGCGACGTCGAGGCGGCCGCCGACCAGCGCCTGGTTCAGGTCGGGACCGTTGGGGAAGCTGTAGACCTCGATGGCGTCCACCCCCAGCGGCTTCAGCGCGGGCAACAGGGCTCCGCGCTGATGGGCGAAGCCGACCGGCCCGGTCAGCACGTTGCCGGTGCCGATGGTGCCGATGCGGAGGGTCTTGATCTCGGCGCGGGTCGCCGAGCCCGCGTCGTCCGACCCGCAGCCGGTGAGAACCAGCAGCAGGGCGGACACGACGGCGGGCACGATCAGCCGGAGTATGCGCATGATTCGCTTTCGTTGTTCAGAGTTCCGACAACCGCGGCGGCGGAGTGCCGTGCGGCAGACGCGGCCCCACCGCGACCAGACTGCCCGGTTGGCGGCCGCGGCCCCAGCCCAGCTCTTTGCGGTAGCGGCCGATGTGCTCGCCGCGCACGGCGTCGTGATCGGCCAGCGGCGTCGACTCGGGGTCGACGTACAGCGCGTCCGTGGGGCAGTAGGCCTCGCACATGAAACAGGTCTGGCAATCGGACTGCCGTGCGATGACCGGGATTCCGCTGTCGGTGCGGTCGAAGACATTCGTGGGGCACACGTCCACGCATTTGTCGCAGGCGATGCAGTCACCAGCGCGCAAGATCTCGATCATCACGCCACCGCCGAAGTGGTCGCCGCCGCGGACGTCGCCGTCCACACCTCGTCCAGCCCGCCGGACAGGATGTGATGGTGCTGCTTCGGGTCCAGATCCGGATGATCGACGCGTTTGCTCATCCCGCGCGTCTCCGTCCGCGCCAGCGTCGACCGGTACATCAACCGTCCCACGGCGGTGATGGCCGCGGCCTGCCGAGCGCGCACCCGCTCGTCCCCCGTGCCTCCGCCCAAGCCGCGGGTGGCCTGCTCCCACACGTTGTCCAGCCGCTCCAGCGCAGGCCCGACCCGGTCGCCGTGGCGCAGGTAGTTCTTCTCGAACGGGATCAGCTCTTGCTGCGCGGCTTCGACCACGTCCGCCGCCCGGACCGACTCGGCGCTCTCCGGCCGCAACCCGGTGCGCCCGGCACCGCGCAGATCGGCGCTCCGCGCCCCACCGGAGCTCAGCGCGAACAACGCCGCGCCGCGGCCCGCCCAACTGCCCGACGACATCGCCCACGCCGAATTGTGGCTGCCGCCACCGGTGAAACCGCCACAGATCCGTTCCCTGGTCGCCGCGTCACCCGCCGCGTACAACCCCGCGACCGAGGTGGCGCAGTCGTCGTCGACCACATCGATGCCGCCGGTGCCGCGCACGGTGCCCTCGGCGAGCAGATCCACCTCGAACCGGTCGGTGAACGGGTCGATACCGCGCCGATCGAACTGGAGGAAGAAATTGGGCTGCCCCAGCCGCATCTGCGCCTGCACCGCCGCGTCGGCACGGTCGAGCTGCGCGAACACCTTCTCCCGTAACAGTGTTCGCGCGATCACCGAACGGCCCTTGGTCGAGCCCGCGCCCTCGAGCACGCGCCCGTCCTCGTGGAAGAACGTCGCGTAACCGTAGTAGGCGGTCTTGGTGATCGTCGACCCCTTCGGCACGATCGCATAAGCATTGGAGAACTCCATCCCCGAGAATCGGGCGCCCACCTCGGCCGCCATCAGCGCGCCGTCACCGGTGTCGACATTCGTGCCCAGCGCCCGGGACAGGAACGCGCAACCGCCGGTGGCCAGCACCACCGCACCGGCCGCGATGCGGTAGTCCCGGTCGGCCTGGCGCTGGTAGCCCGCCGCGCCGCGCACCACGCCGTCGTCGTCGACCAGCAACTCCAGCGCGGGCGAGTGGTCCAGGATGCGCACCCCGGCACGTTTCACCCACGCCCGCATCCGGCGCATGTACTCCGGGCCCTGCACGCCGGTGCGGATCTGCTCACCGGTGGCCGGATCGACGGGGAACGGATACCGTCCCTCCACCGCGAGCCGATTCATGTTCGCGTAGGTCTGATCCAGCACCCGGTCCATCCAATAGTGATCGGCCAGATGCCCACCCAGCGCTTCCCGGCTGGCCTTCGCGTTGGCCCGCGCGGTCGCCTCCGGCGCCACGTACCACACGCCGGTGCCGGACGGGGCGGTGGCGCCGCTGGTCCCGCAGTAGCCCTTGTCCACCAACGTCACCTCGGCGCCGGCCTCGCGGGCATGGATCGCGGCCCAGCAGGCGGCGGGCCCGCCGCCGATCACCAAGACGTCCGTACTGATCTGCAACGGTTCACTCATACGTCTGCTCCTGTCGGTGCCTCGGGATTCACGCCGAGTGCGAGCAGCAACCGGCGCCGGAGTGCGGAGAATTCGGGGTCGACCACCGAACGCGGGCGGGCGACGGTGATGTCGAAGGATTCGGCGATGCGGCCCTCGCGCAGCACGAGCGCACGGTCGGCCAACAGCAGCGCCTCCTCCACGTCGTGGGTCACCAACAGCACCGACTGGCGGTGCAGCGTCCACAGGCGCGCCACCAGAGCCTGCACTTTCAACCGGGTCAGCGCGTCGAGGGCACCGAACGGCTCGTCGAGCAGCAGCAGTTCCGGATTGCGGACCAGCGCCCTGGCCAGCGCGACCCGCTGCGCTTCCCCGCCCGACAAGGTCGCGGGCCACGCATCCGCTTTCGCGACGAGCCCCACTTCCTCCAGCGCCGTCAACGCACGCGCCTTGCCGGCCCGGTCGACGCCGAGAACGACGTTGCGCCACACGGTGATCCACGGAATCAACCGGTGCTCCTGGAACACGATCGCCTTCGATCCCGGCACGTCGAACGACCCACTGAAGCCGCGGTCCAGCCCACCGATGCCGCGCAGCAGCGTGCTCTTACCGGACCCGCTGGCGCCGAGCAGGGCGACGAACTCCCCCGGCGCGATATCCAAGTCGACCCCGCGCAGTACCGTGCGCCCGCCGAACGCGCGCACCGCCCCGCGGATACGGACACCGGTCCCGATGGTGGCGGTCATCTACTTCCCCTCGTATCCGGTGCGCCAGGCCAGGAACCGGTGTTCCAGCACGCGCACGAACAGATCGGTGAGCAACCCCAGCACCGCGTAGATCACCAGGACCAAGAAGATCTGATCGGTCCGCAGGAACTCCTTGGCATCGTTCATCAGGAACCCGAGACCGACCGGCGTGGTCTGCATCTCCGCGACCACCAAGGTGAGCCAGCCGATGCCCAGTGCCTGCCGCAAACCGACGAAGATCTGCGGCAACGCACCGGGCAGGATGATCTTGGTGGTCAACTCGAACCGGTTGAGGCCCAGCGACTCCGCCGCCTCCACCAACCGCCGGTCCACACCCCGGATCCCGGCCAGCACGTTCAAATAGATCGGGAAGATCGGCGCGACGATGATCAACGCGATCTTGAACGAATCGCCGATGCCGAACCAGATGATGAACACCGGCACCAGCGCCAGCGTCGGCAACATTCGCAACGCCTGTAGCGGGCCGTTCACCAGATCTTCGGCGACGCGGAACAACCCGGCCGCCACCCCGCACACCAGACCGATGCCGATGCCGATCGCCAACCCGACCGCCACCCGACGCCCGGAGGCGGCCAGATGTTGCCACAGCTCGCCCGACCTGATCAGCTCCCACCCGGCCTCGAGCACCTCCGTCGGCGCCGGAGTGGTCGTGCCGAGCCAGGATCGGGCGCCCAGCTGCCAGACGACCACCGCCAAAATCAGCCCGGAAGACGCTCTGGCCAGGCCGATCAGCTTCCGGGTGAACGGGGCCGGGCTTTCGACGACCGCCTCGGCAGGGGCGGAAGGCGGCGCGGATGTGGTCGGATCCAACTGCAATGTCATCTGACGCGGTCCTCACACGAGAAGTACTGTCCGGAACAGTAAGGTGCGCAGACGGTTCACAGAATGATTGCGATCAGCGCGATCCTGAACCCGAGCGCGGGTCCTCCCGCTCCTGCCGCACCACCCCATCAGGCACGACGCGGGCATGGACGGGCGAAATCCGTACGGGGCAAGCGCTTTGCTCGGCCGCTGAGGGGCGCACCTTTCTCGGCACACCCGGCCCACCAGAGCGGATCGCGAGGTGATCCCGGCTCGTGTGGCCCTACCCGGACCGAGCAACGCTCACCCTACGGCGGGGAGATCATCCAGCGCGCCGATGAGGGGAGTCAGTCGCTCTAGTTCTTCCCGATGTGTGGCGCTGAGCAAGGCCAACGTTTCCTTGCCTGCCTCGGTCAGCGTGAGGTGTACGACGCGACGGTCGGTGCCCTGCCCTCGTTTCCGAGTGACGAGGCCGAGTTGCTCGGTGCGATCGATCAGCTGCACCACGCTGTGGTGGCGGGCGGACAGGTAACCGGCGACCTCCCCGATGCTCGGCCCGCCGGGGTGGGAGTGCCCTCGGATCGCCAGCAGGAGTTGGTGCTGGGTGTCGGTGAGTCCCACTTCGGCCGCCCCGCGCTCACTCCAGCGCAGCAGCTGGCGCAGCACGGTACGAAACGCCAGCAGCCGCGTGTATTCCTGGTCGGTGAGGTGGCCCGACGAGGACATCGACCCTTCCATCATGGAGTGATATTATCACAGGATGATATAAGTGAGCGGCGATCAGGACGGGTCGCGTTCCTGAACCGATCGCGAGCCGCCCGGCTCGGGAGAGCTTCGATACGCCACTACGTCCGAAGGGTGGTGGAAACATGAGTAGTGAAACCATGATGAGCCGGCATCCCGACATCGTGGAATTGCGGGAGAAGTACGAGCGCGCCTCCGAGGCGCCCGACGCCCAAGCGGTCACCGGCCTGATGTTCCTGACCGGGCTCTACATCGCGATTTCCCCCTGGGTCGTCGGGTTCAACGGACTCTCCACATTGACCGTCAACAACCTCATCGTCGGCATCGCTCTGGCCATGCTCGCACTGGGGTTCGCCTCGGTGTACGGCCGGACGCACGGCATCGTCTGGGCCGCTCCCCTGATCGGCCTCTGGACGATCGTCGCCCCCTGGATCGTCAGCGGCAACGTCGATACCACCTCGACGATCTGGAACAACGTCGTCGCCGGCGCCGTCGCCGTGCTGCTCGGCCTGGCCTCGATGTTCCTCGGAATGCGCAGGACCGGGGGACTCACCGGCCCAGCACCTCGAGCGGAAGCGACGCGAACCCAGCGCCCGTCCGGGCTCGGGCCGGAGACCTCCACACGGTGAAAACGCAGTTCCCGAGCGCTCTGCCGAGTGAGCGAATTGACACTACGCGCGTGCTGATTCGGCCCTGGCCGGCACGCGTGTCCGGTCCAGGCCCTCGGCGAGCGCGGGCCACTGTTCTTCCCACGCAGACACCGGCTCCACCGAATTGATGCTCGGCTTCGCCACCTGCCTCATCAGGGTTCGCGGTGCGGGCGCTCGGGGCGGACGACGGGATCCGATTCTTCGCCCGGCGCCTGAAGTGAGGCGGAGCCGTCAGGCCGGCAGCAGACGATAGGAGCCGTCGGCCGGTATCCCGCACGTCGACGACAGGTCCCGACCCTCATCGATGGTGGTGACCAGCAGAGGCACACCCGCAGCGAGCGCGGCGGGTGTGCCTCAGAATCGTGTGGTGAAGGTCCCGCCGGAGCCGCTGCCGCACAGGGCTGGCGATCCGTTGCCCCACAAGGCCATCCATTCGACCGTCGCTGTACTCATCCAATGATGGCTGCTGCGTCGGACGCAAGCCGTCTGCTGAGCGACCGCGCCGGCCTGTGCCCTGTGTCACAGTCCCAATTCACTGTGACGTATTGACCATCGACGGTCCGTCCAGCATGGTGTCGATAGGTTAACAAGCGCTCAGTTACTTGCTGGAAGGTTCACAGTCATGCCCGAAGCCGTCATCGTCTCTGTCGCCCGCTCGCCGATCGGTCGCGCCGGCAAGGGTTCGTTGCGGGATCTCCGGCCCGACGACTTGGGGGCGCAGATCGTCCGGGCCGCGCTGGCGAAGGTGCCTGCCCTCAGTCCGAACGGCATCGACGACTTGATGCTCGGGTGTGGCCAGCCCGCCGGTGAGTCGGGCTTCAACCTCGCTCGAGTCGTGGCGATTCTGGCGGGCCTGGATCGGGTGCCCGGCACAACGGTCAACCGGTACTGCTCGTCCAGTTTGCAGACGACCCGCATGGCGCTACACGCCATCCGGGCCGGCGAGGGAGACGTCTTCATCTCCGCCGGCGTGGAGACCGTGAGCCGCTACGTCACGGGCAGTGCCGACGGCCTGCCCGGCACCGAGAACCCCGTATTCGCCGACGCGGTGCGCCGTACGGCGAAATTCGCTGCGGGCGGCGAGGCCTGGACCGACCCGCGCACCGAGGATCTACTGCCGGACGTCTATATCGCGATGGGGCAGACCGCGGAGAACGTGGCGCAACTGTGCGGTGTGAGCCGTGCCGAACAGGACGCTTTCGGTGTCCGCAGCCAGAACCTCGCCGAGGCCGCCCTCGCCAACGGATTCTGGGAGCGCGACATCACCGCGATCACCCTGCCCGACGGCAGTGTCGTCTCGCACGACGACGGCCCGCGGCCTGGAGTCACCCTGGAGAAGGTCGCCGAACTGAAGCCGGTGTTCCGGCCCGACGGGACGGTGACGGCCGCGAACTGCTGCCCGCTCAACGACGGCGCCGCCGCGGTCGTCATCATGTCCGACACCAAGGCCGCCGAACTCGGCCTGACGCCACTGGCTCGGATCGTCGCGACGGGAGTCAGCGCGCTGTCGCCGGAGATCATGGGCCTGGGGCCGGTGGAGGCGTCGAAGCAGGCGCTGGCCCGGGCCGGGATGACCATCGATGACATCGACCTGGTCGAAATCAACGAAGCCTTCGCCGCCCAGGTCATCCCCTCGGCGCGGGAGCTGGGCGTCGACTTCGACAAGCTCAACATCAACGGCGGCTCGATCGCGGTGGGTCACCCATTCGGCATGACCGGCGCCCGCATCACCAGCACCCTGATCAACTCCCTGCAGTTCCATGACAAGCAGATCGGTTTGGAAACGATGTGCGTCGGCGGCGGTCAGGGCATGGCGATGGTGCTGGAGCGCCTGTCGTAACCGCTGACTCCGCGAAAGGGACTCAATGATGAACAGATTCGAAGGCAAGACAGCGATAGTCACCGGTGCGAGCCGGGGCATCGGGCTCGGCATCGCGCAGCGCTTGGTGGACGAGGGGGCGCGAGTCGTGATCACCGCCCGCAAACAGGACGCGCTCGACGAAGCGGTGGAAGCACTGGGCGGGCCGGCCCGCGCGCTGGCCGTCGCGGGCCGTGCCGATGACGTCGAGCACCAGGCGGAGACCGTCGCTCGCGCGATCGACACGTTCGGTAGCGCCGACCTCCTCGTCAACAACACCGGCATCAACCCGGCGTTCGGGCCGATGGTCGATCTGCCGTTGGACGTGGCCCGCAAGATAGTCGAGGTCAACTGCCTGGCCGCGCTGTCGTGGGTGCAGCAGGCGTATCGGGCCTGGATGAAGGACTTCGGCGGCGCGATCGTGAACGTGTCGTCGGTCGCAGGTCTCAAGCCGGCGCCGGGCATCGGCTTCTACGGTTCGAGCAAGGCGATGCTCACGCACATCACTCAGGAACTCGCGGTCGAACTCGGCCCGAACCTACGGGTCAACGCCGTCGCCCCGGCGGTGGTGAAGACGAAGTTCGCCACTGCTCTCTACGACGGCAGGGAGGACGAGGTCGCCGCGGCGTACCCGCTGAAGCGGCTCGGCGTGCCCGAGGACATCGGCAGTGTGGTGGCGTTTCTGCTCTCCGACGACGCGAGCTGGCTGACGGGGCAATTGCTGGTCGTGGACGGCGGCGTCACGCTGACAGGCGGAATCTGACATGGCGCGGATGAAAGCGTGGCGAGTCCATGAGCTGGGCGAACCGGGCACGGTGCTGCGGCTGGAGGAGGTGGAAGTTCCGGAGCCCGGCCCGAGCCAGGTTGTCGTGCGGGTCCGCGGCGCCGCGGCGAACTTTCCCGATGTACTGATGTGCCGCGGCCTCTATCAGGTCCGGCCGCCGTTGCCGTTCACGCCCGGCGTCGAGTTGTGTGGCGAAGTGGTGGCGGTCGGTGCCGACGTGGCCGGGATCGCTGCCGGTGACCGGGTGCTCGGAGGCGCGGCGCTGCCGCACGGTGGTTTCGCGGAATTCGCCGTGCTGGAGGCCGCCCAGACCTTCCCAGCGCCGCCGTCGTTGGATGACGCGGAGGCGGCCTCGCTGTTCATCGGCTACCAGACCGGCTGGTTCGGCTTGCATCGGCGCGCCGGATTGACCGCGGGCGAGACCCTCCTGGTGCATGCCGCGGCAGGTGGCGTGGGCAGCGCCGCGATCCAGCTCGGCAAGGCCGCGGGCGCCCGGGTGATCGGAGTTGTCGGTGGCGCCGAAAAAGCCTCCTACGCCGAGGATCTGGGCGCCGACGTGGTCATCGATCGGCATCAGCTGGACTTCGTCGACGTCGTGAAGGACGTAACCGGCGGTCGTGGCGCCGACGTGATCTACGACCCGGTCGGCGGCGAGGTGTACCAACGGTCCACGAAATGCATCGCCTTCGAGGGCCGCATCGTGGTCGTCGGATTCGCCGGCGGCGAGATCCAAGCACCGGCATTGAATCATGCGCTGGTCAAGAACTATTCGATCCTCGGCCTGCACTGGGGTTTGTACAACACCCAGGACCCGGGCGCCGTCGCCGAATGCCATCGCGCGCTGACCGCACTTGCCGCCGACGGCGCGATCCGTCCTCTGGTCGGCGCGCGGCTGGGACTGGAGGAGGTCGCCGGCGCCGTGCAGCGACTCGCGGACGGCAAGACCGTCGGTCGCGTGGTCTACACCCCCTGAACTCAGCAATTCCCCCGCAATCACATCTTCGAGGAGTATTCATGACCGATCCGACACAGCGGACCGCCATCGTCACCGGCGCGGCTCGCGGAATCGGCGCCGCTGTCGCCCGGCGGCTGGCCGCCGACGGTATGGCAGTAGCCGTGCTCGACTTGGACGAGGCCGCCTGCAAGACGGTCGTCGACGACATCGAGGCAGCCGGTGGACGCGCGCTCGCGGTCGGTGTCGATGTTTCCGACGAGGCCGCGGTTACCCAGGCGGTCGATCGCGTGGCCGCCGCACTCGGCGCACCGACGGTGCTGGTCAACAACGCCGGGATCCTGCGTGACAATCTGCTGTTCAAGATGAGTGCCGACGACTGGGATGCCGTCATGAACGTGCACCTGCGCGGTTCGTTCCTGCTGGCCCGGGCAGCGCAGGCGCACATGATCGAGCAGAAGTGGGGTCGCATCGTCAACCTGTCCAGCACCTCGGCGCTCGGCAACCGTGGCCAGGCCAACTACGCGGCCGCCAAGGCCGGGCTGCAGGGATTCACCAAGACGCTCGCACTCGAACTCGGCAAGTTCGGCGTCACCGCGAACGCGGTCGCCCCGGGTTTCATCGAGACGGAGATGACCGCGGCCACGGCCGCCCGGATGAACATCTCCTTCGAGGAGCTCAAGGCGGCGATGGCCGCCCAGATTCCGGTTGCCCGTACCGGCACTCCCGCCGACATCGCGCACACCGTGTCGTTCCTGGTGAGCGAGGGGGCCGGCTTCGTGTCCGGCCAGGTGATCTACGTGGCCGGCGGCCCACGGAACTGAACGGAGGAAGGAGAGCTGTGCAGATATTCCAGGGCCTGTCCGAGCTGGAGGCCGCGGTCGGCACCCACCTCGGATACAGCGATTGGCACACGGTGACCCAGGAACAGATCGATCGCTTCGCCGAAGCTACCGGGGATCACCAATGGATCCATGTGGATCCCGCGAAAGCCGCCGCCGGACCGTTCGGCACCACCGTCGCACACGGGTTTCTCACCCTCTCGATGGTGCCGATGCTGGCCGGTCAGGTATACGCCGTGCGGGGCTTGTCCATGGGTGTCAACTACGGCACCAACAAGGTGCGATTCCCCACTCCGGTCCCGGCCGGATCCCGGGTCCGAGCCGGTGTCGAACTGGTCTCGCTCGTGCCGGGCACGATCGGGTCGCAAGCAGTGCTCCGAGTGACCGTGGAACTCGACGGCTCGGACAAGCCCGCGTGTGTGGCCGAGACGGTCGCGATGCTGGTGCCGTGACGGCCGATCAGAAGGATGACAGATGACTCGACCCGACGCGGTCCGCGACGATCTGCGGCGCGGGGTGGAAGCCGTACTCGAAAAGCACGATCCGGCCACCACCGATGCCGTGACCTTTCACCGAGCCAGGTTCGACGCGGGCCTGGCCTGGGTTCACTTTCCGATCGGGCTCGGTGGCCGGGCCGTCGACCGGGAACTGCAACCGTTCGTCGACGCCCTGTTCGAGCAGGCCGGATCTCCGGACAACAACGCGGCGATCAACGGTATCGGTCTGGGTATGGCCGCGCCGACGATCCTCGCCCACGGCACGACGGAACAACGGCAGCGCTTCCTGCGTCCGCTGTGGAGCGGGGAGGAGATCTGGTGCCAGCTGTTCAGTGAACCGGGGGCAGGCTCGGACCTGGCCGCGATCGCCACCAGGGCAGTGCGTGACGGCGGTGACTGGGTCGTCAACGGGCAGAAAGTGTGGACTTCGGTCGCGCACAAAGCGCAATTGGCGATCCTCGTGGCACGCACCGACCCCAGCCGGCCCAAGCATGCGGGGCTGACCTACTTCATCTGCGATATGACCGCACCCGGAGTCGAGGTGCGGCCGCTGCGGCAGATCACCGGCGAAGCGGAATTCAACGAAGTCTTCCTGACCGACGTTCGGATCCCCGACACGCACCGCCTCGGCAAGGAAGGAGAAGGCTGGCGAGTCGCAACCACCACTTTGAACAATGAGCGCGTCTCGATCGGGGGGCGCGCGCTCCCCCGCGAGAGCGGAGTGCTGGGCGCCGCCGCCGGCCTCTGGCGCGAATTCCCGGAAAAGCGCACCCCCGAATTGCACCACCGGCTGTTGCGATTGTGGGTGGATGCCGAGGTCTCCCGGCTGGCGGCGACCCGGCTGCGTCAGCAGGTGGCCGGCGGCCAGCCCGGGCCGGAAACCTCCGCCCTCAAGCTGTCGTTCGCCCGAGTCAACCAGCAGGTTGCCGGATTTGAGGTCGAACTGCGCGGTGAGGACGGCCTGCGATACGACGATTGGACGATGGTGCGCCCCGACCGGGTCGATTTCGCCGGTCGCGGCGCCGGTTACCGCTTCCTGCGGGCCAAAGGCAATTCGATCGAGGGCGGAACCTCCGAAATCCTGCGCAACATCATCGCCGAACGGGTCCTCGGGCTGCCGGGTGAACCCCGTGCGGACAAGGACATCGCCTGGAAGGACCTGAGCCGATGAGCGACATCCTGCTGCTCGATACCGATGTCGAGACCTCCTTGCGCAACGCGGTGCGTGACCTGCTCACCACCCGATGCGATCCGTCCGCGGTCGCGCGGGCCTACGACGGCGATCGAACACTGACCCGGACGCTGTGGACATCGATCACCGACGACCTCGGGCTCGCTGGTCTCCTCATCCCCGAGGACCGCGGCGGGGCGGGCGGTACGGCCCGTGACGCCGCCGTCGTCCTCGAGGAGTTCGGACGGTTCGTCGCACCGGTCCCATTTCTGACCAGCAGCGTCATTGCCGCGACCGTCCTGCTCGCGGGCGACTCCACGCTGGTCGGTCGGCTCGGTGACGGTAGTTGCAGCGCAGCGCTGCTGACGCCGTTCTCCACCGCGCTCGCGACGCACATCCCGACCTTGACGGCTGATGCGGAGGGCCGGCTGTCCGGACTGGTTACCAGCGTCGCCGGCGCGCTCGACGCCGATGTGCTGCTGGCCGCCGTCGAGACGGCCAACGGCACGGAGGTCCACGCGTTGACGGCCGCCGCGGCGCAGATCAAGCCGGTGGTCTCCCTGGATATGACCCGCCCGCTGGCTGACGTCGCTGTCGACTCCGTGCCGGGCCGGGTCGTCGTCGCCGCCGAGTCCGGTTGGGCCGCTATCCAATCCGGCTTGACGCTCGGCGCCGCACTCCTCGCGTCCGAGCAAGCCGGAATCGCCGCCTGGTGCCTGGAGACAACCGTCGAGTATCTGAAGCTGCGACGCCAATTCGGCCGGGTGGTCGGCGGATTCCAGGCGATCAAGCACCGCCTCGCCGACCTCTACGTCGAGGTCGAGTCGGCCTCGGCCGCCGCGCGGTATGCGGCGGGAACATACGCGGCCGACGACCCCGACAGCGTGATCGCCACCGCCGTCGCGGCGTCCTATTGCAGCGATATCGCGGTGCGGGCCGCCGAGGAGGCCATCCAATTGCACGGCGGGATCGGCATGACCTGGGAGCACCCGGCACACCTGTACCTCAAACGCGCGAAGGCCGACCAGATAGGACTGGGAAGTCCCGGCCACCATCGGAGATTGCTGGCGGACCTCGTCGGGCTGCCCGCGTGAGAAAGCTGAATGCACTGAACATGCTGTTCACAGGTGCCGATACCGGCAAACTCGTGCTCGTTGTGTAGAGCCATACTGTCCAGGTGACCGATACAGAGGACCTATCGCGCGCGGACCAGACCCGAGCGCGGCTGCTCGACGCCGCGGTGGTGGCCTTCGCCGAACGCGGCTTCCACGGGTCGACCACCCGCGATATCACATCGATCGCCGGGGTGAGCACCGGGACGATCTACGTGTATCACCGTTCCAAGGAAGAGTTGCTCTACCAGATCTCACGCGCCGGTCACCTGGACACCCTGGAGCGCGTCCGCACTGCCATCGCTTCGGCACAAGACCCCGCCGAGCAACTGATCGCCGTGATGCGGGAGTTCACGATCCATCACGCCCGCTCCCACACCGTCGCCCGGATCATCAATTATGAGCTCGCCGCACTGAGCCCAGAACATCAACAGGAGATCAAGGCAACCCGGCGTGCGATCGAGGGCGAGGTCCGGTGCTTGATCGAGCGCGGGGCGGCCGCGGGGGTGTTCGAGAACTCGAATACCCATATGGCCGCGGCCGCTCTGCTTTCGCTGGGAATAGATATCGCGCGCTGGTACCACGAGGGTGGCTCCTGGTCACCGGAGGACATCGGCGACTATTACGCGGACCTCGCGCTGCGGATCGTGGGCGGTCGAAGATCGAGGCCGCCGGAGTCCGCTCGATCGTGACGATGTCAGGATGATCATGCGGAGCGACGCCGCGGAACTGCTCGCGAGGATCGCGGGAGAACTGAGCCGACATGCGCTCGGCTTGTCCGAACGTTTGACGGAGCAGATGCTCCACATAGAGCCGGAGCTGCGCGGCGACAGCCGCGTGGAGTCACTACTGCGGGCCAGCGTCACCGGCAACGTCGTGATCGCGTTGCATATCTACGAGCTGGGGCTCGACATCGACGAACTCGAAGCTCCCACGGAGGCATTGGAGTACGCCCGGCGCATGGCCCAGCGCGGCACTTCGATCGCCGCCCTGCTGCGGGCCTACCGCATCGGGCAGCGACTGTTCAACGACCACATGCTCGGCGAGCTCACCGCGGCGACCAACGACGTCGCCCTGATCACCTCCGCGGTGGCCGAGATGACCGACCGCTCGTTCGCCTATATCGATCGGGTCTCCCAGCAAGTCGTGACCGCCTACCAGGACGAGCGGGACCGGTGGCTGCAGAACCAGATGGCCGTCCGTACCGCGAGGGTGCGCTCGATCCTGTCCGGACAGCGCGTCGACCCGGATGACAGCGAGCGCACACTGGGATATCGGCTCGACCGAACCCACCTCGGCATGGTCATTTGGTCCGACGCGGGCGCCGACCAACTGCGCGCGGCCAAACAAATGGCGACGGCCATCGCCGATCAGTTGTCCTGCCAAGGACCACCGCTGCTGATCCCGGCCGACGAATCAACCCTGTGGGCGTGGCTCCCGCAACCGGAACTGGATGTCGATCCCGCCGCGGTGCGCACTCCGGAGCAGACATGGGCAGCGGTGGGCAGACCTGCCACCGGACTGGAAGGCTTCCGGCTGACCCATCGCCAGGCGACACAAGCGCAGGTCGTCGCGATGTCCGCACCGGCACCGCAGCGTGCGTCGATGTCTTGTTCGGCTCAGCTCGGGCCGATCGCGCTGATGTGCTCGGACCTGACCGCCACCCGGGCATGGATCAGCGAAATTCTCGGGTCGCTTGCGCGTGATGACGATGCCACGGCGCAACTCCGCGAGACCGCGCGTGTCTTCCTGGAGACGAACGGCAGCTTCCAGACAACGGCAGAGCGGCTGGTGCTGCACCGCAACACCGTCCAGTACCGGATCCGCAAGGCGGAGGCGGTACTGGGACATTCGCTTCGGGAGCGACGACTGGAGGTCGAGGTCGCCCTGCTGGCCTGCCGGTGGCTGGGGTCGACCGTGCTGCAGCCCGTGGGGTGACCGACACATCCGTCGTGCGCGGCGCACGATCCCTCCCGCTATCTTCATGCGCTCACAATATGGTCCAGGTCACATCACCTTCCTAACGTGGCGTTCACGCAAGTGAGCTGCCGAGTTAGCAAGGAGATCGACATGCACTTCGCTGCCCTGCCGGATATACGTGCCGCAGGCTTCCCCACCAACCCGTGTCTTGCCGACGACAACTCGGGAAGTATCACCAACGCCGAGTTCCTCGACTTCGTGCGGAAGTACGCCGATCGGTTGTCGGAGGCGGGGATCGGTGTCGGCGATGTCGTGGCCGTGATGTTGCCGAACCGGCTCGAGTTGATCGTGACATTGTTCGCGGCTTGGCGGCTGGGCGCCGCGGCGACGCCGATCGACCCGTCGTCGACCGCGGCCGAGTCCGACTATCAACTGGCCGATTCCCGCGCTCGCGTCCTTGTCTGCGCTGACGAACGCGAGGCCGGCCAGGCCGATCAACCGCAGCGAATTGCGCTGGCGGAGCTGAATCGGCACGAAGGCCGCGGCGGCGCCGCGGAAGCGACCGAGTTCTCCAACGACGCGCTCGCGTTGATCATCTACACCAGCGGCACCACCGGACGTCCCAAGGGCGTCGAGTTGACGCACGCGAACATCATGGTGATGGCCGAGACGATGGTCGCGGGTATGCGGTTGACCGCCGAGGACCACAGTCTGCTGATCCTGCCGCTGTTCCACGTCAACGGCATCGTGGTCGGCGTGCTGTCGCCGCTGCTCGCCGGCGGCCGGGCCACAGTCGCGGGCCGGTTCTCGCCGCGGACCTTTTTCGACAGGGTCGAGGCGGCGCGGCCGACCTATTTCTCCGCGGTGCCCGCCATCTACGCCATGCTGTCGGCGCTGCCTGCGGAGATCCGGCCCGACACCTCCTCGGTCCGGTTCGCGCTCTGCGGTGCGGCTCCGATGCCGGTCGAACTGCTCACCCGATTCGAGGAGCGCTACGCGATCCCGATCTACGAAGGTTATGGCCTGTCGGAGGGGACGTGCGCGAGCACGGGCAATCCACTCGACGGTGTCCGCAAACCCGGCACCGTCGGTCGCGCGCTGCCGGGGCAGGAGATCGCCATCGTCGACAGCGACGGCAATTTCCTCAGCGCCGGATCGGTGGGCGAGGTCGTGGTCAAAGGCCCGACCGTGATGCGGGGATATCTGGGCCGGCCAGAGGAGACGGCGAAGGTGATCGTCGATGGCTGGCTGCACACCGGAGACATCGGTCGCATGGACGCCGACGGCTACCTCACCCTGGTCGACCGCATCAAGGACATGATCATCCGCGGCGGAGAGAACATCTATCCCAAGGAGATCGAGTCCGCGATCTACACCCACCCACAGGTGCTCGAGGCCGCCGTGATCGGTCGACCGCACCCGGTCTACGGCGAAGTGCCCATCGCCTTCGTGTCCTATCGCGACGGCGCCGCGGTCGAGCCGGAACAGATTCTCGAACTACTGCGGAAGTCTTTGGCCGCCTACAAGCTTCCCGAGCTGATCGTGACCGTAGACGAGATCTCGAAGAACCCCGTCGGGAAGATCGACAAGCGGATTCTGCGCCGCCGCTCGGTCGATGCGACCCTCTGACCCCCTCCTCTCCCTCTCGAAAGACACCTGCCATGGGATTCACGAAACCCGATCTTCCGAACATCGACTACGCCGAATGGAAGACCCGCCCGCGCGGTGAACGGCTGCGCACCGTCGCCGAGCACTGGGTCGAGCACGGCTTCGGCACGCCTCTTGCCGTCTACCTGCTCTACCTCGTCAAATGCGCCTTGTACGTCCTCGGCGCGGCCGCGGTGATCTCCCTGACCCCCGGGCTCGGGGCGCTCACCGACATCAGCTCGTGGTGGACCGAACCGATCGTCTACCAGAAACTCGTCGTCTGGACTCTGCTGTTCGAAATACTCGGGCTCGGATGCGGGTTCGGACCGCTCACCATGCGGTTCCTGCCGCCACTCGGCGGCCTGCTGTACTTCCTGCGTCCCGGCACCCTGCGGCTGCCGCCATGGCCGGGCAAGGTGCCGTTCACCCGTGGTGACGAGCGCGGGCTCATCGATGTCGCCTTGTACGCGGTCGTCCTCGGATCCGGAATCCAGGCGTTGCTCGCCTCCGGTCGCGGCGTTCCGCCGGTGGACGGCGGCCATGTAGGCCTGCTCGATCCCATGGTCGTCGTCGCTCTGGTCATCGCCCTCTGCGTGCTCGGGCTGCGAGACAAGACGGTGTTTCTGGCCGCACGCCCTGAGCACTACCTGTTGATGCTGCTGATGTTCTTCGTCCCCTTCGCCGACATGGTGATCGGATTCAAGCTGGTCATGCTGGCACTGTGGTGGGGTGCGGCCACGTCCAAGCTCAACCATCACTTCGGGCACGTGGTCGCCGTCATGATGAGCAACAGCCCCGTCATGCGACTCGGATGGCTCGAGCGCAAGATGTACCGCAACCCACCGCAGGACCTGCGGCCGTCACGTATCCCGGCTCTGCTGGCTCACGGCGGCACCGTCGTGGAATACCTGGTTCCCGCCTACCTCGTGTTCCTCGGCCACGGCGGCCCACTGACCTGGGCCGCGATCATCTTCATGGCCGTTTTCCACCTGCACATCATCTCCACCGTCCCGATGGGCGTGCCGCTGGAGTGGAACATCTTCTTCATCTTCAGCCTGTTCTACCTGTTCGGACACTACGGCTACATCCACGTCCAGCAGCTTCGATCACCGCTGGTGCTCGCGATGATCCTCTTCTCCGCACTCGTCGTCGTCGTGGGACATATTCGGCCGCAATGGGTTTCGTTCCTGACATCGATGCGCTACTACGCAGGCAACTGGGCCACAAGCGCTTGGTGTTTCCGCGGGGACGCCGAGCTGAAAATCGAGCAGCACGTCACCATGAGCGCCGCGCTCCCGGTCACCCAGTTGACCAAGCTGTACGGCCCCGAGATCGCCGACATCCTCATCCAGACCGGGCTCGGCTGGCGATCGATGCACACCCACGGCCGGGCACTCAACGGCCTTATCGCACGCGCCGTCGACAACCCGGAGGACTACGCCGTCCGCGACGGAGAGATTGTCGCGGGCCCGCTGCTGGGCTGGAACTTCGGTGAAGGGCACTTGCACAACGAACAGCTGCTGACAGCGCTGCAGCGGCGCTGCCAGTTCGAGGAGGGCGAGCTTCGCGTCGTCGTCCTCGAATCTCAGCCCATCCACCGGCAACGCCAGGCATACCGCATCATCGATGCCAGAACCGGGGTCATCGAGGAGGGCTACGTACTGGTCGAGGACATGCTTGCCCGCCAGCCATGGCCGGAGCCGGACGATCTGTTCCCGGTTCATCCTCTCCACCACGACGACACCCAGGATCTGTCCTCGGCGCGTGCGCGATGACCACGGCCATCGTGGTCGGCTCCGGGCCGAACGGACTGGCTGCGGCCGTGACGCTGGCCCGGCACGGGGTCGACGTCACCGTGCTGGAAGGTGCCGCCACCATCGGCGGCGGCACCCGCTCCGGCGAACTGACCCTCCCCGGTCTGCTGCACGACCACTGCGCCATGGCCCACCCCATGGCCGTCGGCTCACCGTTCTTCGCCGGAATCGACATGGCCCGCTACGGATTGGAATGGGCATGGCCGGAAATCGACTGCGTTCACCCCCTCGACGACGGAACAGCGGCAGTGCTGTATCAATCCGTCGAAGAGACCGCGGCGGGCCTCGGGCCGGACGGGCCGATCTGGCGCCGCCTGTTCGCCCACCCCGCCGCTGGATACGAACTGCTGGCGAAGGACGTCATGCAACCACTCCTACGGATACCGTCACATCCACTGCGGCTGGCCCGATTCGGCATCCCGACCCTGATCCCCGCCGCCGCACTCGGACGGCTGTTCCGGACCGAGCGGGGACGGGCGTTGTTCGCCGGGAACATGGCGCACGGCTGGCAACCACAGCACCGGATCCTGTCCGCGGCGATCGGTCTCGGCATCACCACCGCGGGCCATCGCTACGGGTGGCCAGTTGCGGTGGGCGGCTCACGCGCCATCACCGAAGCCATGGCTGCGGCGCTGAGAGATCTGGGCGGAAAGATCGAGACCGGGTTCTGGGTCGAGTCGCTGGACCGACTGCCGCCGGCCGACCTCGTGATGTTCGATCTTGCCCCGGCCGCTATCGCCGACATCGCCGGTGACCGGCTGCCGTCACGGGTCGCCCGGGCCTACCGGCGCTTCCGGCACGGGCCCGCCGCATACAAGATGAGCCTGGCCATAGCGGGCGGCATTCCGTGGACCAGCCCGCACGCCAGGAAGTCGGGAAGCCTGCACATCTGCGGCAGCGCAGCTGACGTGGTCCGCGCCGAACGCGCTGTGCATCGAGGTCGGCTTTCCGACCGACCGTTCATCATCGTCGGACAGCAGTACCTCGCCGACCCAACACGCTCACAAGGAAACGTGCACCCGGTCGACATGTATGCCCATGTGCCACAAGGATATTCGGAGGACATCACCGAAGTGCTGCTCGATGCGGTCGAGCGGTTCGCACCGGGGTTCCGAGACCGCATCCTCGCCACCACCGTCGTAGGCCCCATCGACATGCAGGCCTACAACCCCAACTATGTGGCCGGAGACATCCTCACCGGCGACAAGAGCATCCGCCAGCTGGTCTTCGGCGGACCACGCATCACCAGGCGCCCCTATCATGTGGCGGACCGGATGTTCATCTGCTCGGCCGCTGTCCCGCCAGGGCCGGGAGCGCACGGGATGAGCGGATACAACGCCGCGGTCGCGGCCCTGCGAGAATTCGCCGCCCCACCGAGGCATCGATCCGCAGTGCCGCGCGGCGGGAACGGCCCGAACTCCCCCGATCATTGATCGCAGCGCGCGTCGCGTCGACCTGGGCGGTTACTGGGGCAAGCAAGGCCGCGACCTGCTCGACCACCGCGATCCCCTGTCGGTCCAGACCCCTGCGCCGGTCAACGCGACGACCCGACGCCATCGAGCAAGCGCACCGGGCTCAGACCCGCCGCATCACCGACACGACCTTGCCGAGCACCACCGCTTCGTCACCGTCGATCACCTCGTAGGCCGGATTGCGCGGCTCGAGATACACATGACCGCTACGCCGCCGGTACACCTTCACCGTCGCTTCTCCGTCGATCATCGCCGCCACGATCTCACCGGAATGCGCCTCGTGCTGCTGTCGCACCACCACGATGTCGCCGTCACAGATCGCCGCGTCGATCATCGAATCACCACGCACCCGCAACCCGAACACCGTGCCACGGCCGACCAACTCGCGCGGCAACGTCATCGTGTCGTCGGTATGCTCCTCGGCCAGGATCGGAGCACCCGCCGCGATATCGCCGACCACCGGCACCGCCACCGAATCCTCCGCCGTCTCCCGCCGCACGGGAGCCCGCAGGAACATCCGCACGTCGATCGGACGCGACACCGTCCGGCCGCGGCGCAGAAAACCTCGCTCCTCCAAGCTCTTCAGATGCTTGGACACCGACGACGCCGACCGCAGACCCACCGCGTCACCGATCTCGCGCGTATTCGGCGGATACCCGTACCGCAGAACCCAGTCCCGAATCGTGGCGAGAATCCGCTGCTGGCGCGGCGGCAACGTCGAGGTGTCGAGGTGCTCGAACGCGTCGAGCGGGTCGTATCCGGTCACCCGGGGAATGGTAGAGGCACGGGCCGACACTACGGACCGGCCACCACACCGGGCACGCCGAACAACTCCTGATCGGGTTCGGGAACCCAGCAGGCGGCGGCGGTATCCCGGTTGTAGCTCTCCGCGACATGCTCGATCAAATGCCGCAATCCCGGATGCCGGTCACCCGCCGACCACAGCAGCGCCAGCGGATAGGCCGGAGTGGGATCGACGATCATCAGCCGCCGCACGTTCGGATGCCACGGCGTCTGCCCGCCGTCACCGGTGAAGGTCGCCAACGACGACGAATCCGCGATACGTTCGACGATTCCCGCCATATTCTCCAGCGGACCCCCGGTATCGATCGGAATCCCGCTGAACGCGCTGAGTTCTCGATAGAAATCGGCCCACTCCGACGGCACGGCCGCACCGGGCACCCACACCGGATGCCCCGCGACCTCCCGCAACCCGATCGTCGACCGGCCCGCGAACGGATGGTCCTTACCCACGAGCAGATACAGCGGCTCCAGATACGCCGGAGCCGCGACGATGTCACCGGGCAACGCCACCGGGCCGCCGTGCGCGCGGGCCAAGGCCACGTCGACCAGACCGCTGCGCAGCGCCTCCCGCGACGTCGTGATCATGTTCGACATGACGATCTCGGTCTCACAGCGCGGATGACGCGCGAGATAGAACTCCATCAACTCCGTCGCGGCCATACGCTTACCCAGAACCGCCACCCGCAACGGCCGCACCCGCTCGCGCACGGACCGCACCGCCGCCTCGGCGCCCACGAGCAGTGAACGCGCATGCGGCAACAGCCGAAGACCCGCTGCGGTCGGCGTACTGCCGCCGCGTCCACGCTCGAAAAGCTCCGCACCCAACTGCGATTCGAGTTTCGCGATGCGCTTGGACACCGCCTGCTGGCTGATACCCAGCACAGCGGCGGCGTGACCGAACTGCTCCTCCTCCACCACCGCGACGAACGCCCGCAACGCCGCCAGATCCAGATCCACCATCACCTCCATCGACCAGGCAACCTCCGCCTTGCTCGGCTACCTCACAACGCTTCCGCGCCCGTCCGCTCCGGCGGGCGGACCACCTCCACCTCCGTGAGCGGGCCCGCATAACGCTCGATCTCCACCAAAGTGAGCTGCCCGGCGCACCCTTGGCTGAGCGTCGAGGACGGACGGTCGGCGATCAGCACGTTCGGATTACCGTGACGGCAGAACGTCGGATCCGCCGGGTCGGGGTCGTACCACGCGCCGGTGGACAGCTGCGCGACACCGGCTCGCACCCCCTCGTCCACGACCAACCCCGCCAGGCAACTACCCCGATCGTTGAACACCCGCACGATGTCACCGGCACGCAGACCACGAGCCTCGGCGTCCGAGGGATGCATCCGGATCGGCTCCCGCCCGGAGATCTTCACCGACTGGCTATAAGCGCCCACGTCCAGCTGACTGTGCAACTTCGTCCGCGGCTGGTTCGCCACCAACTGCACGGGGAACCGCTCCGCCGCCGCGCCACCGAGCCACTCCTCCGGCTCCAGCCACACCGGATGCGGCGGGCAATCGGCGTACCCGAAGCCATCGATCGTCGACGAAAAGATCTCGATCTTCCCGCTGGGCGTGCTCAGCGGGTACCGGTCCGGGTCTGCGCGAAAGTCCGCGGCAAGCACCTGCCGTGGGTCCGGCGCCGGAAGCTCGAGCGCCTCGCCGGACCAGAACGCGTCGAAATCCGGAAACTCCTGTCCCGCACGCGACTGCTCTACGCGCCACCGCTCGTACAGATGCCGCAGCCACTCCGCGACCGAACGTCCTTCGGTGAACTCCTTGCCGACCCCGAGCCGATCCGCCGTCTCGGCGAAGATCCGATAATCGTCGCGCGCCTCGGCACGCGGGCGGGTCAGCGCTCGCATCGGAAAGAACGACCGGTCACCTTCGCCCGCGCCGTAGTCATCGCGCTCGATGGACATCGTCGACGGCAACACGATGTCCGCGTGCCGCGCGGTAGCCGTCCAGAAGGCATCGTGCACCACCACCGTGTCCGGCCGTTCGAACGCCATTCGCAAACGGGCCAGATCCTGGTGGTGATGGAACGGATTGCCGCCACACCAATACACCAACCGCACATCCGGATACACCAGATCCTGACCGTTGTACCGATAGGGCGCACCCGGATTCAGCAGCATGTCCGCGGTCCGCGCGACCGGAATGAAGGCATCGACACCGTTGCGCCCCTGCGGAAGTCGCGGCACCGGCCCGCGCGCCGGTTCCCCGACGCCCGCGGCCGAGCCGTAACCATGCCCGAACCCGCCGCCGGGAAGGCCGATCTGCCCCAGCATCGCCGCCAGCACCACACCCGCCCACAACGGCTGCTCACCATGTCGCGCTCGCTGCAGCGACCAACTCACCGTCACCAGAGTTCGAGCGGCGGCCATCTCGCGCGCCAGCATCCGGATACGCTCCGCCCCCACCCCGGTGATCGCCGCGGCCCACTCCGGATCCTTGACGACTCCATCCACCGCGCCACGAAGATACGCCGCGAAACGCTCGAAGCCGACCGTGTACTCACGCAGAAACGTCGTGTCCGCCAAGCCTTCCGCGTCCAGCACCTGAGCCAGCGCAAGCATCATCGCCACGTCGGTGCCAGGCAGCGGCGCGATCCACTCGGCTTCGCTCTCCGGCGGGGTGTCGTCGCGCAACGGACTGATCGACACGAACCGGCAGCCCCGCTCCCGCGCCGCCGTGATCCAGCCCCGCACGTTGTGCCGGGAGACGCCACCAGGCGACACCGCCGCGTTCTTCGCTGACAGACCACCGAAGGCCACCACGAGTTCGGAGTGCTCGGCCAGTACCGCCTTCGCCGTCGCCTGCTGCGTCAACCAGCCGATGTCACCGATGACGTGCGGCAGGAAAACCGTCGAAGTGCCCAGACTGTAACTGTTCACGTGCCGGACGTAGCCGCCGAGACAGTTCAGAAAGCGGTGCAATTGACTCTGCGCGTGATGGAACCGCCCCGCACTCGCCCAACCGTACGAACCGCCATACACCGCCTCCGCCCCATACCGCCGGTACACCCGGCCGAGCTCGCCCGCCAGCAGGTCCAACGCCCGTTCCCACGGCACCGGAACAAAAGCCTCCGAACCGCGCGGCCCCGGTCCCGGCCCGTTCTCCAGCCAACCCCTGCGGACATACGGCCGATCAATCCGAGTGGGGTGGTGCTGCGCAGAAGCGACGTTCCCGATCAACGGCATCGGCTCCGGATCACCACGCCACGGCCGGACCTCCGTCAGTCGTTCACCGTCGCTGTCCGCCTCGAACGCGCCCCAGTGGGTCAGATGCGTGGTCACCGCCCCACCGTAATCGGCCCCACCGACATCGCAGCGCCGCCCGTCTCCCCGCCGACGCCACCTCAGCCGGATTTTCGGCGCAGCTCGAAGATCCGGAACACACGGCCGCCGGAGAGCTCGTACTCCATGGCATAACCTGGCCAGAACTCGACCGCCAGATCCCAGAAGGGCTTGCGCTCCACACCGTCGATCTCACGCACCGCGACCAGGAACTGCTCACCCTCGTGCCGGACCGAGGCAGTCTGCGCGGCACGCAGATTCGCCGACCACGCCGGATGTTCGGAACTCCCCCAATTCGAGCCGAGGACGATGAAGTCCGCACCATGCGGGACATACAGCAACGACGTGGTCCGCGGGATCCCCGTCTTCCGGCCCGGCACCGTGACCTCGATGGACGGCAACCCCGCCAGATCCAGGACACCCCTTCGCCCGCCGCTCACCCGCCGGATCACGCGCTCGAGCCGGAGCACGACCGGCGCCGACCGCATCACCCAGCGCTGCTGAGCGAGCCGTCTCGCCACGCGCGGCAACGGATTAGACACCACTTCAGGACACCTCTCCGTACGACTCGCAGGCTGGCAGGCGCTCTACAACAGATCTAACACCTCGTACCGACATCTATGCACAGTCGGCCTATCGGTCTTCGATATCCATTGCGAAGTTTCAGTTGCGGTGCAGGTTTCGTATTGCATCCGTTTCTACGCAATCCCGCTGGTCACCGCACCGGACGAGGTCGCTGGTGATCCCCCGGCCCGGCCTGGCTGCGCCGATCCGGTTCGAGCCCGACCAGGCCGAACGCGATCTTGGATCGGCTCGTCCTGAGCGGAGTTGTGCGTGCACGATCGCATGGTGGTTCTGGGGGTGTTCCGTGGTTTTGAAGATGAGGAAATACATATTTCAATGCGAATATCTACGTATCGACATGCAAGTTCTTGCGATGTTAGTTGTTGAGGCTCCGCCACATCACCCTCCACGCAGTTCCGTTCCGCGCAAGTCCTCGAAGCGCAGCCCACTCCCCGACTTTCGAGAAAACGGACAAGCGACCAGTTACCCTGTCCCCCGTGCCGTCCTCCCCCACCCTGGTTCGAGCACCCGAAGGACGACGAGGATCAGCCCCTTTCGGAACAGGAGTTCGATGCGTTCACACCGCCGCCATGTCTCTGCCGCCTTGGCGGCCGTCGCCGCGGTACTGCTCGGAGGCGCCGCCCCAGCAGCCGCCCGCCCCGAGCCGCCCGCCGCGGTCACCCCGATGGGCCCGGATTTCCTCTGGGGCGTCGCCTCGTCGGGATATCAATCGGAAGGCCATGCCCCGGACAGCAACTGGTCCCGCTACGTCGCGTCCGGGAAAACGACTGACCCCTACCGGGATTCGATCGACTTCTACGCGCGCTACCGCTCGGACATCGCCCTTGCGGCCGATCTGGGCGTGAAGGTGTACCGCATCGGCGTCGAGTGGGCACGCGTCCAGCCCGAACCGGGCAAGTGGGACCCCGAGGGGCTGAAATTCTACGACGATGTCGTCGCCGCGATCACGGCTGCCGGCATGCGTCCCATGATCACCATCGACCACTGGGTCTACCCGGGCTGGGCCGTCGACCGCGGGGGCTGGAACAACCCGGGCCTCGTCGAGGACTGGCTGGCCAACGCACGAGCGGTCGTCGATCGCTACGCCCCGTTCCAGCCGTTGTGGGTGACGTTCAACGAGCCGACCTTCTACCTGCTGAACGAACTGCGCCACGGCGGACTTTCGCCCGCGGCCGCGCCCGCGATGCAAGACCGGATCGCCCAGGCGCACAACAGCATCTACGACTACATCCACCGGGTACAGCCGGGCGCCATGGTGACCAGCAATGTCGCCTACATCCCCGGCGGTGAGGATGTGGTGAACAAACCACTGGTGGACAGGCTCGACACAAAGCTCGACTACATCGGCATCGACTACTACTACGGCCTCTCCCCCGACAGCCTCAGCGCCACGGCGAGTTTCACGGAGTTGTGGAAGAACCCGCTGCAGCCGGAAGGCATCTACTACGCGCTGCAACACTATGCGCGTCAGTTCCCCGGTAAGCCGCTCTACATAGTCGAGAACGGGATGCCCACCGAGAACGGCCTGCCCCGCGCGGACGGATACAGCCGCGCCGATTCACTCCGCGACACCGTCTACTGGCTCCAGCGAGCCAAGGCCGACGGCATGAACTTGATCGGTTACAACTATTGGAGTTTGACCGACAATTACGAGTGGGGCTCCTACACACCACGTTTCGGCCTCTACACCGTCGACGTCCTCACCGATCCAGCCCTCACGCGCAAGCCGACGGACGCGGTGACCGCATACACCGACATCACCCGGGCCGGCGGCGTCGCGCCCGGTTACCAGCCGACCCGTGCGCCGAAGGATTGTTCCTTCGTCGACGCGCCCGCCAGCTGTTCCGACCCGGTCACCGTCCCGCGGTGACACTTCGGGGTACACCATCGAGTGGAGGTGGACGATGACCGACGATCCCATCACGGTGCTGCGGCGCTGGGCCGATTCCGGCGGAATCTGGCGGGTCGCCGGACGCCGGCCCGGTTCGGTCACCGTCGCCCTCTACCAGTGCACGGGCGGAGAGGAAGTCGACCGGCTGGTCTCCTCCGATCCCGAGTTGATCCGCTATCTCGGTGAGCGAACCAGCAGCGAGGACTGAACCCCTCAGCTCATGACCGATCCGGTCGCCCCCGCCCACAGCCGCTCCAGCACGCGCGCGGCCGGTTCCACGGAGGTGATCGAGCCGACCCCCTGCCCCGCGTCGATCGGCGCGACGGCGGGATCGTCAGCGGCGAGCGCCGCGGTGAGAGCGCGCTTGGCCGCCGCGTCCATGGCGAGTTCTTCTTCTCGCCCGGTCCACCGGTCGGTGAACCCGGTGCGCAGCACCCGCGCGGGAAAATTGGTGGGCCAAGGCAATTCCATTCCCACGTCGTACGCGCGGGTGAGCACCGTGTCGTCGCCGCGTGCCTCGACCAGAGCACGACGGCCCGCATCCGACAGCAGCGATTCCGAGGAGGCCGCCAGGCAGGTGCCGAGCCATGCGCCACTGGCCCCCGCGCGCAGCACGGCGGCGAGATCCCCCGGTGCGCCGATGCCGCCCGCCGCGAGCACCGGGACCATTACCGCGTCCAGCACCTCTTCCAGCAGCGGCAGCAGCGACGCGTTCACGGCGCCGTGCCCACCACCCTCCACGCCGCGGGCCACGAGGACGCCGACACCGGCGGCTTGCGCACGCCGCGCGTCCTGCCCGCTGTACACCTGAGTGGCCGGGACGATCCCCGCGTCCGCGACTCGGGCGGCCCAGCCCAAGTCTTCCCCGAAGCTCACCGAGATCAGTGCGGGACGCGCCTCGATCGCGACCTCGAGCAGTCGCGGCTCCTCGGCGACCACCCAATCGACCAGACCGATGCCGAACGGGCCGTCGATGCCGCGCAGGTGCGGCAATTCCCGCTCCAGCGCCCGGACCGATCCGGCACTGCCCATCCCGATCATCCCGAGCCCGCCGGCCGCGGTCACCGCCGCGGCGAGCCGTCCGCCCGCCACACCCCCCATCGGCGCATTGACCAGTGGAATGCGCGCACCCATCCGGTGCGCCCATGCGATCGCGTCGTGTGCGGGGAACTGTTCGCCGGGCGTCGTCACGACTTCCATCGCAGCACACCGTGCCATGAACAGTGCCGGGCCGCCCTGTCACCGCGGGTGGTTACCCGCGGTAACCGAGCATTTCCAGCAGTCCGTCGAGCTGGAGTTCGAACAATTCGTCGCGGTCGGCGAAAGTGTTGGTGCCGTACATGTCGAAGACGTCCGCGCTCACCGCCCCGAACAGGCCGACCCAGAACGTGACGCCGCGGACCACCAGCCAGTCGGGCACCTCGAGCGGGAACTCGTCGCGGATCAGCGCGAAGCTGCCCGCGAGAGGCGCGGAGATCCGCGGCTCCTTACCGGGCGCGGCCAGTCGGCCGGCACGATGGGCCTGAGCGAACAGGGTCAGCAGCGCGGCGATCACCCGGGTGCCCGGCGCGGTGGTCTCGGTGGCGGGTGCGTCGTAGCCGGGAACCGGCGTCCCGAACAACAACCCGTAGCGAGCGGGTTCGGCCAGTGCCCAACGCCGCACCGTGCGACCCAGAACCCGCAGCCCGTCGATCGGATCGTCCCCGGCCTCGGCCAGCGCCTCGTCGACCGCGTCGCCGAGGGCGTTGTAGCCGTCCACGACGAGCAGGGTCAGCAGCTCGTCGCGACTGCGGACATACCGGTAGACGGCCGAGGAGACCACGCCGAGGTCACGCGCGACCGCGCGCAGGGACAAGGCGGCGGCGCCTTCGGTCGCCAGGTGTTCGCGCCCGATCCGGACGATGTCGTTCATGGTCTGGGCCCTGGCGCGGGCGCGGGGGGTCGTCGGCATAACAGAAACGATGCGCGCATCCGAGAGCGTTGTCAACTATTGAGAGCATCGCTCTTTAACCGGGGCGGGCGACCACCGGCACCGCTGATCACCGGAGTGATCGGCTGGTTCGAGCCGACTTGCGAACCGTTACTTACCCGGGAGTAGTGTTAGCCGAGTCACTGGCGACACGATCGAGGAGTTCCACATGGACCAGCGGACGACGGATTTCGACGTGCTGATCGTCGGTTCCGGGTTCGGCGGCAGCGTCACCGCGCTTCGGCTGGTGGAGAAGGGGTACAAGGTCGGCGTACTGGAGGCGGGCCGGCGCTTCGCCGACGACGAACTGCCCAAGACCAGCTGGGAGCTGAAGAAGTTCCTCTGGGCGCCCGCACTCGGCTGCTACGGAATCCAGCGCATCCATCCGCTGCGCAACGTCCTCATCCTCGGCGGCGCGGGCGTCGGGGGTGGATCGCTGAATTACGCGAACACGCTGTACGTGCCGCCGGAGCCGTTCTTCCGCGACCCGCAGTGGCGTGACATCACCGACTGGCGCGACGAACTCACCCCGTACTACGAGCGGGCGCAGCAGATGCTCGGCGTGGTGCGGAACCCGCACATGACGCCCGCCGACGAGGTCTTCAAGGCCGTCGCCGACGACATGGGTGTCGGTGACACCTTCGTGCAGACGCCGGTCGGCGTGTTCTTCGGCGAGCCGGGCAAGACCGTGCCCGACCCCTACTTCGGCGGCGTCGGGCCGGAGCGCACCGGGTGCGTCGAATGCGGCGACTGCATGGTGGGCTGCAAGTACGGCGCGAAGAACACGCTCGTGAAGAACTACCTGTACCTGGCCGAGCAGGCGGGCGCCGAAGTCATCCCGATGACGACGGTCACCGAACTGCGCCCGCACCCGGACGGCACGTGGGACGTGTCCACCGCTCGTACCGGCGCCTGGATTCGCAAGCAGCCTCGCACGCTCACCGCCGCGCACGTCGTGCTCGCGGCGGGCACGCGCGGTACCCAGAAATTGCTGTTCGCCATGCGCGACAAGGGCGTGCTGCCGGGCCTGTCCGATCGGCTCGGCGTGCTCACGCGCACCAACTCGGAGTCGATCGTCGGCGCCGCGACCAAGCAGGTGCGCCCCGGCACCGACTTCACCAAGGGCGTCGCGATCACCTCGTCCATTCATCCCACTCCCGACACGCACATCGAGCCGGTCCGCTACGGCAAGGGCTCCAACTCGATGGGGCTGCTCCAGACACTCATGGTCGACGGCGGTGGCCGGATCCCGCGCTGGCTGCGCTTCCTCGGCCTGGTGCTGCGGCACCCGATGAACCTGCTCAGCTTCTTGAGCACGAAGAACTGGAGTGAGCGGACCATCATCTCACTGGTCATGCAGCACTTGGACAATTCGATCACCACCTACACCAAACGCGGCCTGTTCGGCCGCAAGCTGACCAGCAAACAGGGCCACGGCGAACCCAATCCGACCTGGATTCCGGTGGGCAACGACGTCACCAGGCGGGTCGCGGAGAAGATCGGCGGCATCGCGGGCGGTAGCTGGGGGGAGATCTTCAACATCCCGCTCACGGCCCATTTCCTGGGCGGCGCGGCGATCGGGGCCGATGCCGAGCACGGTGTGATCGACGGCTACCACCGCGTGTACGGCTACCCGACGCTCAGCGTCGTCGACGGGGCGGCGGTCTCGGCGAACCTGGGCGTCAACCCGTCGCTGACGATCACCGCGCAGGCCGAGCGGGCGGCGGCGTACTGGCCGAACAAGGGCGAGGTGGACGCCCGTCCACCGGTGGGCACGGGATACCGGCGTATCGCTCCCATCGCACCGGTGAATCCGGCGGTTCCGGCGACTTCGCCCGCGGCGCTGGTGCTTCCGATCGTGGAGATCCGGGAGACTCCCGCCGCCGGATAGCTCCGCCGCCGGTCTGATCTGCCGGAATTCGACGGCGGCGGGCGAGTGCGTGGCCCGTCGCCGCGAAAACCCGAACCGACCGCGCAGCAATCTCACCTCAACTAGCCTTTATCTGGTCTTTTGTCGCTGCGACAGCCAGGAGGCGATCCGTGGGCAGACTGCGGCGTATGTTGCTCGGCCCCGTGGCGATGGCGACGGCCCTCATACTCGCGATAGCGGGGTGCGGCAGCGACGGAGCGGACTCCACGCGAGCGGGAGCACCGTCCAGTTCCGCGGGGCTGCCCAACCGGATCGCCGGTGTGCCGATACCGGACGGCCGGATCGACGATGCCGTGGGCGAGCTGGACCGGCTCGCGGAAGACCTGTTCGCCTCCTCCGGGGTTCCCGGCATGGCGGTCGCCGTCGTTCACGGCGGAAAGATCGTGTACAGCAAGGGATTCGGCGTTCGCAACGTCGTCACCGACGAGAAGGTCGACCCGGATACGGTCTTCCAGCTGGCGTCGTTGTCCAAGCCGGTCGGGGCCACGGTCGTCGCCCGCCGGATCGCCGCGGGAGGCGTCGAATGGGACACTCCGGTGCACCGGCTGCTGCCGTCCTTCGCCCTCGCCGATCCCTACGTCACCGAGCACGTCACGATCGGGGATCTGTACGCGCATCGCTCCGGACTGCCCGATCACGCGGGCGACCTGCTGGAGGATCTCGGCTACGACCGCGGTCAAATTCTCGACCGGCTTCGGCTGTTGCCGCTGGGCACGTTCCGCGATTCCTACGAGTACACCAATTTCGGGCTGACCGCGGCCGCCGTCGCCGTGGCCACCGCGGCGGGAACCGATTGGGAGACGTTGTCCGCACAGACCATCTACGGTCCGCTCGGCATGAATTCGACCAGTTCCCGCTACACCGACTTCGTGTCCCGCGCGAACCGCGCGGAGGGGCACGTGCTGATCGAGGGGAAGTACGAGCCGGCGAACCCACAGCGCCAACCGGACGCGCAGTCCCCGGCGGGAGGCGTCAGCTCCTCGGTGACCGACATGGCCAAATGGATGACGATGGTTCTCGCCGACGGCTCCGCCGGAGGCTCGGTCCTGGTGCCATCCGAGGATCTGCTGCCCGCAATCTCTCCGCAAGCCGTGTCGGCGCCACCGAAAACGCCGGACGCGCGGGCCGGGTTCTACGGATTCGGCTTCAATGTGAGCGATTCCGCCGCGGGCCGCGTCGTGCTCGGTCACTCGGGAGCGTTCGGCCTCGGCGCGGCCACCGCGTTCACCCTGATCCCCTCGGCCGACGTCGGCATCGTGACGCTCACCAACGCGGCCCCGATCGGCGTGCCGGAGACGCTGAACGCGGAGTTCGCCGACCTGGTGCAGTTCGGGGAGGTCCAGCAGGACTGGCGCACTCTGTATCGAACGGCGTTCCAGCCGCTCGGAGCACCGGCCGGGGCGCTGGCGGGCAAACAGCCGCCCGCCGACCCCGCGCCCGCGCGACCGGCGGCGGCATACGCGGGTACCTACGACAACGCCTACTACGGACCGGCGACGATCAGCGCCACCGATCAATTCCTCACGCTCACCCTGGGCCCCAACAACATGACCTTCCCCTTGAAGCACTGGAACGGCGACACTTTCGTCTTCACGCCTCCCGGCGAGAACGCCCCGCACGGATCGGTCTCCCAGGCGAGGTTCGACGGCGACAAACTCACCCTCGAGTACTACGACACCGAACACCTCGGCGTGTTCACCCGACGGTGACGGTCGCGCCCACCCCGACCGCGACCCCGGGCTCCGGTGCACGGCCCGCAGCCGGTCGCGGACGCCGTCCATCCGTTTCCCGGGGGTTTGCCGACCACCGTTGCGGGAAGTCGCTGAATGCAGGAGAGGAGGCAGCGATGACCGAACCGAACGAGACATACGACCCGCCGCAGGATACCGGCGCGCCCGACGCGGTCGAGACCGATGCGGCGGCCCTCAGCAGCGCCGAGGATCTGGACGAGGACCGGCTGCGTTCCGACCCGCTCGAGGCCGGAATGGACCCACCGGAGCACTGGAGCGGCGTCACGAAGTACGGCGTGACGCAGTGGGAGCAATCTCATCCTCGACCGCTCGGCGACCGGCTCGCCGAAGAGGAGCCCGACACCGATGCCGGAGTCCTGGAGACCGAGGCCACCGGCACCGAGGACGACCGAAAGCTCCAGGACATCACCGACGACCGCGACCAGGTACTCGCCGCGCACCGCTACGAGGAGGAAATCGGTGTGGCGGCCGATATCGCGGGCGGTTCGGTGGCCGATGACATCCGGCACCCGGCCCCGCCCGAATGAACTGGAGCATGCACGCCTGATCGGTACCGCCGTGGCCCGGCCCGCCACCCGGATAAGACATCCGCCGTATATGGCGCGATCGCTTCCGGCGCGGCAGGGCCGGGCGCGGATGGAGTTCTACTCGTCCGGGAGCAACACCAGACAGAACGTATGCCCCACCGGGTCGGCATAAACACGGAAGGCTCCATCGGTTTCGTCCTGCACGAGTGTCGCGCCCAACGCGAGCACAGCGGGCTCGGCTTGCTCGATATCGTCCACGAGGACGTCGAAATGTACTTGCTGTGACCCCTCGGGATCCGGGAAGCGCGGGGGCTGGTAGTCGGGCGCCGTTTGGAACGCGATGCGCCGACCTGATGCCTCGACCAGCACCACCCAGTCGTCGTCATCGTCCTCGAGCAGATCTCCCCCGAGTAACTCTTGATAGAACCTGGCGAGTTTCCGCGGCTGAGGGCGATCCAGCACGACGCTGCGCAACTGTCCGACCCCATTGTTCGATGCCATATTCCGACCTCCAGACCTATGCCATTCGTCGTTGCCTACCCGCGCCGCTCGGTGGCAAACGCGGGCGGTACATCCGAGCGCCGCACCCGTCGCCGCTGCGACGGATCACACGGGCCGAAGGCAGGCCGGACCGAACGCAACGGCCCGCCCGGCGCTACGAAACACGCCGGACGGGCCGCTTCCCCGTTCGCCATGCGACGCCGCCACGTCACACAGCTTGATCATGGTAAGCGCCCACGCCTGGCATATCCGGCAGCCACGCCGGATCGTCCGATGTCCGATCGATGCGGCACCGTCGTGCACGCAGGTCATTCGCCGTGCGAGGCTCGCCAGAGCGTGTGCTCACGGCTGATCGCTTCCTCGGCGTCGGATACGGCGTCGGCCCAAGCGGCTTCGGTGTCGTTCTGTTCCAAGACCTCGGCGACGATGCTCAATTCATTCGAGGCGACGGCATAGGCGGCGGCGCCGGTACTGTGCTGACGGGCCGACGACCAGGCGGCCAGTCCCGCCACCCCCGCCGCGAAAATGCCTGCGAGATCGAAGTTCACCGCGTTGAACGCCTTCGCCAGCGCTCCCGCGACACCCGCGACCTCGAAAACGAGTGCCAGCGTGCCGAACAACTGAGACCTGCGCTGGTGGTATCCGGATTTTCCCGCATACCAGCGTTGCTGTTCCCGGATGCGGTCGTTCAAGTAGACGCGGCGCCGTTCGTCGAACGGTGCGGAGCGCAGCCGCCGCATGCGATCGGTGATGGCCGGGGCGGTGGTCGGCCGCAACGCCAGCGCCGAGATATCCTGACGCAGCAGCATCAGTCGCTCGATCAACATCCGATCGGCCTCGCCCGGAGACAGCGTCCCGACGAACGGCGCACCCTGTACCGCGTACTTCCAGGTCAAGGTCTTCACCGATTCGGCGAGCGCGCGACCCTCGTACCAGGACTTACCCGGACGTCCGCGCAGAACGCCCACATCGACCGCGAGGATTCCGACGAAGGCCATCGCCGTGAGGATGGCCGCGATATCGGTGCCCGAAGCGCCGACGCGTATGGTGACTGCCGCGCACGCCGCCGCCACCACGGCCAGCCAAAGCCGAGCTCCG
This sequence comes from Nocardia sp. NPDC051900, assembly GCF_044452545.1. Lineage (NCBI taxonomy): Bacteria > Bacillati > Actinomycetota > Actinomycetes > Mycobacteriales > Nocardiaceae > Nocardia > Nocardia sp. NPDC051900. Next base: position 147,032 of record NZ_JBITBU010000006.1, on the reverse strand, counting down.
TAGGCGCGAAGATAGAACTTCTGGCCGTACAGCGACGCCGTGTCCGCGGACTGGAACAGCCCGGGGTAGTCGTCAGCCTGCCGCACGGGCCGCGGGACGCGTTCGAACCGACATGGCCGAAGCGTAACAGGCGACAGGTCCGTATCGAATCCTTTTGCGCTGCTTTCGAATTACGAGTCGACCATCGCCGATCGCCATTCCCGACCACGCATTCGCGACATCAACCACGGACTTGCAGATCCGCCATCAGATACCGGGTGGCGGCCCTATGACCGTCGGTCACGGCGATCCGGGCCGTCCGCGGGGTGGTGCCGGAATTCGGTGAGCGGCTGTCCATTCGCGACCAGTGATAGAGCACTTGCGCTTTCAGGAACGCCCGGTCACTCTGCTTGTCGCAGAGGAAGATGACTTCGGCAATGGGAAAGCGGTCGATCACACGTTGCAACTCGAATCGTGTTCCCGCGTTCGCCGGCACGTATCCGGCGAGGTCGAGCACGACGTAGTCGACCCGGGACAGCAGTGTGTCCACCGCCGCCTGCCAGAAGCTGACGTGGCAGAGGATCGAGCGAACGGGATAGCTGCCCGCGGGGTCGCGGACCTTGACCGCCAGATCGGTCACCCCGAGCAGCCGCCTTCGTCCGGGTGGCAACGGTTCGTCCGAGTGTTTCGCCAGTTCTTCGCGCAACATGCGCGGTGACGCCACGAACATGGTGCGGAAGGCATTGCGCCTGCGCACGTCTCGCACCTCCTCCGGACTCACCGACGCGGCGCTGCGCAGGAGATGCACATACCCGAACTCGCGCCACGCGCCGCGCAGGAATTCCCGGGCGCGCGCCCGATTGTCGAACAGGCGCAGATAGGCGATCTGTACCGGCTTCGCGCCGATCACATTCGACCGCGGCGAGACCTCGCGAAGGTCTCCCCTGCCCCGCGGCGGGGTGGTGAACCGCACGGTGAGCGCCGGAATCTCGCTCGCGCGAGACCAAGTCGGGTCCGGGCCGATCGGGCTGATCCTGGCGCTGTAGGCGGGGTCTTTCGACCACTTCTCGACCGTCCGGCTCGCATTCCAACGCCGCCACCGCAGCGCGACCGATGCCAGCAATACCGCCGCCGACAGGACCATCAGGCCGAGGACGGCAGGCTCCAGTTCCGGCGCCGGACGTTGCGTTCCGTCGGGTTCCTCCACGGTCACCCCGTAGACCAGGACCAAGACGAACAGCGCGACCGGCACCACGCCCCAGAGCAACCGTCGGCTCGCGGCCGCGCCGTGACTTCGGACCTCCTGCACCGTGGCCATGTGCGTGTCCAGCGGCGGCACCAGCATGGCGATCTGATCGGGATCACGGTCCACGCGTCGCCGCAGCGATCGCGCCCGCAACCCCTGCGATGCGTCGGCGACGGCCTCCGCACCGGCGGCGAACGCCCCCACCCCCAGCACGGCCAGCGGAAACAGCACCAGCTGCCGCCACGTCGACAGGTCCACCGCGGGCACCCAGGCCGCCAGCAGCTGCGGCCCGCGAGCCCAGACCACGACAACAGCCGCCACGGCCGCCACGAATCGAACGGCGTTTCCAGACGCCGACCGCAGCGACGCGGTCTCCTCGCCCCGGACGCGAGCGTACAACTCGCCGCCGCTCATTCCGCTGACCACCGCTGGCGTACCGTCCCGCCCCTGTGCCGACGAACATCCGTATACCGATGGCTGCGCCTGTCGCGCCGGCGATATCGCCGGGCATGTCAGCCGCTTTCACCGGCGAGCACCAGTATGGACCCGAGCCGGTGAAGACACATTCGTTATCGGCGCTATAGGACGCGGACCGGCGCGGATTTCGGGAAGACGACCGGCAAGGCCATCAGTGCCCGGTGGAACGGTCCCGGCCGCCATTGCAGTTCGGCCTTGCCCAACTGGATTTCCGGCAGAGCGTCGAACAGCTGGTCGATGGCGTTCTGCACCGTCATGTAGGCGACGGATTTCGCCGGGCACGCGTGCGGACCCGCACTCCACGCCAGATGGGAACGATTGCCGATACGACTGCCACCGGGCTCGTCGGTCCCACGGATCTGAGGATCGTTGTTGCACCCGGCGAGGCTGATGACCACCGGCTGGTCCGCGGGCAACCAGACCCCGTCGACCATGATCGGCTGCCGCGGGTACGTCGTGCAGAAGTTCGCCATCGGCGGATCGTTGAACAAGACCTCGTCGAGCGCGTCGGTGGTGGACAGGTTCCGTCCGAGGACGTCACCGAAGCGGAATCGGTCGTCGGTGATCATCAGCAGCACGGCGTTGGTGATCAGATTGCGCTGCGCCTCGAATCCGGCCCCGTAGAAACTCATCAGCTGGGCGAAGATCTCGATGTCGTCGAGTTCGGTCGAGTGGTGCGCCAGCCGCGAGGTGACGTCGTCGCCGGGATGTTGGCGCTTGAGCCGGATCAGCTGCATCAGCGCATCCTTGAGCATCTTCATGCCCTCGGGCCCCCGCACCGTGTCGAAGCGCGCGGCCATACCGGTGGCGACCCGCTCGCCGATCTCGGCCGGGCAGCCGACCATCTGGTTGAGGACTTCCAGGACCAGCGGAAACGCGTACTGGGTGACCAGATCGGCGGATCCGTCCGCGCAGAACGCATTGATCAACGGGACGGCGATCTGTTCGACCGTGGTAGGCACGTCGAACAAATCGATCCCGTCGATGGCGTCGACGGAAGCATGCCGATACCGATCATGGGCGAGTCCGGTGTTGTACCGTGCCGCCGGATACCACTCCATCATCGGCCGCACCGGAGAATCGTCGGGAATGGTCTTCTGCCAGGTGCGCGGATCGGCCGGGAAATGGTCGGGATCGCTGAGGATGCGCACCGCGGTCTGGTAGCCGATCACCAGGGTGGCGGGAACGCCGGGCGCCAGCTCGATCGGAACCAGCGAGCCGTGCTTGCTCCGCATCTCGCGGTAGGCGCGGTGCGGGTCGGTGACGAACTCTTTCGTATACATCTGGACGCGCGGGGCGTCCGCTTCCGTCAAGGGTCCGTGCTGGACGGGGCACGCTCCGGTTCCAGTGGTGTGCGGCGCGGCCATCGGGGACTGTGGTGTGGTCAAGAACGTGACTCCAGGTAATGGAACAGCAATTCGACGAAAGTGATCTGTGAGCGGGTACACGTGCCTGCCGAGACCTGTCGTCCAGAACTCGGCGACCCGCATACGCTAGCAACATAGCAACGCTTCGATACCTCCGCTGACGAAGGCGGCGCCGACATACGGCCGAGAGGCACGTCGGGACAAGGCAATTCGCCGAATTTCGGCACGAAAGCACGCTGTAGGCGCTGGTGGGGAGTGCACGATCCGGTCGTCGCGCATCGGCTCCGGGTCGTGTTCCGCACCTGGAGGGCGTCGCCGCTCCCCTGCGGAATGGGCCGTGATGGCCGACGACGGTCATCTCAGTCAATCCACCCAGGACACCCTCGATACCCTGCGCGACGCCGTTGCCGCGGTGAATCCGGCCGATCCCGAGGTCGACACACTTCGCACCAGTGCACTGACCAGCCTCGACGCGGTGGCGCAGGCACGTGCCGATCGCGCGCTGGACGCCGGTTACCGCGTTCCCGGCTTCCTCTACCTGGCCATGTGGATCTGCACGGTCCTGCTGCTGTTCAGCGTGGTCCTCTCCGGCGTCCAGGTCACCAAGCGCACCGTCGTGACAACCGCGCTGCTCGGCGCCATCGTCGGCGTGGTGATCCGGGCGATCTACAACCTCGACGAGCCGTTCTCCGGTGGGAACGTGGTCCCGAAGGAGGCCTTCGAACTCGCACTGTCCCGGTACCAGCACACGACGTGATCTTCCGGCCGGTTCCGACTACGACGAGGCGACTGCCCATGCGACGCGAGCGAAACACATCTCGAACACCGAGAATGACCAAGGGATTGGCCGCTGTGATGCTGCCCCTGGCCATAGCGGCACTCGTGGCCCCACCGCTGGAAGCATCGGCGGAGCCACCGCCGTGGCCGCCGTTCGGCGACCTCGCAACCGGGAGTGCGGAGACCGGCTCCGAGCCGGTGGGCGCCTTCGCGGGCGGTGGTTCCAGCGACGGCCCCGCCACATCGTCCGGTAGCGCCGCTGCCGAAGGTGAGACGTCCGGTGGGTCCCTGAGTCTCGGCCCGATTCGGCTGCCCTCCGGCAGCGCCGGCCTCGTCGCCACCGGCAGCGCCGGGACCGCAGGCGCTCGCGGCGGTCCGCTCGCCACCGGCGATGCGGAAACCGGGGGCGCGGCACGCCCGGCGCCCCACTCGGACGTCACGGCGGAACAACCGGCCGCGACGCCGGGAGTCGACACCGGCAGCGTCCAGCTGGCGTGCACCGGCAGCGCCGTGACGGGCAGCGCGTTGCTCCTGCTCGGGCTCGTGACCGGCAGCGGTTTCGGCTCCCTCGTACCTGGTCTCATCGGCCCCGGATCGAGTGGATCGGGCGTGGGCAGCGCCGCCGTCGGCAGTGCCGCTACCGGCAGCGCAGTGCTGACGTGTCTGCTGCTGCTTCCCACCGCCCCGCCCCCGCCTATGAGCCCCCTCCAACTCGGTCCGCCTGCCCCGGAACTCCCTATCGTTCCGGCTCCCGCAGCTGCCCCTACACCGATACCGCCGCAGGCCGAGCGTCCCCTACCCGAGCCGCGCCCTGCCCCACAGAACCGGACACGCGGACGGGACATCCAACCCGCCGAACCGGCCCCCGACCCGGCCGTCTGGAACCTCATGAGGCTGATGACAGTGCTGGTGGTCACCGTCATCACCGTCGTCGGTATCCGCCTCGCACCCGGCCCCAGACGAACCCGTTAGATCTCCGATCCGCGCAAGGATGGTGCGGGTGCCGAAACAACCGGCACCCGCACCGTCCTCACTACTCGGAGTCCCTCCGGCACACCTCAGCGGGGCGCCATCCGGATGGCGCCGTCGAGACGGATGGTCTCGCCGTTGAGCATCGGGTTCTCCACGATGTGGCGCGCGAGCGCGGCGTATTCGCTGGGGTCGCCCAGGCGCGAGGGGTGCGGAACCTGCGCGCCGAGGGACGCGATGGCCTCGTCCGGCAGCGTGGCGAACAGCGGAGTGTGGAACAACCCCGGCGCGATGGTCACGACCCGGATCTTGATGGCCGCGAGGTCACGCGCCACCGGCAGGGTCAGGCCGACGATTCCACCTTTGGACGCCGAGTACGCCGCTTGCCCGATCTGGCCGTCGAAGGCCGCCACGGACGCGGTGTTGATGATGACACCGCGCTCCTCACCCACCGGATCGGTCTTCGCGATCCGTTCGGCGGCCAGCCGGATCACGTTGAAGGTGCCGATCAGGTTGACGTTGACGACCTTGGTGAAGTCCGCCAGCGGGAACGCCCCGTTCTTGCCCACGGTCTTGATGGCATTGCCGATACCCGCGCAGTTGACCGCGATCCGCAGATCGCCCAGCTCCTGCGCGGCGTCGAGGGCCGCCGTGACCTGCTCCTCGTTCGTGACGTCCGCCGCCGCGAAGACCACGCCGTCGCCGAGTTCTTTGGCGACGGCCTCGCCGGAGGACGACGGCAGGTCGATGATCACGACCTTCGCTCCCTTGCCGTGCAACTCCCGCACGGTCGCCAAGCCCAGTCCCGACGCACCACCGGTCACGGCCGCGACCGAGTTGCTGATCTCCATCCCACTCCTCTTCTCCGGGTTGTCGAACGACAGCGCGAAACGCCGTCCGACTGGTCCGCGCTGTCACCCCGACACGGGGACCCAGGCGCCGTGACCAATCGAGACACGGCGACAGGCTAACCGTACGGGCAGCACTAAGTAAACAGTCATTCTCCTTCGAATCGATACGCCGGTCGTCCAATGTCACCCGAACCCCCTGCAAGAGCGCGGAAATCGTCGTGATGGCAAGCTGTTGGTTATGGCCGATATTCGCCTGGACGTCTCCGACGCCATCGCCACCATCACCCTCGACCGCCCGCAGCAGCTCAACGCGTTCACCACCGCGATGGGCACGGAGCTGATCGATGCCTTCGATACCTGCGACCGGGACGATCGAATTCGCGCCGTGATCATCACGGGCGCCGGACGCGCCTTCTGCGCGGGCGCGGACCTGTCAGCGGGTGCGGAGACCTTCGTCGCGGGCGACCAGGACGCCGCGGAGTCCTTCCGCGACAGCGGCGGCGAGGTCGTCCTGCGTATGTTCGAATCTCGCAAGCCCATCATCGCCGCCGTCAACGGCCCCGCCGTCGGCGTCGGCATCACCATGACGCTCGCGGCGGACTTCCGCATCGCCGTCGACACCGCCCGCATCGGGTTCGTCTTCAATCGACGTGGCATCGTTCCCGAGTCCTGCTCCAGCTGGTTCCTGCCCCGGCTGGTCCCCATGCAGACCGCACTGGACTGGGTGTACTCGGGCCGCCTCGTCGACGCGAGCGAGGCCCGCGAAGCGGGATTGTTCTCCGCGCTGCATCCGGTGGACACCCTGCTCGACGAGGCGCGTGCGCTCGCGCGCCGCGTCACCGAGCATTCCGCGCCGGTCTCGGTGGCCCTGTCCCGACAGATGCTGTGGCGCAACCTGGGCGCCGAGCATCCGATGATCGCGCACCGCATCGAGTCCCGCGGCATCTACCACCGAGGCGCGAGCGCCGACGCCAGGGAAGGCGTGACCGCCTTCCTGGAGAAGCGCCCCGCGCGCTTCCCCGACAGCGTCGATCGCGACCTCCCGGACCTTTTCGGCGACGATCTCGCGGTCCCGCCGTTCCGGCCATGAGTCTCTCGGTGCTGATCACCGACCTGTCGGTGCGTCAGGAACCGTCGACGGTGGCGAGGAACTCCCGCAGCAACGCGGTGATCGCCGCGGGTTGTTCCAAGCTGCTGGTGTGACCGCAATCCGCGATGGTGTGCAGGCGCGCGCCCGGGATCGACGCGGCGATGCGCTCGCGCTACACCGAAATGGACAGTTCCGCGGGTCCACGCACGTTGATCCGTCCGTTCCAGCGCAATTCGTCGATGGTCGCGTCGGGGAACCGCCGCACGAAGCGAGTGAAGACGGCCCTGGCCTCGAGCCGGACCAGCGCCGCGCCCAGGCAGTGATGGATGCCCGCGCCGAACGAAAGGTGCTGCTGCGCGTTCGGCCGCTCGAGGCGCAGCTCGTCGCCGTCGACGCCCCAGAACTCGGGATCGCGATTGGCGGCGCCGACGCAGGCGAGCACCAGGCTGCCCGGCGGAATCACCGAGCCGCCGATCGGCATGGACTCCACGGTGATCCGGCGCATCAGTTGCACGGGGGTGTCGTATCGGAGCAGTTCTGCGACGGCGTTCTCGGCGAGTGCGGGGTCTTCCCGGAGTCGTCGTGCCTGGCCGGGGTGGCGCAGCAGGGCGAGGACGCCGTTCGCGAGGTGGTTCACGGTCGTCTCGTGGCCAGCGATGTAGAGCAGCATGACCTGGGCGACCAGCTCGTCCTCGCTCAGCACATCGCCATCGTGTTCGGCGGTGATGAGCCTGCTCAGCAGGTCGTCGCCGGGTGCGGCGCGTTTCCAGCGGACCAGGTCACCGACCATGGCGAACAGTTCCTGGTTGGCCGACCGGACCTCGGCCTGCAAGGCGGGATCGGGCAGGGGTTCCAGCGCCAGCACGAGTATCGCGGTGAGTTCGCGCAGCCTGGTGTGCTCGACCACCGGGACGCCCAGCATCTCGGAGATGATCGCGAAGGGCACCGGGAACGCCAGTCCCGCGACCACATCCGCGGTGCCCGCCTCGGCGATGCGGTCCAGGGCGGCGTCGACGAGTGCCTCGGCCCTGGGCCGCAACGCCTCGATCGCGCGGGGCGTGAACGCCTTGGCGACGAGGCGGCGCAGGCGGGTGTGATCGGGCGGATTCCGGTCCAGCATGGACAGTCCGCGCATCATGCGGTTTTCCTTGCCGAGCTCGCCGCTGTCGCTCTTCCAGGTCGGCAGACGGGTCAGATCCTGTTCGTCGACCGACTGCGCCGACCGCTGCAGCGCGGCGGCATCCTCGTACTTCGACACGATCCAGAATCCGAGCGGGTGCTCGTGCACGGGTGCGGCGGCCCGCAGCCGGTCGTAGTGCGGATAGGGATTCTCGGCGAAGCCCGCGGCGAACGGATCGAACACGAAGCTGTCGGTGGTCACGGCCACTCCTCCTGGTTCACGAGTTGACCAGTATCACGTTGCGCATGGTGACAAGTGCGGTGGCGCACAATGTTTCGTCCTCGTCGCCGACCGAGAAGACGTCCGCGGCCGCGATGGTGATGAGTACTCGTGGCGACGCATCCACAGGAAAAGCGAATGCGCCAGGCCGCGCAGCGTTCCGCGTAGACCGCCGCCGGAAAGGTTCGGCGAGTGCGGATCTCCTCCGCGATCGCTGTATTCGTGATGCCGCCGATGCAGGGCCACCCAGGACACCACGCCGCCCTGTCCGGCCATCGAGCCGAGCACCGCCAGCACCGCGGCGACCCACGGCGCCGCCGTGAACGTGCGATGGGTGAACAGCCGGTGGTAGCCGACGGTCACGCCGAGGCCGGTGGCCAGCCACATCGAGAACAGCAGCAGGAATTCGGTCAGGCCGAACGGATGCACCCGGAGAAAGGCGAACGCACCAGCCGTGCCGAGAATCGGCAGAATATCGAAGAGCAGGAAGTGCCGACGTTGCAGCCGATGAATGTAAGTAGTGCTGATCGTCTTCCTGCGGGGTTCCGGCTTCTCGCCGTTCGGATCACTGTCTTCGGCAATCACTCGACTACACCTCGTCGGTCCAGGGGCCCGATCTCGCCGGCGGGACCGCTCGACCGTAACCCCGTCGGCGAGAGGAACTTCGGCAGAGCAAGAGCCCCCGATCGTGGGATCGAAAGCGTCTATGTCACCACCACGCCACGACGCGCAGCGGAAACGAGCCCATCCCGCGCACCGGCGCAGGCAATGCGACGAGTCTGGCGCCGGTGCCGGGGAGCGCGTCCAGGTTCGTCATCTGCTCGATGATCGGGATTCCCGCGCCCAGCAGCGTGTGATGGCACGGACGTGTCGGCAACGACGTGTCGTCCACGTCGAGCGAGTCGATGCCCACCAACGCCACATTGGCGGCCACCAGCGCATCGGCGACCTCACCGATCAGGAACGGATGCCCGGGGTCACGGTACGCGGCCGAACCCCACTCGGCCGACCAACCGGTGTGCACCAGCACCGCCTTGCCCCACAGGCGCGCGGGATCACCGAGCAGATCAGGGCCCACCGCGCGCAGTCCCCGCGCGCGGATCAGGACGATCGGCACGTTGAACAGCCGTTCCAACGGCAACTCGGCGATGTCGGCGCCTTCGGCGTGGAAATGGTAAGGCGCGTCGATGTAGGTCCCGGTGTGGCCGACCATATCCACGCGTGCGATGTCGTAGGCCATGTCGATCAGCGGCGATCGGTCGCGCGCCACGGCCGTGGTGACGCGTGGTGCGGGCAGGCCCGGATAGGTGAGCATGCCGTCCGAGACCGGATGCGACAGCTCCACGATCGCTCGGCTCATACCTGGGACGCTACCGGCCGATCCCGTGCCCGTACACGGAGTCGTCGCGGGGCCGGACGCGGTGAAAGCGCCGATCGCGATCGGCACCTGCGCGTCGCGCCGAAGAAGGGCAGAATGGACACCGGAAGGTCATCATGCGAGCGCTACAGGGCCTGCTCGGCGTCGTGCTGGGGATCCTCACGGCCGTGCTCGGCACGGTACTGGGGCTGGTCGCGGCCGTGCTGTGGCTCGTCGGCGCGATCCTGTGCGTGACGGTGATCCTGCTTCCCCTCGGTCTGCCGGTCACCAAACTCGCCCGCCGCCTGTTCACCCTCTCCCGGCAACTCATGCATCTGCCCTGACGGCCGTCGCCGCGGGTCGGTCGATCAGGTTTCGTATGGCTTCGATGACGGGGCCGGGCATCTCCTCCGGCAGGAAGTGTCCGCACCGCACGGTCCCGGCGCGAAGATCGTTCGCCCATCCCGACCAGATCGATAGGGGATCGAACGGAAGCACGACCTCGCCCGGATCCTGCCAGAGCGCGGCGACGGGCATGGTCAACCGGCGGCCCGCACGACGATCGGCTTCGTCGTGGACGTTGTCGATGGAGGCGCTGGCCCGATAGTCGGCGCACACCGCGCGAACGGCGCCGGGCGCGCGGGCAGCCGCCAGGTATGCGGCGCGGGCGTCCCCGGGAATCGCGCCGGATATCCGGCACCAGTCGTCGAGGAAGTGCCCGAAGAACAGATCGGGGTCGGCTCCGATCATGCGCTGGGCCACGTCGGAAGGTTGTGCGAGCAGGTACAGATGAAAGGCGAAGATGCCGGACGTCCCGTGCAGGGTGGACCACATGTCCGCGGCGGGCAGCACGTCCAGAATCGCGAGATGGCTGATCGCGTCCGGGTGGTCCAAACCGGCGCGGAACGCGACCAACCCCCCTCGATCGTGGCCGGCGAGCGCGAATCGCTCATGGCCCAGCGCCCGCATGAGCCCGACGATGTCGGCGGCCATCGTCCGTTTCGCGTAGGTGCTGCCATCCGGCTCGCCGACGGGCTTGTCGCTGTCGCCGTAGCCGCGCAGATCCGGGCAGATCACCAGATGGTCGCGAGCGAGGTCCGTCGCGACGTGCCGCCAAGCGAAATGGGTCTGCGGAAAGCCGTGCAAGAGCACGATCGGGGCGCCTGCTCCGGCCATGGCTACGTGGAGACCGATATCGCCGACCGTCACGCGATCGTAGGCGAATCCAGCAATCCTGTTGCGCATCTCTCGGACAGTAGGACATGGCACCGACAAGCTCTGGGCACGTGCACCGGTCGAAAACCACTGCGGCGCCATCGATCGTCAGCGAGAACTGAGATCCCCGGCTTATCGCGTGCGGCCGAACAGTAGCCGCTATCGGGAGCGGCTAACCCCCGCCGGGATGCGGGAACAACAACGGTGCGAGAAAACGCCGGGCGAACTCCTTCGCCGCCGCGGCGTCGGCGAGCGGGAGCGCGCCGCGCGGATTCGAGATGAACGACATCGTCAGGCGGACGAACAGCTCGGCGACCACCTCGGCGTCGAAGACGCCCAGCTCGCCCCGCTTCTGCCAGTGCACGATGAAGCGCGCGACCAATGCCCGTCCCTGCTCGATGAATTCGTCACCGGTGAGGAAACGGGTGAGTTCCCCTGCCGCGGACGAGACGCGAAGGCTGCGCGTCAGCAACCGGGGGGCCTTCGCCTCGCTCACGAACGCCGAGAACATCTCCGCCAGCGCGCTGACCGGACCCGCCGAGCGCTGCACCGCCTCGGCCACGATGATCCCGACCCGTTGCGACTCGGCCATGAGGGCGTAGCGGACCAGCGCGGACTTGGTGCCGAAACGGCGATAGACCGTGGCGACGCCGACACCAGCCTGCTCGGCGATACGGACCATGGTCGTCTCCTCGAAACCCATCTCGGCGAAGCAGTCGCGGGCGGCCTCGACGATGCGGCGCGATCGGGCGTCCAGCGCGGCGAGATCGGCCCATACATCGCCCACCGAGTCCAAAAACTCCGGGACGGTCTGGTCACCGCCGCGTCCCTGCGGGCGCGTGGCGGAATGCGGTTCGGCCGGGCCCACGTCACCCGCGGTCTTGTTCCGCCTGGTGCTCGTCTCGGGCTTGCTCGAATCGTTTCGCTGCGCCCTCATCGGCGTGAGCCTACCGCCCGTCCCGTGCGGCGCCTCACCTCGAGTTCGCCGTGTACGTCCGTGTGCTGCAAGCGGCATGGCGTCTGCTGCCGGATCGGTTGCTGCTGCTCCCGCTGGCCTACAACCGCCTGCAATACGAGAAGCTCGTCCGCTATCACCGTAAGTACGCGCTGGACTCCTTCGCGCCGCCCCCGGGCACGACGGCGGTTGCCCGGTCTGAGACGGCCACTCCCCGCCGGGGGCAAGGCACGCCGCACCGCAGTAGAAGACATACCGGACTGGGTATGCAGATGTCGAAGCTGGTGCTTGCCAAGGTGATTCAGCGGATCCGGCTGCACGGCTCGGCGATTCACCGGCTCGGGCAGGCGGCGCGGCAGGTAGCGTGTGCCGATATGGCGACCCCCTTGGCGTACACGGCCACCTACTCCCATCCGGCCGACGCGCTTCGCGCGGCGCTGGCCGACGAGCGGTACTGGAAAGACCGCGTCGAGGAGGTCGGCGGAGTTCTCGTGGAGTTCGATGCCGCCGAGGACCGTTTGCACGTGCGAATGGTGCAGACCATAGCGGCGGCCGAGTTGCCCGGCGCCGTCACCGCGGTGCGCCCCGAGGGCCTGGTCGTCACCCGCACCGAGACCTACACCCAGGAGGGCGGCAGTTTCGACGCCGACGTCGAGGGTGTGCCCGCGCGGGTGAGCGGCACCGTCCGGCTCACCGAGCAGGATGCCGCCGCGGTGGCGGTCGTGGACGGCGCGGCCGAGGTGGGGATCCCGTTGTTCGGCAAGAAGATCGAAGCGGCCGTCGTCGCCCGCCTGCTCGACATGCTCGCCGCGGAAGCGGAATTCACCGATACCTGGATCACGAACCACTGACACGTCGACCGGCACCCGGAGTCGATCGGGCAGTCGATCGGGCATCAAGGATCACGCGGGGGCGGCCACCTCACCGGTCTCGTGCTCTGAACCGGTCGCGGTCCGACGACCCAGCGCCGGCGCGATCAACTCCACGGTGTCGTGCAGGATCTGCTCGTAGTCGGCGCGGTGGAACTCGTACGGAAGCTCCAGTCGCAGTTCCGAAGTCTGCGCGAGCACCGGATCGGCCCGCAGCCGATCGATGATCTCCTCGGCGGGCCCGACCAGGTCCGGGGCGAACAGGACGCGCCGCGGCCCCTGCGGCGCGAGGGTGCGCTCGCGCCTGCTCTCCGCGTACTGCCGGTACCGCTCGCGAGTCGCGCGGTCGGCGCTGTCGAACGGAACGATCACCCGTCCCACCGCGACCCGGGCGGGCCGAGCCGGATCCACCAGTCCGCGGTACTCGCCGATCAGGCTCGACTGGGTGGTGGTGAAATCGTCGCTGTGCTCGCCGAACACGATGTTCCCCGTCAGGAGGTTCAGCCCGTTCTCCCCTGCCCAGCGCACCGAACGGGTGCTGGCCCCGCCGTACCACAGCCGGTCGATCAAACCGGGATTGTGCGGCTGTAACCGCGGCCGCTGGGTGTTGCCCGGGGAGTGGATCACCGTGTCGGCGTCACCGAGATAGTCGCCCCGCAGGTTCTCGATCAGCCGGGCGATCCGTCCGTAGGAAAGATCGTAGGTGCGCCAGTCCCCGTCGAAGACCAGGCCGCCGAGCAAGTCGGCATGCGGCGGCGTGCCCGCACTGAAACCGGCTTGCAACCGGCCCCGCGACAGCACATCCGCCAGCGACAGATCCTCGGCCAGCCGGAACGGGCTTTCGTAGCCGATGGGAATCACCGCCGTGCCCAATTGGATTCGACTGGTGCGCTGACCGGCGGCGGCCAGGAACACCGCTGCCGACCCGACGCCGTGCTCGAGATGACGCTGCCGGATCCACGCACCGTCGAAACCGAGGCTTTCGCCGTACTCGAACAGCCGTAGTGTGTCCTCGAGCCCGGAGTACGGATCGTCGTCGGGATAGTTGCCCGGCGTCAGGAACGACAACGTCCTGATCCGAGGTGCCTTGTCGCTCATCGGTTCAGCCGCGCTCGTACGGCAGCTTCTCACCGGCTTCGATCGCGACCGGGAGCCGGTTCTCCGCGGGCGGCAACGGGCAGGTCGCCAGGTCGGTGTAGGCGCAGGGCAGATTCGCGGCCCGATTGAAGTCCAGCTCCACCGACCCGTCGGCATCCGGCGGCGACAGCTGCAGCACCCGGTTGGCGGCGTACGTGGTGACCCCGGAGGTTTCGTCGGTGAAGAGCACGGTCAGGGCGCCGGGGTCCTTGCCGGGGAAAGCGGTCAGGCGCAGCGGCCGTCCGTCCAACTCGAACTCGACCTGCCCCGGCGCGTCGTAGACGTGTTCCAGTCCTTCGACAGCGGCGCCGACCGTGGTCGGCTGCGGCTCCGGGAAGGCGACATATCGCCCGGAGACCACCCACTTCGGGTGCGGCGCGTAGGCGGGCGTGCCGCGAAATGCCGTGCGCAGCGGGTTGTCCGGGTGCCGTGGCCGAACGATGTCGTGCCCGCCGCGCTTGGCGACCTCGATCACCGCGTCACCCCAGACAGCGTTCACGCCGCCGCGTTCGGGGATGACCCCGAACACATGCCGGCCGCGCACGGGTGTCCCGTCGACCACCAGCTCCTCACCGTCGTCGAGCACCACCGTCACACCGTCGGCGCCGGTGGACCAGGCACCCGGCGCGTCGGAGAATCGCTGCGGCGTCTCGGCCAGCCAGTGCAGATCGGTGATGGCCAGGAATCCGTGCGGGTCGGCCAGTCGCGCCTCTTGTCCGCGGTGCCAGTCCTGCCAGTCGGCGACGAAGGCGTCGGTCGGAGTTGCCGCGGCGGCCTGCGCTGTCATGTGGTGCTCCTCGTCTGAAGCCGTGTCCGCCCCGGTTCGGTGCCGTCCCCACGATTCGAGCCGAGACGTGCGACACCGCTCCGGACGACGAACGGAGGTGATACCGGATTCAACCGCAGGCGCCCGTGCGCGAATAGAATTGCGATCAGCCCGAACCCAATCGCCGCTCACGGAGCATTCATCTGGTCGTGTGCGCACCGCCGTTGACGTGAATCGTCTGGCCCGTGATGTGCCGGGCGTGCGGGGAGGCCAGGAACTCGATCAGCCCGGCGACGTCATCGGGCTCACCCGCGCGTTTGTCGTGCGTGGAGTCGATCAACCAGCTACGCCGTTGCTCGCTCAGTTGCCCTTGGAAGAAATCGGTGTTCTCGATGTAACCGGGCGCGACCGTGTTCACCGTGACACCCTTCGGCGCCAGTTGCGCCGACAAACCGGCCGACCACGCCGCCAGCGCCGCCTTCGCGGCGCCGTAGGACCCCGCGGCGTACTCCGCGCCGATCGAGCCGACATTGATCACCGCTCCACCAGGTCGCAGCCGCTCCCGCAACGCCGAGGTGGTCAGGACCGCACTCAAGAGATTCGTCGACAGGTTCGCCGTCCACTGCTCGGCCAACTCCGCCAACGACACCGCGGCGCCGTTCCCGACGACGAGATCGGTGTTGCCCCCGGCCATGTTCACCAGCACATCCACTTCGGGCCCGACCGATTCGGCGAACCGCTCCACCTCCGTGGGAATCGCCGCATCACAAACGATTCCCCGCACTCCGAGTTCCTGCGCCGCCCGCTCCACCCGTTCCTTCGAACGCCCGGTGATCACCACGTCCGCCCCGCCTTCGGCGAACCGCTGAGCCACCCGGCGTCCGATTCCCCCGCTCGCACCGGTGACGACGACCGTTCCGCGCATTCTCATCTCCTCTCGGTATATTTAGCGCTAAATGTACCGAGGAGAGAGACTTCCGGCAATGACGCACGAAGCACACGACGAGATACCTTCGGCCGCCCGGATAGCCGCGGCATGGCGCCGTGAACTGCCCGGCGCGCGAGTCGAGTCGATCGAGATCCTCACGCCGCTGTGGCGAGTGGCCAAACTCCTCACCGACGAGCGACAGCGCACCCTCCAGCGGCTCGGCATCGACGAATCGACCCTCGATCTGCTCAGCACCCTGCGCCGATCCGGTCCGCCCTACCAGCTGACCACCCGCCAGATCGCCGCCCGCAGCCTCGTCACCGCGGGCGCCGTCTCCCAGCGCCTCGCCCGTGCGGAAGCGGCCGGGCTGATCACCCGCGAACCGACCTCGACCACCCGGCGCGGCGTCCTGGTCTCGCTCACGCCGGACGGCCATCGCCACATCGAACAGGTCGTGCCCGCCCTACTGGAGCACGAAACCGCCTTCACCGACCAACTCGCCGCCGACGAACGCACCGTGCTCACCGCGGCTCTGCGCACACTCGAGGCGGCGATCCGATCCGCCGAACCGGCGTAGACCCCCGCGCCGACTCGGTCAGGCGCCGGACAGATCCGCGGTAAGGTCCCTGATTTCCACGACCGGCCCGGCTCTGACCCGGTTCGCGCAAGGCCGGATCGAGGATCGCGTTGCGGTAGACGTGAAACCGCGCACAGCGTGCCGGAATACGTCCGGCGATTGAGCGA
Source organism: Nocardia sp. NPDC051900 (assembly GCF_044452545.1). NCBI lineage: Bacteria > Bacillati > Actinomycetota > Actinomycetes > Mycobacteriales > Nocardiaceae > Nocardia > Nocardia sp. NPDC051900. Next base: position 130,906 of record NZ_JBITBU010000006.1, on the reverse strand, counting down.
ACACGGTCCACCAGTCACCGGGAGTGGCATGGATCGTGCCGTGATCGATGGCGGGATCCTTGCCGGGGCCGAACAGCCGGTCGTAGAAGAAGAGGATTCGTTCGATGTGATTGCTGACACGTCGCCTGTCAAGGCTCGATCCGCCGACCCCGGCACCAGGGCATTCGAGCGGAGCCCCGGTGCCGAGGAGACGGAGCGTCAGAGAAGTCGCGGCTCCGCTGTACCGGCGTGACCGCGCCACGCCGCACGTGGCCCGATGCCGTGGAATCGCCCGCTCGGCAGCGAGTCGGCCAGCGCGTCCTCGACAGAGGAGTGAACGGGCCGCAGGGCGTCGAGGTCGAGGACGGCCACGACGCGGGCCACTACCAGCCGGTCACCGACCACTCGCAGCCGGACGCCCCGGCGCAGGCATGCCTCGGATTCTTCGGCCAAGATCAGCAGCGAACGGCAGGACATGAAGCCGAGACCGCTCGCATCGATCACGATCGACCCCGGCGCCGCGGTGGTCGCTCCGGCCTCGTATAGCAATCGCCGCCACGCGGGCAGCGTGTAGGCATCGACTTCACCATGGACGTGGACGACGGTCGCGTTGCCGCGGTGTTCGATGGTCGCGTCCAGTCCGAGGAGAGCGTCTTTCCACCCGTCCGACGAGGGTTGGGCGGCGCCGCCGAGACCGTGCAATTCTGTGCTCATAGGGCACTCGATTCGTTTCGCGCCTAGCGCGCTCGATACCGGCCCACCCTGCATCCTCAAGACAGACCCGTCCCTTATTGCTAACAGAGACATGCCCATCTGTACAGCGGTGCGGATCCGAGCGGTTACCTGGACAGGTCGTGGGACGGGCTGCGGTACCTGTTGGAGTCGGCCGAGGCGGGAGGCCGCGCGCTGCTCAGCGGGCGCCCAACTGCGGAACCGATCGACGGCGACCCGTCACGGCCGGATAGGAACGGCACGTAGCTCACGCCGGGCCGTCACGGATCTCCCATGGCCGCAGGCCGATCGTATGAGCGGTTCCTGCCGACCGTGAACGCTGACATTTGTTCAAGACGAATCTTCGGCCGCTCAGCAAGGTAGTCCCTGCACGGACCGTCCGAAGGAGAACCAATGGCTGAGACCAGCGCCGCTGCGGCATCGAGTCTGCGTTCGGATCCAGATCCGAAGTGGCAGTGGAGTTTCGGATCGAAGATGCCCAATTGATCGGCGATTTCAGCAAAAAGGGAGGCATACTCATGCGGATCCTCATCTCCGGTGCAAGCATCGCCGGACCGGTGCTGGCGTACTGGCTCACCAGGCACGGCTTCTCCGTCACCGTCGTCGAACGCGCCCCGACCCTGCGCAAGACCGGCGGCCACGCGGTCGACCTGTTCCGGCCCGCGATGGACATCTCGCAGAAGACGGGCGTGCTGGCGCGCATCCAGGAACGGGCCACCGGCACGAACCGGATGACACTCCACCCCGAAGGCGCGGGGCGGCCCGCCAGCGTGGATCTCGCCAAGATCTTCGGCGCCACTTCCGACCAACACGCCGAGATCATGCGCGACGACCTCAGCGAGATCTACTACGACGCCGCGTCCGACGACGTCGAATATCTCTTCGGCGACTCGATCACCGCGATCTCACCCGAGGGCGAGGTGCGGTTCGAGAAGTCCGCGCAGCGCCGCTTCGACCTCGTCGTCGGCGCGGACGGGCTGCACTCCACCGTGCGCCGCCTGATCTTCGGCGAGGAATCGCGCTTCAGCGCCTTCGCCGGGGCCTATCTCGGGGTGATGACCCTGCCCGGCGCCTACGGCTGCGACAGCGAACTCCACATCCACGTCGGCGTCGGCCGCACCGCAGGTATCTACGGTGTACGCCACCTCGACGAGGCGCGTGCGTTGTTCCTGTTCCGCAGCAACCGCGAACTCGACTACCAGCGCCACGACGTGTCACGGCAGAAAGAGCTGCTGCGTGGAGCATTCCACGGTTTCGACACCGACGTGGACCGCTGGCTCGACGAACTCGACCACACCCCGGCGTTCTACTTCGACTCCATCACCCAACTCCGCATGGACACCTGGTCCCGAGGCCGGGTGACGCTCGTCGGCGACGCGGGCTACTGCCCCGGCCCGGCCGTGGGCGGCAGCACCACGCTGGCCGTCGTCGGCGCGTACGTCCTCGCCGGAGAACTCGCACGAGCGGGCGGCGACCACGAGCGCGCCTTCCCCGCCTACGAACACGCGATGGCCGAACACATACGCGGCGGCCACGCGGTCGCGCTCAGCGCAGCCAAGACCCTGATCCCCACATCCCGCCTCGGTGTCTCGGGACTGGTGCAGGCCACCCGACTGTTATCCGCCCTGCCCGCAGGCCCCGGCCGCGCCTTCCTCCGCCTCGCCACCAAAAGCACACGCGTCTACAACGCTATGACCGTCGACGACTATCCACCACCGCCCACCGCATCAGGAGGCCTGGGCGGCGACCCGTTCAGCCCTCGGACGTCAGACCCTCGAAGGTCAGGGTGAGCAGACGGCGAGCATGGTCGGCATCGCCGTTGCCCGCGTGTGCGATCGCGGAGACGAGGGTCATCAATTCGGTCACCTCGAGATCGGCTCGAATGAGACCGGCGGCTTGGGCATCCCGCAACAGCGGCATGGCAGCGGCATCGGTCATGCGATGCCACGCTGCGACCTCCGGGGTTTCGTCGCCGTCGCGAAGTCCATACGCGTTGACGAACGCCTCGCGCAAGCCTCGGCTGACCGCGATGTGATCGATGACCGCATTCAGCCAGCCGAGCAAGGCGTCACCGGCCGCACCGCCGCCCGCTAGCTCGGTGGCCGCGGCACACAGCGCGTCGATCCGCTCGCGGTACACGGCCGTGATCAGGTGCCCGCGGGTCGGGAAATGCCGGTACAGGGTGGCATTGGCGACACCGGCCGCGCGAGCGATGTCATCGAGCGAGGCGGCGGCGCCGAAACTTCGGCCTGCCGCCGACCGGTCAGCGATTCGAGACGACGGGCATGGACATGATCCGAGTGCACGACGGCAGGCTCATCGAGCACTGGATGGTCGCGGAACCCTTTCAGGCGGCCGGATAGGCGACAGAGCGCGAGCTACGCGCGGGCGAAGTTCGTCCTGCGCGGCACTCTCAGTAGAAGACCGGACCCGGGACGCCGCCGCCGACCGCGATGGCGTCGCCGGTGATCGCGATACTGCGGGGTGACGCGAGGAAGGTCACCACGTCGGCGACTTCCGCGGCGTCGATGACCCGGCGCAGCGTATTCTTCGCCAGCTCGGCTTCGAGTTCGGTGACCGCATTCCCCGACTCCTCGGCTTGCGCGGTCAACCGCTGGGTCAGGCGTTCGGTCCTGGTCAGCCCCGGATGCACGACCGTCACATTGATGCCCTTCGGACCGAGCTCGTCCGCCAAATTCTTGGTCAATGCCGAGACGCTGATGTTCCGAATCGTCTGGGCGATGGAATTCGCCTGGCGCGCACCGAGTCCACTGATGTTGATGATCCGGCCCCAGCCCTGCTCGACCAGATGAGGGGCGACCGCGCGGGCAGTGCGCAGATATCCGAGCACCTTGATCTCCACTTCACGCCGCACCACGTCGTCGCTGGTGGCCGCCAGGTCGGCGCTCGCGCCCGCACTCCACGGCGTGGCGGCGGAGTTCACCAGGATGTCGACGCCACCCAATTCGGCGACGGTGCGCTCCACCAGCGCCTCGACCTGGCTGTCGTCGCCGGTGTCGGTCGGTATCGCGACCACTCGCCGACCCGTCTCCTCGGCCAATGTCCGGGCAGCGGCCGCGAGCGGTTCGGCCGCACGCGCCGCGATCACCACATCCACACCTTCGTTGGCGAGCCCGCGAGCGACAGCCAATCCGATCCCTCGGCTGCCGCCGGTCACGATCGCGCGTTTTCCATCCAGATCGAGATTCACCAGGCTGACGCTAACAAGCCTGTCGATCCCGGTAACCGATCCCGCTCGACATGATCGGAACTACGCGCTGCCCCGCGTCCATTTCCGGCTCTCCCGGGGCGCGGCGAAGCTCAGCCGTTGCTGTAGACGCGATCCGGCGAGATCAACACCACCGCCCGGCGCTCGGCGGCCATCACTCTGTCGTACTCGTCCCAATCCTCGTGCACGCCACCGGCCGCGGTGAACACCTCACGCAGCAGCAACCGCAACCGCTCGGCGTCGACCCCGGGGGCCGGGTCGTCCGGACCGGCGATCCACACCGGCCCCTCGGCGGCGCACCATTGCCAACCGACACGGACCACGATCGTGGCACGCGCCCGGGCCCGCAGGTTGTCCAGTTTGCGCGCGCCGCCGCGTACCACCATGCCGACCACGTCGGCACCGGTCGCCGGGTGTCGCAATACGCCGGCGTTGACCAGCGACGACTGGATCGTGTTGTCGGCTCGAAGGGTGGAGACGACACAAAGTCCGTGGTCACCGGCGATCAGCCGGGCGAAGTCCGCGAGATCGGTCACGCCGGAAGTCTACGTACTCGAGCGGGCGCGGGCCGTCGGGAACAGCGAGTTGCGCAGTACCGCTGATATTTTCCGCACAACGCGCTCGGTAACACACCCGGCCACGCCATGCGCGCGCCGTGGCAGTGCTTGCTGCCCGGGCTCAGAGAAGATCGCGGCTCAAAGTCGGCCGACGATTCGTTCGGGCGTGACCCGGACGACGACCATCGGAGTATCCCCGTAGGTGGCCGCGGCTTCCGGATTGTGCTCGCGATAGGTCTTGCCGGTGTACTTCAGCGCCAAACGATCCCGTATTTCGAGACCGCCTTCGGTGGACAGGGTCGCGGTACCGTGTATCGCGGCGTACGTGTAGGGCTGCTCGGGCGGGTTGACCAGCACGCCGACTCGGGCGTCACGGCGCAGGTTGCGCTCTTTGCGACTGCCCTCCCCCACGACGAAGAGGACATCGTCCCCGTCTCGCAGTATCCACACCACCGATTGATGTATGCTGCCGTCGGGCTGGATCGTGGCAACGACACCGAATACGGGCGAGTCGAGGACCTGCCGCAACCTGGCCGGGGAAATGCCCGACGCCGCCGACTGCAACCGTCCGAGCAGCTTCGTCGTCTCGCCGTACAGCCGCGCGGCCGCGGCGGTGTCGAACTCGGGTCCGTGCACGTCCAACGGCTGTCCCTGCGCGATCGCGGTCAGCGCCTCGACCGGCGGATCATCCAGTACCGCGAGGATCGGGCGGATGGCCTCGTCGATCGGTCGTGCGGTGCGGCGCATCGTTTCGATCCTGGCCGCCATCTCGGCGTCGTAGTCGCCGGACAGGGCGGTGTTCACCACCCCCGGATGCACCAGCACGTATCGCACTCGCGCCGACACCGGCCTGCGCGCGAACTCGATGCCGAGCAGATCGTTGAGCTGACCGCCCTGCGCGAGCGCGTGCAGGCCGTGGTAATCGCGCTCGAGACCCAGGTCGTCCCAGCGGATCTCGCCGGTTCCGCTGCCCGGACCGGCCACATTGACGATGACCGGGTTCGGGGCGGTGTTCAGCAGGTCGATCAGTTCGTAGCTGAGCACGAATCGGCTCAGGTAGAACAGCGCGAAGGTGTATTCGAACCCTTCCGCGGTCACCAGCCGATCGGACCGGTAGTGCCTGGCACAGAGCACCAGGGCGTCCACCGTGGTGAAACGGGTTCGGATGGCGTCGACGGCGGTGCGGGTCGCACCGATCGAACTGAGATCCGCGGGCACGAAATGCGCACGGTCGCCCGCCCCGAGCTCCTCGGCTGCCGCGAGAAGGCTCTTGCCTTTCTCGGCGTCTCGCCCGACGACCACGACGGCGTCTCCAACGGCAAGCCGCTTCAGGGCGACAGCCCGGCCGATCCCATCGGTACCACCAACGACCACAACATATTTCATGACACAAAGTTAACCGACTAGTTCAGATAAGTCATCTTCACGGTACTGCTTATCACACTGTTTGGTTCAATGAAGCCGAACTGCGGACCGAGCAGAGATCGGTATATACATCAAATTGGTTTGATGTAATGTGGGCGAGGTGGGTACCACGGATCGAGTGCCGGTTCCGCTGCTGATGCGCATGACAGCACATCCGCTGCGGTGGGCGTTGATGACCGAGCTGGCGGCGAGTGATCGCCGGGTGCGGGAGCTGGTGCAAGCGGTCGGGGAGCCGCAGAATCTGGTGTCGTATCACCTACGGCTGCTGCGGTCGGCCGGGTTGGTCGACGCGCGCCGCAGCAGTTTCGACGGCCGCGACAGCTACTACCATCTCGACCTGTCCCGGTGCGCGGCCGCATTCGGTGACGCCGCGGTTGCTTTGCATCCGGCGCTGGCTCCGTCCGGCCGCCCATGGCCGAAGGACTGTTCGGTGTTGTTCCTGTGCACCGGTAACAGTGCCCGGTCGCCGATGGCCGAGGCACTGCTGCGGCACCGCGTGACCGGCGTCCGGGTCGCCAGCGCGGGCAGCCATCCCAAACCGCGGATCCATCCGAACGCGGCGCGAGTGCTCCGGGAGGACTACGGGATCGACCTGGGTGCACAGCGACCGCAGGCGCTCGATGCGGTCGCCGACCGCCGCTTCGATTACGTGATCACGTTGTGCGACAAGATCCGCGAGGTACCCCGCGACCACGGCCGCGCCGTCGCGACGCATTGGAGCCTGCCCGATCCGGCCACGACCGGCGACACCGACCGCGCCACATATCCGGAGTTCCGTCGTCTCGCCGGCGAACTCGACACCCGCATCGGGTTCCCGCCCATGCCCACCGCCATGTCCTCGGCACACAACAACTAGGAGATCCAGCCATGACCACGACCGCACCGATCGAACTCGCCCGAGTCCGCTACCTCATCGACGATGTGGCCGCGGCGGTCGAGTTCTACACCACCCACCTCGGCTTCACCGTCGACTTCGACGCCTCCCCGGCCTTCGCCGCAGTGGTGCGCGGCCCGCTGCAGTTGCTGCTGGCGGGGCCGAAGAGTTCGGCGGCACGCCCGATGCCCGATGGCGCTACCCCGGAACCCGGCGGCTGGAATCGTCTCCAGCTGGTCGTCGACGATATCGCCGCCGAGGCCACGCGGCTGCGAGCCGCGGGCGTCACCTTCCGCAACGACATCGTCGACGGCCCCGGCGGGCAACAGGTGCTCCTCCAGGACCCCTCCGGCAACTTCGTCGAACTGTTCCAGCCCGCGCCCCGCCCGACAGCACGCTGAGAGCATCGACTCATGCCGGTCGACAACCCCGCCGCTGGTGTAGCGGCAACCGATGGTCACCGCGGGCCGCGGTGGCGTGATCCGCGGCTGATCGCCGTCGTGCTGCTGCCGGTCGTGTTCGTGGCCGGCGCGGCAGTCGTTCCGCACCTGGGTGCCGACCAGATCCGCAGTTGGGCACAAGAAACCGGTCCATGGCTGCCGCTGGTGTTCTTCACCGCGCACGCCGCGGCGACCATCGTCCTGCCACGGATCGCGTTCACTCTCAGCGCCGGACTGCTGTTCGGTCCGGTCACCGGCGTCGCCGTCGCGATCGCCGCGACCACGGTCAGCGCGGTCGTGGCGTTTCAGCTCGTGCGCGTGGTCGGCCGCGAGGCCGTCGCGGCCCGGCTGCTGACCCATCCGGCGGTCGCCGCGGTCGACCGGCGCCTGGCCCGCCGCGGCTGGCTGGCGGTGGGGTCGCTGCGGCTGATCGGCCCGGTGCCGTTCGCACTGATCAACTATTGCGCCGGCCTGTCCTCGGTCCGGCTCGCGCCCTACCTGGTCGCCACCGTCGTCGGCGTGCTGCCAGGAACGATCGCGGTCGTCGCGCTCGGTGACGCTCTGACCGGGCACACCAGCCCGGCCTTGCTCGCGACCACCGTCGCCTGCGCCGCGATCGGAGCGGCCGGACTGCTCGCCGACGCCCGTCTCGGCGCCGACGAACCAGTAACGAACGCGCCTACGACAACGGCAGCCGGCGCTACCTCCGGTCCAGCCTGCTCATCCGCGGTTGCGCCGACAGCTGCAATTGCCCGGTCCAGCTGTCGGTTTCGTGTGCGATCACCTCGTTGACCCGGTAGGAGAAATCCCGCAGCAGTCCCATCCTGCGGTCGATTTCCCCATTCGAATTGGCGGGCGCGCGGGAGACCGAAGCCCACTCGAGTTGGAAGTCGCACAGCATCGCGTTGATCGACTGCGCGCTGCGGATATCGCGCGCCCACGCCGTCGAGACACCGAAGAACCGGTCGCATGCCGCGCTTCCGGCGGCGCAGGCGAGCAGGATGTATCCCCAGCTCGGGTCGATGGCGTGGACTCCGGCGGTGGTCAGCAGGGGCACCAGGATTCCGAGTAAGCCGAGCACGATCATCGCCGCGGTGAGGGCTAGGCTCGCCCGCCGCTTCGTTAGACCGTCCCGCGAATACCACTCGCGCGCGTCCATGGCGTACGCCTCGACACGTTGGAACAGCCGGGCAAGGGTCTCATCGGAACTCGACCAGTCGGCGGAGCGGAGGTCCAGCGAACGCGGTACTCCGAGATCCTGCGAGCGATCCCCGCCGATGGGCGATCGGTGCTCTGTCACGGCCCGTACTGTATCTCGCCTACGGCTCCAGAATCACCTTTCGGCCGTTTGCCAGGCGGCCGGAGCGGCGTCGGCAACCCTACTCGGCACGTCCGATCGGCACCGCCGGATGCACCGTTTCACATTGTGCGGCAAGGTTTTTCAGCGCGCCGCTAGATCGTGGACTGATTCCGCATCGACCGCGCCGAGGTGTTGCGATGCGTGGATCGACGAAAGTTGCGACTTAGTAACGGATTCGGGCGACACGTGGTCTCCAGGTAAGTCGTCGGTCAATTCCGGCACCGCTGCCGGAGAGATTGCAACGGCACCGAATCGGACTGTGCTACAGATCTTTCGACGCCCGCCTGCGATGCGGACGAACGGCGCTGCACCGACCGCTGTCCGACGTCGGCAGAATGCACCGAACTCTTCCCGAACGCGGCAGTCCGTCTGCTCGAATGTTCACACAGACCTGGAAGCCGAAGTGCCGGGCGAAGGGTGGGGTGGCCGGGTGAGGCGATCTCCATTTCCGCACCCGCCCCAGGCACCCCACCGAGATTTCAAAATCGCGTTGATCGCAACCATTCTCCGAGCGTTCGGCAGCTCCTAACGTCCGGATAACCCTGCTGCCTACCGTGCGTGAGGCCGACCGCAGTCGGGACCGCCCTGTCCACCTGGGTTCCCGACGGCGAACCCTTGTCCTCGAGTTCGGAGCGAAGTGCAGCCAACGCCGTGGTCAGCAAAGGACACTCGACTCGAGCGAGAACCCAGCGCGGCGCCGGGACGGCACGGCGAATTCCGTGCATCCCTGTCGGCGTTGCAGGGCCACTGGGGCTACCTGTGCGCCGTGGCCGGCAGTATCGTCACGCTGATCCTGCTGTTCCAGCCGTGGCTCAGGGCTGTGGGCGCCGACGGCAAAGCCAGTGCCGATGCCTTCGGCCGGATCACCGCGACCACTTCCTACCTGAACGTCTGGTCGTCGTCGCAGCCGCCCACCGCGCGGATCAGCGGCGCCCTGGCACTGCTGTCCGCGGGCGCGATCGTCCTCACCGTCTGCGTGGTGGTGGTGAATCTCCGGCTTCGCACCGAGATCCTGTCACGCACGGCGACGGCGTGCGCGGTGACGACCGCGGCGCTGGTACTGCTCACCGTGCTCTACGTCAACAGCAAGGCTCCCGAGCTGCGCGCCATGCTCGCCCGCTCCACGGACTTCGGCGGGCAGGTCGGCATGGTGACGAGTTGGGCGTTCGGCAACGGCAGCCTGATCGCGCCGGGAGTCCGGCAGGTCTCTTACAACACCGCGGGACTCACCCACTGGGCTCTGCTCGCAGGTATCACTTCGCTGGGCTCGGCCGTCATCGCCGTCGCCCAATGGGCCTACAACCGTCCGGCCACGTCGCTACGCCTGCCACGGCGTACGGCCGGTGCGCGTTCCGGCGAACCGGCCGGACGCGTCGAGTGAGCAGGCCCGCGGACCACCGCACGCTCCGCTGACGCCTCGATCTGCCCGCCGGCCGGACACATGGCCGGCCGTCGCATCGGCGGCCTCCACGATCCCGCGCGACGGACGGCCGATCGCCGAGGGACTTCACGATGCTGAAAGTAATCGGCGTAGCGGACTTTCGGCCCTACGGGCACGACCCACGCTGCGGGCACAGTCTTGCCAGGTGAGTCGGTGGGGCGAGAGCAGTGGAGGATGGGATGTCGCTGGTGTCGGAGGTGTGGTCGTCGACGTCGTTCCCGGAGGTCGCCGTGTTCGCCACCGGCCGAGTACCGGCCCTCGAGCGGGAACGCTTCGCCGGTACGGTCGGCCGTCTGCTGCGGCGATTCCCTGTCGCGGGCGCCGCCCGCCTGCGGATCACGGCCCCGGACCGCGACGACGGCCCGATGGTCGTCCAGGTGAATCTGTCCGTCGGTGACACCTGCGCGCGGATCCAGACGTTGGCACATCGTCGTGGTGACGCGTTGCCGACGGTGATCCGGTTGCAACGGCAGATCAAGGCGTTGCAGAAGCCGTGGGAGCCGCGGCCGTGGCCGGATCCGGACCGTCGGCCGCTGGACACACCCGGCCCGGGAGAACTGGTCCGCCGCAAGGCGGTTGCGCTGACGACGGGCTCGCTGCCCGCGGCTACGGCGCTCTTGGACGCGATGGATTACGACGCGCATCTGTTCACCGATGCCGAGACCGGCGAGGACGCCGTCGTCTACCGCGCCGGACCGTTCGGGCTGCGGATGGCGCGCCAGCACAGTGTCCATACGCCACACTCGATCGTCGGCAGTTCGGGACTGTTCACCATCAACCCCCGACCGGCACCGGCGCTCACCGAAACACGAGCAGTGGAACGGGTATGCGAATACGGATTGCCGTTCCTGTTCTACACCGACCCACCGTCGGGACGCGGCCATCTGATGTATCGCCGCTACGACGGCGGCCTGACGCTCGTCGCACCCCGCACCGGCGCCATCGACACGGCGACCGCCTGAAAGTCGTCACTTCCCCGGCGTTATCCGTCCGGCCTCGGTCGTCGCTGATCGCGACCGGGCCGGGCCGGGCCGATCATCTCTCCCTTCCGAAGCAATGCGCAAAGAAAGGCGGACACGACGTTGGCGCGTGATCTGACACAGCTGGAGATCCTCACCGAGCTCGAACCTTTCGCGGGTACCGCGTTGAACCGGCACCTGTCCATGGTCAAGGAGTGGCATCCCCACGACTACGTGCCCTGGGACGAAGGACACAACTTCGCGATGCTGGGCGGGATCGATTGGGAGCCAGGGCAATCACGGCTCTCGGAGGTGGCGAAGGCGGCCTTGATCACGAATCTGCTCACCGAGGACAACCTCCCGTCCTATCACCGCGAGATCAGTGCCAGCTTTTCCCGAGATGGCGCGTGGGGGTCGTGGGTGGGACGATGGACCGCCGAGGAGGCCCGCCACAGCATCGCCCTGCGTGACTACCTGGTCGTCACACGGGGCGTCGACCCGGTCGCGTTGGAGAACGACCGTATGACGCACATGTCCACCGGCTTCGGTGCGCCGGTGGAGCGAGCGGACACCGACTTCGACGGCGGGTTCCTGTACTCGGTGGCGTACGTGTCCTTCCAGGAGTTGGCCACCCGCATCAGCCATCGCAACACGGCGGCGGTCTGTGACGACCCGGTCGCCGACCGCATGCTGCAACGCATCGCCGCCGACGAGAACCTGCACATGATCTTCTACCGCGGCATGTGCGGCGCCGCCTTGGATCTGGTGCCCGATCAGGCCATCGAAGCGATCGACCTGATCGTGCGCAACTTCCGGATGCCGGGCACCGGCATGCCCAACTTCCGGCGCAACGGCGTCCTCATGGCCAAACACGGCATCTACGATCTGCGCCAGCACTTGGAAGAAGTGCTCCAACCCGTCATCCGGCAGTGGAACATCCTCGACCGCGACGACTTCGGGCCACGCGGCGAGCAAGCCCGCGAACGACTCGCCGCCTTCTTGGACGACCTTACGGAAGTGCGCATTCCCCGATTCGAGGAACAACGCGACCGTGCCCTCGCTCGGGAAGCACGCCGGGGTGTCGGCGCCGCTGCGGGATAGTACGACCGGGTAGGTTCCTCCCCTCCGAGACGACCGTCAGCCCACATAGCGACGCGCGGGGGAACGGCGCTGCGATTCTTCCAGCAGAACGAGGCCCGCCTCCACTGGCGGTGGCAGGACTTTTCGTTCGCGCAGCACCCACGGCATCCCACGCAGTGTGTCCAGGACGGCCGCGGCGGTCGTCAGGTCGGCCGGGGCCGATCCGAGTACGACGGCGGTCCGCCGGGCGGCGCTGCGGGCCGGGCGGCGCAACCACAGCGTCCACAACGTGTTCCGGATGCCGAGCCTGCGACGGTGCGTCGGATCACGGGTGGTGGACGGCTCGTGGTGGATCAGGATGTCCTCCATCCAGCACATCCACCAGCCGTGCGCCGCGAGGTCGAGGGCGAGCAGTTCCTCTTCGCCCGCGAACCACAGACGCCGGGAGAAGCCGCCGACCTCCCGGAACGCGCTGACCCGGAAGGCGGACAGCGCGGCCATCACGCCGAGCAGAGCGGGGCCGGGCAGCCAGTCGGGCCCGACGACCGGTGAGTCGCGCAGTTCCGGCGTGATCGGGTCTTCTCGGAGATCGGGTGCGACCAGGCATCGTCCGGTCACCGAGCCGAGGCCGGGGTATCGGTCGAGCACATCGGCGGCGCGGGTCAAGGCGCCCGGCTGCCATCGGGTGTCGTCGTCGCAGAACGCGACATACGGCGTTGCCGTCCGCTCGACCGCGATATTCCTGGCCACCGCGCCCAGGTTCTCCGCCGAGCGGATGAGTATTACCGAGGGGAACGCCGCGGCGACCGCGTCGGCGGTGCCGTCCGTGGACCCGTTGTCGACGAGGATGATCGGCGCCGCGTCGGGCAGCGTGGTCATGTGCGCCAGGGTGCGCAGCAATTGTTCGCGCCGGTTGCGGGTCATGATGACGACCGTCATTCGTTCCGTGACCATCCGTCACTTCCTTCCATGGGCGAGTTCCAGCGTCCTGGCACGGCGCTCGACCTCCGGCGGCAGCGTGCGCCGCTGCGCCAGCGCCCTCGGCAGGCGGCGAACGACCCCCGCGAACGCCAGCAACATTCCGGGGTCCCGCGCCGCTCGGCGCAACAGGCCCGCGGACTCGGCAGCGGACCGCCGCAACGGCCGCCGCATCCAAGCGATCAACGCGTTGTTGCGCTGTTCGGCGCGTCTGCGCCACGCGTGCGGCGGTCGCCGCGCCGAGGGGTGGTGATGGGCGCGCACTCGCGCCACGTAACAGAGGTCCCAGCCGCACGCCGCCATATCGAGTGACAGCAGGCGTTCCTCGGCGCCGAAATGCAACAGCGGGCTGAACCCGGCGGCCTGCAGATACGCCTCTCTCCGGACGATCGCCGCGCAGGCGAGGAAGCCGAGCACCAACGGGCCCGGCAGACCGGGGGGATGCCCGAGCGGGCTGCTCGCCATCAGTTCGTTGACGGGATCGTCACGGTGGTCGGCGCCGACGAGCGTGCGTCCGGCGATCAGGCCGAGTCGCGGATGGGCATCAAGCACCCGCTCGGCTTCGCGCAGCGCGTCCTCGGCCCACCACGAGTCGTCGTCGCTGAACGCGACGTAGGGCGTGCGGGCCAGTGCGACGCCGAGGTTGCGCGCCGCCGCGCCGAGATTGCGGGGCAGCCGGACGACGCGCACATCCGGGAATGCCTCCGCCGCGCCGACCGTGCCGTCGACCGAAGCGTTGTCCAGTACCACGATCGCGGGAGCCGGGCGCAGTGCGCGCAATTCGGTCAAGGTGCGGGCCAGTTCGGCCGCGCGGTTGCGGGTGGCGATGACGACGGTGGTCTTCGCCACCGTCGGCGCGCTCACGCAGGCCGTCCCGCGAGCAGTTCGTCGAGCAGGTCGCTGGTCAAGGCGTCGGCCGAGGGGAACTCCCGCCGCCGCGCCCGTTCGCGCCCCGCCGGTGCCAGGCACCAGCGCCACCACGGGTCGAACGCGCCCGCGTCGGCGGTCTGCTCGGCGGACACCAGCGCAGGCCAGTCCAGCGCCCTCGCCTGCGCGGTGACCTTCCCTCCGCCCGCGATGGGATCCACCGCGAGGACCGGGATCCCGGCTCGCAGGCCCAGCACCAAGCCGTGCAGTCGAGTGGTGATCACCGCGTCCAGGCGAGCGAACACCGACGCGAGCTGGTCGGGTGTGCGGCACAGGCGCCAATCGTCGGACGTCAATCTGGTGTCGAGCGGTAGTCGCGCGCAGTCGAGCTCGCGCAGCCACCGCAGCAACGCGCGATGCACCGACCGGTGCCGCCTGGCCACGCCGTACTCGGCCTGGCCCGGGGCGAAGACGACTCCCACCACGGGGACGCTCACCGTGGACGCCCCGACCGCCATGTCCGGTCGCGCGACGGACGGACCGTCGCGCGGCAAGATGCGGTGGAACCCGGTGACCGCGGCATCGGCCGGATCGAGGATGGAGACGCCCACCGCGATGCGTCGGCAGTTGGCGTACCGTTCGTGTAGGAACCGGACCTGTTCACCGTGCGCGGGCCCGCACACGAACACCAGGTGCGAATATCGCCCGGAGTCCGCGTCGTCCAGATGCATCCCGTCGGAACGAAACCCCGGGCTCCAGGCCGTGTCGTGGGGTATCGCGGCGGAGGCCAGCGCGTCGCACACCCGGCTCATGCTCAACACGTCCCCGGCCGTCGCTTCCCCGTGCAGGAAGCTGGGCCACCCGGTGACAAGTACCCGCATGTCTCTGCCCATACCCGCTGCGCCCCAGGTCAATCAGCCGCGACGGCGATCTCTCCGCTCGGTGACCGCGAAGACCGGGGTGCGGCGTCCTAGCCCGGGGCCGGGCGTAGGTGCACGACCTTCGTCTGGGTCATCTCGTCCAGCAATTCCGGCCCGTAACCGAAACCGGACCCGCTGGCCCGCCGCGGGTGCGCCGCTCCCCCGGGCGCCCCGCCGAACACTGAGTTGATCTTCACCGTCCCCACCGGCAGTTCCCGCCAAGCGTGCTGCGCGTTGGCCATCGACGGCGTGAGCACGGTGGCCGCGAGCCCGTAGTCGTCGGTCGCGGCCTCGGCGATGCCCTGCTCGAACGTATCCACCACCCGTACCGGCGCGATCGGGCCGAAGGTCTCCTCCCGCATGATCCGCATGGCCGGATCGCACTGTGCCAGCACGGTGGCCGGATAGTGCGCACCGGCGCCGTCCGGCAGCACTCCGCCCGTCAGCAGCTCGGCGCCGCGCTCCACCGCATCGCGGACGTGCGAGTGGACCTGCTCGCGATGATGACGGTCGACCAGCGGCGCCGGGTTCCAGGACTCGGCTTCGGCCACCAGCGCCGCCAGGAAGGCCTCCGCGACGTCCCGGTGCACGAAGATCCGCTCGACGGACACGCAGATCTGGCCGGAGTTCGCGAACGCGCCGAGCGCCGCCTGCCCGGCCGCCCAGACGGGATCCACACCGGCGTCGACGACGAGCGCGTCGTTGCCACCGTTCTCCAGCAGCGCCTTCGCACCGGTGTCGGCGACGCTGCGCGCGATCGACCGTCCCGTGGCGGTGCTGCCGACATGTGCGATGACGTCCACATCGAGACGTGCGGCGAGCAGCGCGCCGACCCGGGCGTCGCCCTGCACCGTCTGCAGAACGCCGTCGGGAAGCGCTCGGGAGAGCAACTCGCCGAGCAGAGCTCCGGTGTGCGGTGCGCGTTCGCTCGGCTTGTACACGACCGTGTTTCCCGTGACCAACGCCGCGCCGAGCAAACCGCAGGACACCGCGACGGGATCGTTCCACGGCGTCAGCGCGACGACGACGCCGCGGGGCTCCCACACCATCAGGTCGGTCGCCTCGAAAGCTCCTTGCAGACTTCGGCCTCGGTGCAACGGTCCCAGTTCGGCATATTGCTCGAGCGTCGCGGCACCGGCCAGCACCCCCTCCTTGCTCTCCGACCGTGGACGTCCGGTTTCGAGCCGATTGAGTTCGGCCAGTTCATCGGCATGCTCGCGCAGCAGGGCAGCACCGGCGCGGACCGCGACGGCCCGCTCGGCCGCCGTTGTTCGCGCCCAGGTGGTTTGCACGCGATTCGCCAGATCAACCTGCCGATCGATTTCGGCGGCATCCGTCATGGGTACCTTGCCGACGGTGGCGCCGCTGGCGGGATCGAAGATCTCGATTGTTTCGGTCGCGCGGAGTTCGGTGGCCGACGGGGCAGCATGGGGTGCGCTCATATCGCGGCCATTGCCTGGCATCCATGGTTCAAACCGGTCGCGCGTCGGCCGCAGCGGTCCCAGGACATCGACAATAGCCACAAGTTCGCTGCCAGGCCGCGCCGACCAGGTTTGATCCGGCGGCAATAGGCAAGAGCTACCGGCATGGCCGAAAAGATCGAGCGGCTCACGGTGCTGCTGTGGCACGTGCACGGCTCGTGGACGACGTCGTTCGTCCGAGGGCGGCACCGTTATCTGCTGCCCGTGGTGGAAGGCGGCGGGCCGTGGGGCCGTGGACGGTGCGGCCGCGACTGGCCGTCCGCCGCGGAGGTGCCCGCTGACCACTTGCGCGAAACCGAGCCGGACGTGGTCGTGCTCCAGCGCCCGGAGGAAATCGAGCTCACCGAACGATGGCTCGGCCGTCGTCCCGGGGCCGATATTCCCGCGGTCTTCGTCGAGCACAACGCGCCGCGGCCCAGTGCTGCCACCAGCAGGCATCCGCTGGCGGATCGCGCCGACATCCCGCTCGTGCACGTCACGCATTTCAACGACTTGATGTGGGACAGCGGACGCGCGCCCACCCGGGTGGTGCCGCACGGAATCGTCGACCCCGGCGCGCGCTACACCGGTGAACTGCCCCATGGCGTGGCGTTGATCAACGAGCCGATGCGGCGCGGAAGGATCACCGGGAGTGATCTCCTGCCCGACTTCGCGATGGCGGGACCGATCGATGTGTACGGGATCGGAGCCGGCGACTACACGGCGAACAGGTCCACCGGGCACCCGATCCGCGGCATCGGCGACTTGCGGCAGTCGGCATTGCATCCGGACATGGCGCGCAGAAGGGTGTACCTGCACACCGCGCGCTGGACCTCGCTCGGATTGTCCCTTCTCGAAGCCATGCACCTGGCCATGCCGGTGGTAGCCCTCGCCACCACCGAGGCCGTCATGGCGGTGCCGCCCGAAGCCGGTGCCGTCTCCACCGATGTCGCGGTGCTCACCGCGAAGTTCCACGAGTTCCTCCACGAACCCGATCTCGCGGCGCTGGCGGGCAAGTCGGGACGGCAGTTCGCGCTCGAGCACTACGGCCTCGAGGTCTTCCTGCGCCGGTGGGATGCCCTGCTCGCCGAGGTCACCGAATGAAGGCAGTGTCCCGGAGAGAGAAGGCGGAATCATGAAGATCGCGATGGTGTCCGAACACGCCAGTCCGCTCGCGGTGCTGGGCGGCGTCGATGCCGGTGGGCAGAACGTTCATGTCGCCGAGCTGTCCGCCGCCCTGTGCAGGCAGGGGCACGAGGTCACCGTCTACACGCGCCGCGAGGAGGCGGACGCACCCGACACGGTCACCGCCGAACAGGGTTACCGCGTCGTCCACGTCCCGGCCGGTCCCGCTCGTCCGCTGCCGAAGGACGAATTGCTGCCGCACATGGTCGAATTCGGCATTTTCCTGCGCGAGCACTGGCGCGACCTGCGGCCGGATGTCGTGCACGCGCATTTCTGGATGTCCGGACTCGCCGCCCTGTCGGGGGCACGCCCCACCGACATTCCGGTCGTGCAGACCTTTCACGCGCTGGGCGTGGTGAAGCGCCGCCACCAAGGCTCGAACGACACCAGTCCGGCCGACCGGATACGCCTCGAACGGCTGATCGCCGGACAAACCGACCGGATCATCGCCACCTGCACCGACGAGGTGTTCGAACTGGCCAGGCTTGGCGTCCCCCGGTCCAAGACTTCGGTGATCCCGTGCGGCGTGGACCTCGAACAGTTCGCACCCGAGGGACCGAAAGAGCCGAAGTCGGCCGAGTATCGGATGATCAGCGTCGGCAGGTTGGTGCCCCGCAAAGGTTTCGACACCGCGATCACCGCGCTCACCGGACTGCGGAACGCCGAGTTGGTCTTGGTCGGCGGGCCGGACGATGCCGAGCTAGCCGACGACCCGGAGGGCAGGCGGCTGCTGGCCCTGGCGGACGAACTCGGCGTACGAGAACGGCTGCGCATGCTGGGCCGGGTGCCGAGGACCCGGATAGCTCCGCTCCTGAGATCGGCGGACGTGGCCGTGTGCACGCCGTGGTACGAGCCCTTCGGGATGACGCCACTCGAAGCGATGGCGTGCGGCGTTCCCGTGGTGGCCACCGCGGTCGGCGGCCTCATCGATACCGTCGTCGACGGTGTGACCGGCAGGCTGGTTCCACCGCGGGAGCCCGCGGAACTGGCCGACGCGGTCGGCGAGCTGCTGACCACACCAGGGGTCCGGGAGCGCTACGGCCGCGCCGGGCGCGAGCGTGTCGAGTCGCGCTATTCATGGGATCGGATCGCCGCCGAAACCCTCCACGCGTACCGCCGGGTGACCGCACGCGCGGGCGCACGCAACGGACATGGGCCCACCGACAGCCGTTCGCTCGACGGCACCGGCGACAGCGGCAAGCTTGCTCCCGAGTCACCGTCGACAGATCGTGGTCTTCGCGCGAGCGGCCGCGGGTAGGCCACAGCATGTCCGAACCCCGCGAACGCGCGTTGGTCACCGGTGGATGCGGTTTCGTCGGATCACACCTCTGTGAGCAGTTGCTCGACGCGGGCACCGTCGTGGTCGCGCTCGACAACTTCGCCACGTCCACACCGGACAACGTCGCCCGGCTGCTCGCCCGTCCCGGATTCGACCTCATCCAGCACGACGTCACCGAGCCGCTGCCGACGATGGGCTTCTTCGATGTCGTCTTCCACCTCGCGTCGGCCGCGTCGCCACCGGACTACCTGCGACTGCCGATCGAGACGCTACGAGCCGGCTCCCTCGGCACCGCCAACGCCCTCGATTCGGCCGAGCGGCATCGAGCTCGTTTCGTGCTCGCATCGACCAGCGAGGTCTACGGCGACCCGGGTGTCCACCCGCAACCCGAGCATTACTGGGGTCACGTGAATCCGGTCGGGCCGCGCAGCGTCTATGACGAGGCGAAGCGGTATGCCGAGGCTTTCACGATGGCATTTCGCCGGGAGCGTGGCGCGAACACCGGGATCGCCCGGATCTTCAACACCTACGGTCCCCGCATGCGTACCGACGACGGCCGGATGGTGCCCACCTTCATCGCACAGGCGTTGGCGGACGCACCGCTCACCATCGCGGGAACCGGCGAGCAGACCCGCTCGCTGTGTTATGTCGAAGACACGGTGCGCGGCCTGCTCGCGCTGGCGTCGACCGACCATCCGGGGCCGGTCAACATCGGCAATCCGCACGAGATATCCGTCCGCGGCCTCGCCGAGGAGATCCGAGCGGCAACCGGCAGCCGTTCCATCGTGACGTATGTCGACAGCGCGATCGATGATCCGAAACGGCGCTGCCCGGACATCTCGCTGGCCCGGCGCGAATTGGGCTGGTGGCCGGTGATCGGCAGGAAGGAAGGACTGCGCCGCACGATCGACTGGTTCGCCGGGCGCACCGCCGAGTCGGCCGAAGAGTCCGTGCGCTGAGCGGCGCCCGACGGCGGATCGGTTTAGTCGCGACTTCACCGGGTAGCGCCCCCCTTGTATGCCAGCGGGCGAACCGGGTCCCGCGCGTCTCGAACCGCGTCTCGAACAGAAAGGCGGCCCGTGCGCATTCTCGGAATCAACGCGGTATTTCATGATCCTGCTGCGGCTCTGATCGTGGACGGCGAAATCGTCGCGGCCGCCGAGGAAGAGCGGTTCACCCGTCGCAAGCACGGCAAGCGCCCGGTGCCCTTCTCCGCATGGGAACTGCCCGAACAAGCCGCCGCATGGTGTCTGGAGCGAGCGGGATTACGCCCCGACCAGCTCGACGCGGTGGGCTACTCCTACGACCCGGCACTGGTCGATCATTCGCTCGGCGGTCTCGATCGGAAAAGCGAGGCGACCAGAACGGACTACGCGTTCCGAGCGCCCGCTTTCCTCGCGGCCGCGTTGCCCGGCCTCGATCCCACCATCGTGCGTTTCGTGCGACATCACCTGGCGCACGCCGCGTCCGCGGCCCTCGCGGCCCCGTCCGGCGACTCGGCGGTGCTGGTGGCCGACGGACGCGGCGAGAGCCAGTCCTATCTCGCCGGGGAATATCGAGACGGCAAGTTCGTGGAGCTGGCGGCACAGCGGCTGCCGCACTCGCTCGGATTGATGTACGAGGACCTCACCGAGCATCTGGGCTTCACCCGGTCCAGCGACGAATACAAGGTCATGGCACTGGCCTCCTACGGCAGCCCCCGATTCCTCGATCGGTTCCGCCAACTCGTGTACTCCACCCGGGACGGTGGTTTCCGTACCGAGGCCGTGAACTGGTCGGACTTCGCCCCCACGGTGATCGGCGGTGAGTTCGGTCGAGACCACGCCGACCTCGCCGCCAGCGTCCAACGACGACTCGAGGACGTGTTGCTCGAGTTGACCTCTTGGCTGCATCGCCAGACCCGGCAGCGAACCCTCACGCTGGCCGGTGGCATCGCGCTGAACTGCGTGGCCAACAGCCGTCTGCACGCCGAAGGCCCCTACGAGCGGATCTGGGTCCAGCCTGCCGCGGGCGACGCGGGCACCGCACTGGGCGCCGCGCTGCAATTGGCGGCCGAGTTCGGGGAGCGGGTCACCCCGATGCGGGGCGCCGACCTCGGCCGCGAATGGACGGACGCCGAGCTGGAAACCGTGCTCCGCACGGCCAAGGTCCGGTACACGAAATCCAACGACATCGCGGCGGACGTGGCGCAAGCGCTCGCGGAAGACCAGGTGGTGGCCTGGTTCCAGGGCCGGTCCGAATTCGGCCCGCGCGCACTCGGCCACCGTTCGCTGCTCGCTCACCCCGGCCGGTCGGCGAATCTCGAACGCCTCAACGATGTGAAGGGGCGCGAACAGTTCCGGCCGCTGGCACCGATGGTGCTCGCCGACCGGGCGTCCGAGATCTTCGGACGCGGGCCGCTGCCGAGCCCGTACATGCTGTTCGTGCACGACGTCGCGCCGGAGTGGCGAGAGCGGATTCCCGCCGCGACACATGTCGACGGCACCGCGCGGGTACAGACCGTCGATCCCGCCGACAAGCCGGTTTTGGCACGCATGCTGGCGGAGTTCGAGCGGCACACGGGTCTGCCGGTAGTGATCAACACCAGCCTGAACACGGCGGGCAGGCCGATGGTCGATTCACCGCGCGACGCCCTCGAATGCTTCGGTTCGGCACCCATCGATCTGCTCGCCATCGGCTCATTCGTGGTCCGTCGCCCATGAACGGCCCCACCGTGGACTACAGCATCGTGATCCCGACCATGGGCCGGGAAAGTCTTCGCGCGCTGCTCGAGTCGCTGGACACGGCGTCGGGACCGAAACCACGGGAGATCATCGTGGTGGACGATCGGCCCCGAGCCGGGGACCTACCGTTGCCCTCGACGGTGTCTTCGGTTCAGGTCATCCGCTCGGGCGGACGCGGACCCGCCGCGGCCAGGAACGCCGGGTGGCGGCATGCCGAAGGAACCTGGATCGCTTTCCTCGATGACGATGTGCTCACCGCGCCGGATTGGCCCGCCCGCTTGGCCGAGGACCTGCGTGATCTCGACGACAACACGGCGGCTTCCACGGCCCGCATCGAGGTTCCACTGCCGAAGCACCGCAGGCCGACCGACGCCGAACGCGGGATCGCACGGCTGGCCACGGCGCGGTGGATCACGGCGGACATGGCCTATCGCCGGTCCGCGCTGATCGCGGTGGGTGGCTTCGACGAACGGTTCCCGCGGGCGTTCCGCGAGGACGCCGATCTGGCACTCCGGGTCTGCCTCGCGGGTTACGTCATCGCGGCCGGACAACGCGTCACTCGCCACCCGCTTCGCGAATCGGGACCGATGGCCAGCGTCCGAGCACAACGCGGGAACGCCGACAACGCCCTATTGCGGCGGAAATACGGCGCTCGATGGCGGCAGCGGATCGGCGAAGAGGCCGGACTTCTCCGCCGCCACGCGTTCACTACGGCCGCGGGCGCGTTGGCCATGGCGCTCGGCGTCGCGGGCCGTAAACTGCCCGCCCTCGTTTTCGCGGCCATCTGGACGGCGCTGACCGGTGCGTTCGCAGCGCGCCGGATCGCACCAGGACCCCGAACACCCGGCGAGATCGGCCGGATGACGCTGAGCAGCGCGCTGATTCCACCGGCCGCGTGCTGGCACCGACTGCGCGGCGAGCTGCGTCACCGGAACGCGACCCACGCCTCGCCGCTGGCGTTGCTGTTCGACCGCGACGACACCCTCATCATCGATGTCCCCTACCTCGCCGACCCCACCGAGGTCCAGCCGGTGCCGGGAGCCGCCGACGCGCTGCGGAAAGTGCGCGCGGCGGGCATCCAGCTCGGCATCGTGAGCAACCAGTCCGGCGTAGCGCGAGGATTGATCAGCCCCGAACAGCTCGCCGCGGTGAACTCCCGAGTCGAGGATCTGCTCGGACCGTTCGCGACCTGGCAGGTGTGCGTGCACGGCGAAGGCGACGGCTGCGGGTGCCGCAAACCGGAGCCGGGCCTGATCCGGCAGGCCGCGGCGGATCTCGGCGTCGACGACCGATGGTGCTCGCCGACCGGGCGTCCGAGATCTTCGGACGCGGGCCGCTGCCGAGCCCGTACATGCTGTTCGTGCACGACGTCGCGCCGGAGTGGCGAGAGCGGATTCCCGCCGCGACACATGTCGACGGCACCGCGCGGGTACAGACCGTCGATCCCGCCGACAAGCCGGTTTTGGCACGCATGCTGGCGGAGTTCGAGCGGCACACGGGTCTGCCGGTAGTGATCAACACCAGCCTGAACACGGCGGGCAGGCCGATGGTCGATTCACCGCGCGACGCCCTCGAATGCTTCGGTTCGGCACCCATCGATCTGCTCGCCATCGGCTCATTCGTGGTCCGTCGCCCATGAACGGCCCCACCGTGGACTACAGCATCGTGATCCCGACCATGGGCCGGGAAAGTCTTCGCGCGCTGCTCGAGTCGCTGGACACGGCGTCGGGACCGAAACCACGGGAGATCATCGTGGTGGACGATCGGCCCCGAGCCGGGGACCTACCGTTGCCCTCGACGGTGTCTTCGGTTCAGGTCATCCGCTCGGGCGGACGCGGACCCGCCGCGGCCAGGAACGCCGGGTGGCGGCATGCCGAAGGAACCTGGATCGCTTTCCTCGATGACGATGTGCTCACCGCGCCGGATTGGCCCGCCCGCTTGGCCGAGGACCTGCGTGATCTCGACGACAACACGGCGGCTTCCACGGCCCGCATCGAGGTTCCACTGCCGAAGCACCGCAGGCCGACCGACGCCGAACGCGGGATCGCACGGCTGGCCACGGCGCGGTGGATCACGGCGGACATGGCCTATCGCCGGTCCGCGCTGATCGCGGTGGGTGGCTTCGACGAACGGTTCCCGCGGGCGTTCCGCGAGGACGCCGATCTGGCACTCCGGGTCTGCCTCGCGGGTTACGTCATCGCGGCCGGACAACGCGTCACTCGCCACCCGCTTCGCGAATCGGGACCGATGGCCAGCGTCCGAGCACAACGCGGGAACGCCGACAACGCCCTATTGCGGCGGAAATACGGCGCTCGATGGCGGCAGCGGATCGGCGAAGAGGCCGGACTTCTCCGCCGCCACGCGTTCACTACGGCCGCGGGCGCGTTGGCCATGGCGCTCGGCGTCGCGGGCCGTAAACTGCCCGCCCTCGTTTTCGCGGCCATCTGGACGGCGCTGACCGGTGCGTTCGCAGCGCGCCGGATCGCACCAGGACCCCGAACACCCGGCGAGATCGGCCGGATGACGCTGAGCAGCGCGCTGATTCCACCGGCCGCGTGCTGGCACCGACTGCGCGGCGAGCTGCGTCACCGGAACGCGACCCACGCCTCGCCGCTGGCGTTGCTGTTCGACCGCGACGACACCCTCATCATCGATGTCCCCTACCTCGCCGACCCCACCGAGGTCCAGCCGGTGCCGGGAGCCGCCGACGCGCTGCGGAAAGTGCGCGCGGCGGGCATCCAGCTCGGCATCGTGAGCAACCAGTCCGGCGTAGCGCGAGGATTGATCAGCCCCGAACAGCTCGCCGCGGTGAACTCCCGAGTCGAGGATCTGCTCGGACCGTTCGCGACCTGGCAGGTGTGCGTGCACGGCGAAGGCGACGGCTGCGGGTGCCGCAAACCGGAGCCGGGCCTGATCCGGCAGGCCGCGGCGGATCTCGGCGTCGACGTCGGCAGGTGTGTGGTCATCGGCGACACCGGCGCCGACGTCGCCGCCGCGCAGTCCGCGGGCGCACGCGCGATCCTGGTGCCGACTGCGAGAACCCTTCCCGGCGAGGTGCACCGCGCGCGTCGCGAAGCGACTGTGGCGCGGGATCTGACCGAGGCCGTCCGGCTGGCGATGGCGGGTGTGCCGTGACCGGCCGGGCGCTGGTGGCCCGCATGGACAATTTCGGCGATGTGCTGCTGGCGGGGCCGTGCGTCCGAGCGGTGGCCGCGCAGGTCGATTCGGTGACGCTGCTGGCCGGGCCGCGCGGCCGAGCCGCCGCGGATCTTCTGCCGGGTGTGGAGCAGGTCGTGACGTGGCGCGCTCCGTGGATCGATCTGGAGCCACCCGCGGTCACGTCGGCGGGTATCGATGCCTTTGTCGAGCGGATACGCGCGCTCGAGGTGGATCTCGCGTTGATCCTCACGTCCTTCCACCAGTCGCCGCTGCCGCTGGCGCTGCTGCTTCGGATGGCCGGTATTCCCTGGATCGGCGCGATCTCGGAGGACTACCCCGGTTCGTTGCTGGATCTGCGCCATCGCGTCGAGGGCGATCCGCCCGAAGCCGAACGGGCGTTGTCGCTCGCCGCGGCGGCCGGCTTCCGGCTGCCGCCCGGCGACGACGGGAAACTCGCTGTCCGGCAGCCGTTGCCGAAGGTCGGCGGGCTCACCGGCGAACCGGGTTACGTGGTCATGCATCCGGCCGCGTCGGTACCGGCGCGGCAGCCGTCCTCGTCCCGTTCCGCGGCCATCGTCGCCGCACTGACCAGCGCCGGTCACCGGGTGATCGTGACCGGCGCTCCCGCCGACCGGCCGCTCACCGGCGCCGTCGCGGGCAGACACGGTATCGATCTCGGTGGAGCCACGACCCTGCCCGAACTCGCCGCCGTGCTCCGCGACGCGAGCGTCGTGGTGGCGCCCAACACCGGCCCGGCGCATCTCGCCGCGGCCGTCGGGACACCCGTGGTCTCGCTGTTCGCACCGGTCGTGCCCGCCGAGCGGTGGGCGCCCTACGGCGTGCCGGTGGCCATGCTCGGTGACCAACGCGCGCCGTGCCGCGGCAGCAGAGCCCGGGTCTGCCCGGTGGCGGGGCATCCGTGCCTCGACTCGATCACCCCCGAGCAGGTCGTCACGGTGGCGGAAGAACTCGGTGCGGGCAGCCTCACGCGCCTGCGGACAGGAGGTGCGGGGTGATCGAGGACCATTTCGCGGCTTTGCACGCGGCGCTGGACCGCACCAGTTGCTTCGCACCCGATATCCGCAGATGGGGCAGGCAACTCGCGGTCGTGCTCGCCAACGGTGGACGGTTGCTCGCCTGCGGTAACGGCGGCAGCGCCGCGGAAGCCCAGCACCTGACCGGTGAGCTGGTCGGCCGCTTCCGCAACGAGCGCCGTCCGTTCTCGGCGATCGCGCTGCACGCCGACACCTCGGCGGGTACCGCGATCATCAACGACTACGGCGAGACCGAACTGTTCGCGCGCCAGGTCCGCGCGCACGGCAGGCCCGACGACATCCTCGTCTTGTTGTCCACCAGCGGCACCAGCCACAACGTGGTTGCCGCGGCGAAAGCGGCGCACGACATCGGCGTCGTCACGTGGGCCATGACCGGGCCCGCGCCCAATCCGCTCGCGGCGCTGTGCGATGACGCCGTCGCCGTGGACGCGCCCACCACGGCCACTGTGCAGGAAGTGCATCTGGTCTTGGTGCACGCTCTGTGCTCGGCGCTCGACGATGCACTGGGGGTACCGACATGAAGCCGTTGGTCGTGGTGGGCGACAGCATTCTGGACGTCGACATCGAAGGCGTCGCGGAGCGGTTGTCGCCCGAAGCTCCCGTGCCCGTCGTGGACGTGGAACGCCAGTGGATACGCCCGGGCGGTGCCGGGCTGGCCGCCGCGCTGGCCGCGCAGTCGGTCGCCGAGGTCTCGCTCATCACGGCGACCGCCGACGACCACGACGGCCGCATCCTCACCCGGCTCCTCGACCAGCACGTTCGAGTCGTTCCGATCGCGCTGCGCGGCAAGACGGTTCGCAAGGCCCGCGTCCGCGCCGCGGGACAGTCGCTGTTGCGAATGGACACCGGCGACGGCACCGCGGACGGCGGCTCGGTGAGCGCCGCGGTTACCAGGACACTGCGGGCGGCCGGGGCGATCCTCGTGGCGGACTACGGCCGGGGTGTCGCCGCGCATCCCCGGATCCGGAGCCTGCTCACCGAACTGGCTCGGTCGGTACCGGTGGTGTGGGATCCGCACCCGCGTGGCCCCGCGCCGACGCCGGGAGCACAACTGGTCTCGCCGAACCTGAAAGAGGCACGCCAGTTCGCGCCGGGATATGTCGAACCCGACGAGTTGGCGAAGGTGCTGCGAGACGAGTGGGCAGCGGATTCCGTCGCGGTTACCACCGGTCCGGGCGGAGCGGTCCTGGCCAATGGGAAACGGCTCACTGTGGTTCCCGTACCTGCCGACGTCCGTCTCGCCGGGCATCCCGGTTCCGACACTTGCGGCGCGGGTGACCGATTCGCCTCGGCCGCGACCGCCGCCCTGTTCGGCGGCTCCACGGTCGCCGACGCGGTGTCGCACGCGGTCGACGCGGCGGCCAGGTTCGTCGCGGCGGGCGGCGCGGCCACGTTGTCCACGTGCGACAGCACGGCCGTGGCCACGGCGGGCCCGACCGACACGAACGAGTCGGCGTTCGAGGTGGCGGCGCGGATCAGGGCGCGTGGCGGCCGACTCGTCGCCACCGGTGGCTGTTTCGATCTGCTGCATCCCGGCCATGTGAGCCTGCTGCGCCAGGCTCGCGCCATGGGTGACGCCTTGGTGGTCTGCCTCAACTCCGATGCGTCGGTGCGGCGCCTGAAAGGGCCGCGCCGGCCGATCGTCACCGCACGTGACCGTGCCCGGCTGCTCGTCGAACTATCCTCGGTCGACGCCGTCGTCGTGTTCGACGAATCCTCGCCGAGCGCACTGCTGGACCGCCTTCGCCCCGATGTGTGGGTCAAGGGCGGCGATTACTCCGGCGTGGATCTCCCCGAGGCCGCGGTCGTTCGCGGTTACGGCGGCGAGATCGCGCTGATCCCCACTGTTCCCGGTTACTCGACTACACAACTGGTCACCGCGAGCCAGGTCGGCGGCTGACCCGAGAACGTAAGGAGCGCGATGCGAACCCTCGGCAATGTCCTGATCACCGGTGGCGCTTCCGGGCTCGGCGCGGCGGTCACCGCCGCCGTCCGTGCGAACGGGGGCCGCCCCTATGTGATCGACCGGGTGGAGCCCGAGGCACCCGTCGACTTCGTGCGTGCCGATCTCGCCGACACCGTCGCCGCCGAACAAGCCGTGCACGAGATCATCGAGCGCACGGGCGGCCGGATCGACGGCGTGTTCACCGCGGCGGGGACCGACGCCTGCGGCCCACTGGACCAAGTGCCAACGAAGAAATGGGAATACGTGGTCCAGGTCAATCTGTTCGGCACCGCCGCCGTGATTCGTGCCGCCCTTCCGGCGCTGCGGGAGAGCAAGGGAACGGTCGTGACGTGTGCTTCCACCCTGGGCGTCAAGGCGGTCGGTCATGCGACCGCCTATTGCGCCTCGAAATTCGGCGTCGTGGGCTTCACCAAGGCGCTCGCCGCCGAAACGGCGGGCAGCGTCGGGGTGACCCTGCTCATCCCGGGCGGGATGCACACGGCGTTCTTCGACGACCGCGACGAGCAGTACAAGCCGCCGCCCGACGCGAAACTCAACCAACCGCGGGACGTCGCCGACGCGGTGGTCTTCGCGCTCCGGCAGCCGCCGGGCTGCGAAGTCAGGGAGATGGTCGTGTGCGCCTCGGAAGAGGGATCGTGGCCCTGACGCGCACGATCCTGGTGCTGCGGGCACTCGGGCTTGGCGACCTGCTGACCATCGTGCCCGCCTTGCGCGGGATCAGAAGCGCCCACCCCGGCCACCGGGTGGTGCTCGCGGCGCCGGAAGCGCTGCGTGACCTCGTCGGCCTCATCGACGCGGTCGACGAACTGCTGCCGACGGCGGGACTTGGTGCGCTTCGATGGCCCACCGCGCCACCGAGTCTCGCGGTCAACCTGCACGGCAAAGGACCGGAGAGCATCCGCGATCTGCTGACGGCAGGCCCCGATGCACTACTGACCCACCACAATCCGGAATTTCCCGACCTGTCCGGCCCCGCGTGGCGCGACGACGTGCACGAAGTGGATCGCTGGTGCCGGCTGCTGGAATACGGTGGGATCGACGCCGATCCAACCGCACTGCTGCTGCCGGCCCCACCGCGACCCGCCCCCGAATCGAATGCGGTCGTGATCCATCCCGGCGCGGCGTATCCCGCGCGGCGCTGGCCGTCCGAACGCTTCGCGCGAGTGGCGCGTGAACTCGTCGCCGACGGTCATCGAGTGGTGATCACCGGGAGCAGGGACGAAATGCGCTTGGCCAACGCGGTCGCCGAGAAGGCCGGGCTCCCGCCCTCGGCGGTGTACGCGGGACGCACCGATCTGACCGAACTCGCCGCACTGGTGGCCGACGCGGCTCTGGTCGTGTGCGGTGACACCGGCGTCGGGCATCTCGCCACCGCGTTCGGCACACCGTCGGTAGTGCTGTTCGGGCCCACGCCCCCGAACCGGTGGGGGCCGCCCCCGCACGCGGAACACCACATCGCGCTGTGGGCCGGGACGGTCGGCGACCCGCACGCCGACTACCCGGATCCGGGCCTGCTCATGGTGCGACCCGAACATGTGCTCGCGGTCGCGGCCGACTTGCTCGGACAGCGGGTCCGCCATGGGTAGTCGCGTCGGCGTGGTCGGCGCCGGTTATGTGGGTCTCACCAGCGCCGCATGCCTCGCCCACCTCGGACACCACGTGATCTGCGTCGACAACGACGAAGCCAAAGTCGCGGCGCTGCGTACGGGTGCGGTCGCGATCGTCGAGCCCGGGTTGCCGGAACTGGTTCGAGAGGGACTGGAGGAAAATCGGCTGGTCTTCACATCGGACGCGCAGGCGCTGCACGAATGCGAAGTGGTCCTGTTGTGCCTTCCCACGCCCATGGGCACCGGCGGTACGGCCGACCTCGGCGTGCTCGAGGACGCGCTGAGGACGTTGGCCACCGTCCTGCCGCCGGACTGTGTGCTCGTCACCAAATCCACCGTCCCGGTGGGGACGGCGGCGCGGATTCCCGCCCTGTCCGGTCTCGCGGGCACGGCGGTGGTCAGCAACCCCGAATTCCTCCGGGAGGGCCACGCGGTCGAGGATTTCCTGCGCCCCGACCGGGTTCTCATCGGCGCGGCCGAGCACGATCGGGAGTCGGCCGACCGTGTCGCGGCGCTCTACGCCGGAACGGGCGCACCGGTGCTGCGTTCCGACTCTGCCAGCGCCGAACTGGCCAAGTACGCCAGCAACGCGTTTCTCGCGGTGAAGCTCTCGTTCGTCAACACACTGGCCGAACTGTGCGAACGAGTCGGCGCCGACATCACCAAGGTCACCGGCGCGATGGGGATGGACGACCGGATCGGTCCCGCCTTCCTCGCTCCCGGCCCCGGCTGGGGCGGCTCGTGCCTGCCCAAGGACACGCGCGCGCTCCTGCGTGCCGCGGAAGCTCGGGGTGTGGACTTCGCCATGGTTCGCAATGCCTTGCAGGCCAACGACCGTCAGCAGGCGATGGTGCTGCGCAAGATCCGCCGCGCGGTCACCGATTCGGTCGACGGCTCGCTGGCCGGGACCCGGATCGGCGTGCTCGGCCTCGCGTTCAAAGCCGGAACCGGCGACCTGCGCGACTCCCCCGCCGTCGCGGTCGCGCGGCAGCTGACCCGGCACAGCGCCGTGGTCACCGCTTACGACCCGTGTGTGCCGGCGGGCACCCCGGGTCTGGACGGCATCCGCGTGGTGGACGACCCCTACCTGGTGGCGAAAGACGCCGGCGCGCTGGTGATCCTCACCGAGTGGCCCGAATTCCGTTCGCTCGACTGGGCCGAACTCGCGACCGACGTCGACCGACCCGTAATCGTCGACACGAGAAACCTTCTCGACGAGCGCCTGCTCACCGGCACTGGATTCACAGTGCTGGGCAACGGCACCACCGGCGCGTCCGACGCCGGACGGACCTTTTAGACACGCTCGTGCAGGGCCCAGGTCGAGTACGCGAAGCCGGTCTCGGCACCGGCGACCTGCTGGCCACCGGAACGTCGTCCGGCGTCGGTTACGCCCGCACCCCCGCCTGGCTGGTGCAGCCGGGCTACACCGCGAAGGCGTGGGCGACGACTTCGGCACCGTCCGGCGCCCACGCCTACGGGGCACAGGACGAGGTCGACGCGCGGCACGACAGCACGCGACATCTCGGCCGAGGGAGTCCGGCACAGCGCGCCGGCCGTTGATGCCGCACACTGCTCCCATGACGACGCCCGAATCGCGAACCGGATCGATGTTCCGGTGGACTCCGGTCGCCACCGGCGCGGTGATCGCGCCCGGCGAGCGATTGACCTGGCCGCGCACGATCGGCATCGGATTGCAGCATGTGGTGGCGATGTTCGGCGCCACCTTCCTGGTGCCGGTCCTCACCGGGTTCCCGCCGTCGACGACGCTGCTGTTCTCCGGAGTCGGCACCCTGCTGTTCCTGGTGATCACCCGCAACCGGCTGCCGAGCTATCTGGGTTCGAGTTTCGCCATCATCGCTCCGGTCCTCGCGGCCACCGCCTCCGCCGGAATGGGTGCGGCGCTGGGCGGCATCGTCGTGGTGGGCGTCGTGCTGATCGTCATCGGCGCGGTGGTGCACTTCGCAGGCACCCACTGGATCGAAGCGCTGATGCCGCCGGTGGTCACCGGCACCATCGTCGCCCTGATCGGGCTGAACCTGGCGCCGACCGCCAAGACGAATTTCGAGAAGGACGCGATCACCGCGACGGTCGTGCTCGTCCTGCTGATCCTGTGTCTGGTGCTCTTTCGCGGGTTGCTCGGCAGGCTGGCGATCGTCACCAGTGTCGTGCTCGGCTATCTGCTCGCGCTCGCCCGCGGCGAGGTCGACACCGCGGCGATCGGGAAGGCTTCCTGGGTGGGGCTGCCCGACTTCCACGCACCGAGCTTCCACCTCTCGGTGATCCCGATGTTCCTGCCGGTGGTTCTGGTGCTCGTGGTCGAGAACATCGGGCACGTCAAGTCGATCACCACGATGACCGGTATCGACTACGACCGGCGCATGGGCCGCGCGCTGGCGGCCGACGGTCTGGCGACCGTACTGGCGGGCAGCGGCGGCGGTTCGGCGACCACCACGTACGCGGAGAACATCGGCGTGATGGCCGCGACGAAGGTGTACTCCACCGCCGCGTACTGGGTGGCCGGCGCCGCGGCGATCGCGCTCAGCCTTTCACCGAAGGTGGGAGCCGTGATCGCCGCCATCCCGGCCGGGGTGCTCGGTGGCGTGACGACGGCACTCTACGGCTTGGTCGGAATCCTCGGCGTGCACATCTGGGTGAGCAACCGGGTGGACTTCGGCAAGCCGATCAACCAGTTCACCGCGGCCATCCCGCTGGTCATCGGCATCGCCGACTTCACATGGGTGGTAGGCGAACTCGACTTCGGCGGCATCACGCTGGGCGCCGTCGCCGCGCTGGTGATCTACCACGCCATGCGGCTCATCGGGGGATGGCGCGGGACGGTCGTCCCTGACAACGCGCACGGGGTGCGGAAGCCGGTGGAACCGACGGATCGGTGACCGTCGGCGATTCCGGGCAACAGCGATCGACGCTCCATGCGCTGGGAACCTGGAGGAATACGAGCACGACCCTCAGATCCTCGTGCTGCGGTCGGCCCAAAATCGCTCCCGCACTTCCTTCTTCAAGACCTTGCCATTGACGCTGCGAGGGAGCTGGTCGACGAAGACGACCGCCTTGGGCGCCCGCACCGGGCCGAGCCGCTCGCGGCACCGGGCGATCAGCTCCGCGTCGCCAACGCTCTGCCCCGCCTCGAGTTCGACCACAGCGGTCACGACCTCACCCCAGTCGGGATGCGGGGCGCCGACCACCGCGCAATCCCGCACGGCGGGGTGGCTCCAGATCACCTGCTCGACCTCGCCGGGAAAGACGTTGAAACCGCCCGAGATGATGAGGTCCTTCTTCCGGTCGGTGATGTGGAGGTAGCCTTCCGCGTCGCGATGCCCCAGGTCGCCGGTGTGCAGCCATCCGTCGACAATGGTCTCCGCGGTGCGTTCGGGATCCTTGTAGTAGCCCTTCATCACGAGATCGCCCCGGACACAGATCTCGCCGGTCACACCCGCGGCCACCTCCGCCCCGGACTCGTCCAGAATCGCCACCGTGGCCAGCGGATAGGGTCGTCCGCACGAACCGAGTCGGTGCTCGGGCGCCACCTGTCCGTCGATCAGGTGCTCGTCGGGCCGCAGGAACGAGATCGCCGCGGGGGCCTCCATTTGCCCGTAGCCTTCCAGAAAGACCGGCCCGAGCCGCTCGATTCCGGCGCGGAGTTTCTCGGTCGACATCGGCGCCGCGCCGTAGGTCAGGTAGCGCAGGGACGAGGTGTCGGCGGTCCGCTGCCGCAGCACCTCGAGCAAGCGGTAGATCACCGTCGGCGGAAGGAACAGATCCGTGACGCGGTGCCGCTCGATGGCATCGAGGACCCGCTCCGGTGTCGCGCGCGGGATGATGACGACTGCGCCCCCGCGTGCGGTGGCCTGCAGGCTGAACAGCCCGGCCGTGTGCGTCATCGGGGCCGCGGCCAGGTTGACGATGGGTGCGCCCGCCGGATGGACCAGCGCCATCATCTGGTGGGTCACCATCGCCGACAGACTGCGGTGCGTGTTCATGACGCCCTTGGGTGCACCGGTCGTTCCGCCGGTCGGCGCCACTGCGACCACATCGTCCATGGCGTAGCCGACCCGTGGTGGCGCGGTGGGATGCTGGGCGGTCCAGTCCCGCAGGGTCACATCGTCGGTCCCTGCCGCCAACGCGATGTATACGCCGACCCCGGGTGCTGCCGTCTTCAGTTCCGCTACCTGGTCGGCGAGAGCAGGGTGGTAGAACAACACTTCCACGTCGAAGCGCCGCAACAGCCGGATGTTCTCGCTCACCGGATGCGCCGGGTTCAGCGGGACCCACGCCGCGCCCGCGCGCCATGCGCCGAGTACGCAGATCCACGCCAGCGGTGAGTTCGGCGACAGCACGGCGATTTTCGATTCGCGCCGCATGCCGGCGCTCAGTAGCGCATGGGCGATTCGGCACGACAGCGCACCGGCTTCGTCGAAAGTCCAGGCCTCGTCGTCGGTCCGGTAGGCGACGCCCGCCGGATTGATCGCCCGGCCTCGATCGAAGAAATCGATGATGGCCATGTCTCACACCCTTCCCAGCACGATGACGGCAGTGACCGCTTCCTCGCCGCGGTGGAAACCACCGCCGTTCTCCGCCAGCGCGATTCGCGCCCCGTCCACCTGACGCGGACCGGCGTTGCCGCGCAATTGTTCCGTGAGCTCGAAGATCTGGCCGAGCCCACTCGCCCCGAGAGGATGCCCCTTGGATTCCAGGCCGCCGGAGGGATTCACCGGAATCCTGCCCCCGAGCGTGGTCTCACCGCGCAGCGCCGCCGGTCCACCCGCACCGAGCGGAACGAGGCCGAGCAACTCGGTCTGCAGGATCTCGCCGAATGCCGTGGCATCGTGAACCTCGGCCACGTCGATGTCCTCCGGACCGGCTCCTGCCAGTTCGTAGGCGCGTGCGGATACCGTACGGCTCGGGTGTCCCTCGAAGGTCGTCGCGTCGCGGTCCGCTCCGCTGCCGAGGACGGCGGCGAGAACCTGCACCGATTTCGGCGCGCCGAGCCGCCGGAGCCCGGCCTCGCTGCACACGATCACCGCGGCCGCGCCGTCGGTGATCGGCGCGCACATCGGGACGGTGAGCGGGTACGACAGCTGCCGCCCCGCGAGTACGTCCGCCACGGTCATCGGCTTGCGGTAATGCGCGCGCGGGTTGTCGGCCGCATGGTCGTGATTCTTGGCCGCTACCGCGGCGATCTGTTCCTGGGTCGTGCCGTGCAGACGCATGTGGTTGCGAGCGATAGCCGCGTAGATGTCCATGAAGACCGAGCGGCGCCCCAGGTCGTGGTCGTCGACGTCACCACCCAACTCCAGCAGGACGCGCTCGAGCGCGGCGGGATCGGACACGTCGTAGGCGCTGTCGAACACCGCCATGGTTCGTTCGGGGTCGTCGACGTGCATGCGCTCCACGCCGACGGCCAGCGCGACCTCGGCGGCCCCCGACCGGATCCGATCCACCGCGAGCGCGAACGCGGAGGCGCCCGTAGCGCAGGCGTTCTCGACGTTCACGATCGGAATGCGCTGAATACCCGAGGCCCGCAAGGCGATCTGCCCCGCGATCATGTGCTGGCCCTCGAGCGCACCTTGCGTGGCGGTACCGAAGAACGCGGCGTCGAGTGCGTCGGCGGAGGCACCGCAGTCCCGCAACGCGTCGGTGACGGCCCAGCGGGTGAGATCGTTGACGCTCTTTCCGGGGTGTCTGCCGAACGGCGTCATTCCGACACCGGCGACCCAGACGGGGGTTGTCATGATTTTCCTTTCGATTCGGAAGTCGTCGATGCGGTCCGATCGACGCCGGCCCGCGCCGAAGGCGGTGCGGAGTCGCATCGACCTCGCGGGACGACAGGAGTCGTCGCTAAGGGCGCTCACCGATCGGCTGGTGATCCGCCAGGAGTCGACTGCCGAGGAAATCCAGTACTCGGTGTAGGGCAGCCTGGGTAGGTTGGCCCGGTTCGTCGATGAGGTGTTCGGTCAGGACCGAGTGGGGATCGAGCACGGCGTCCGGGTTGGCGGCGGCGTCGTCTAGTTCGATCGCGATGAACGCCTCGCCGAGTTGGTCGCGCAGGAAGTCGAATCGTTCGGCCGGAGAACGTCGATCACCGCAGAATCGCAGGCCCATGACCGAAAGTCCGTCGGCGCAACGTTGTTTGACGCGGGCGAGGTCCGAAGCGGACAGGTCGATGGAGTATCTCTGTCGCGAGGTGAAACCCAGCGGCAGCCCCGGCTGGGACAGTACGGGCGCGATCAGACGGTCGTCGACCGCCATGGCGAGGGCGAATCCACCGGTGAAGCACATCCCGACGGCACCGACACCCGGTCCGCCGCAGCGGCGGTGCTCGTGTTCGGCCAGCGCACGCAGCCAGTGCACGACCGGTGAGGTGCGGCCGGTGGCCAGCACCACGAACTCCCGGCTGACGCAGATCGGCCCGAGCTGACCGGCGACGTTCGCCAACGCGGAGACCAGCCCGTGCGCGGCGGGGCTGGGATCACGACCCGGGTTGCCGTACAGGTGCGGCACCACCGCCGTGCACCCCAAACCCGCTACGCGGCGGGCGAAGTCGAACACCTCGGGTGAGATGCCCGGGAATTCCGCCATGACGATTACGGCGGGACCGGCGCCTCGGCGGAAAAGTGCGCGGGTCTTGCCGTCGTAGGTGAACGAATCGCGCTCGAAGTCGTGAAGATCGTCGTCGCTCATGTGTAGCCCTTCTCGTGAATGGGCCCTCACTATCGACCGGCAGGACTCGCCGGTTATAGGAAAAATGTTCCCCGATGCGCCCGGAGTCACCGCTGTCCCTCGACAGCGCCGTCGATGAACAGCGGCGTCGACGAGACCGGGACCCGAAGCACTCTCCCAGCGATGTCGACCGGCACCCGAGCACCGTGGGCATCCACTACATGCGCCCCGAGAAATGGCCAGTCACAGACGAATTCGTTCGGTGAATCATCCTGATCGGCCATGCCGCGCCGCTCCCAGACGACCAGCGCCGGAGTACCGTGATTCCGCTCGGCTTCGAACAAGTACAAGTCGGGACGATCGATGACGGTGATCCGCCGAACCCGGGTGGCGCCGTCGAGCAGGCGTGCCATCAACTCGAAGGTGTCGGCGGCCGGATGCCGCCGACCGATGGTTGCGCCCGCACTGTCCAGAAGCTGGAGTTTGCCGAACATCAGCGCACCCGCGGCACGGCTGTCGCGATAGAACTCCCATTCGGGGGCGATCGGGTAGTACAAGTTGCGCCGGATACCCTCGGCGAGCGCGAGCATCGTGCGCACCACCACATCCCGGCAGGCCAGCCTGTGCCGGTGCTCCTCCAGTTCCGGTGCGCACCCGTTCATGAACATCTGCAACGTGGGCGGCAGTTCGGTCATGCGCTGGTAGAGCTCGACCACCGGCGCGTCCGCCGCGGCTTCGATCTCTTCGAGGGTGTCGGGCATAGGAGCCTTCCCGAGGAACTGCTGCTGATGAACCGCGAGCACATCGGCCAGATGCGGCAGATTGTCCGGGAAATCCGTGGGCAGCGGCCCACTGTGTTCGCTTGCGACGAACGGCTTTTCGCATCCGTGCGCGGCCAGCTGCGCTCGGCATGCTCGCACCAGTTCCGGGACGGTGTACGGGTCGCCGTAGGGGTGGATGTCGAAAACGTCGAAATGCTCCGCTCCATCCCGCAGCACCTCTCCGAAGAAGCGCCCCCAGGTGTGCGCTCCGGCCGGTCCGTCGCCCAGCATCGCCCCCGGCACCGCCGCGCCGAGTACCACCAGCGCCGCGGGGTCCGCCTGTTTCACGGCCTCGTGGAAGACCCGCAGCTGAGCGACATAGTCACCGGCCGTACCGGCCCAGAACAACGGCAGGCATGGCTCGATCTCGCACTGCCAGAAACGGATTCGGCCCGGCTGGTGCGCGGCGAGCTCTCGGACGAAGCGATGGTAGCGGTCGATGTCGATGGCCGGCGACGCGGGCAGCCACCGGGTGGCGCGCCGCGTGGCCCAGTGCGAACCCGCGCACACCGTCACCCACGCCTCGTCGCCGTCGGCGAGTTGGTCCAGCAACGCGTCCAGCACGTGCAGATCGAACCGGCCGGGTTCCGGCTCGACCTGCGACCAGTAGATGTTCACCCGAACGATGCCTGCGCCCAGCGCCCGCGCCTGTGGCACGAACTCCTCGGGTCGGCCGAACAGCCCGTAGGTGGTGCCACGCACCACCCCGAGACGAATTCCGGGCAGCAGTTCATCCGCGGATACGGCAGAGGCCATGGTCGTGCTCCTTTCAGCGCCAAATAGAGGACTATCAGTACTCTATTAGTGAGCCAAGCTACCATGAGATTCCGCTACCAAGGGACGTATAGTCCTCTAAGTGAACGGAATGAGTGGGCCGGACGGGCCGAGCCGCGCGGACGATCACCGCAAGGCGCCGCGACGGCGTGGCGAGGTGCTGGAACAAGCGATACTGCGAGCGGCGGCGGAAGAACTCGCCGAGGTCGGCTACGCGGGCTTCGGCATCGACCGAGTCGCCACCCGCGCCGGAACCAACAAAACCACGATCTATCGCCGCTGGCCCAGCCGCGCGGCACTGGCGGTCGCGGCGTTCCGCGATGCCGCCCTGACCGACGACGTGCCCGACACCGGCGACCTGCGCACGGACGCACTCGCGGTACTACGCGCCGCCGCCGACCGAATGACGTCACGACAGGGAGACCTACTGCACGTACTGGCCACCGAAATGCACAGCCAACCGGACCTGCTCCGCGAAGTTCGAGATCAGCTGTTCGACACCAGCGTCACCCGATGGCTGACGATTCTCGGTCGCGCCATCGCCCGTGGCCAAGCCCGCCCCGAAGCACTGTCGCCGCGAATCGCGACCGTGGCGGTCGATCTACTGCGCAACGAGTACCTTGTCCGCGGCGTCACCACCATCCCCGACAGCACCATCACCGAGATCATCGACACCATCTACCTGCCCCTCGTGCGGCCCCACATCGGGCAGGGCGGCGAATGAGAGCGCGCCGCCTACTCGGACCGCGTCGAGCGCGTCAGAAGTGCGCGGCGCCACCGTCGATCGAAGTCGAGTAGCGTAATTTGTCGAGGGTCGTGGACCCGACGGCGGGCGCATGCGTCACGGTTGGGCGAGCGAGTGCGTCGGGGTGATGGTCCGGATGTGCAGGACGACGTCGAACCAGTCGCCCAGTCCGGCACCGGCGATGTGATGATCGACGTCGCGGTCAGGGCGGTAGGTCCCGATGATGAGGCGGAGCTTCGCGGGCCGATGCAGCCATTGCCGAACCGCGCCCGCGGGTGCGGTCCGCAGATCGAGCAGGTAACTGCCGAGCTCGGGTTGGTCGAGCACCGTGTCCGCGAAGCCCTCCGCCGGAGCGGGCACAGCCAGGTCGGCGCGGACGTTGCCGTGATGAAAGGTGAGTGCGACCGACAGATAACCGGTTCCGAAGCGGTCACGGAGCAGGGATCCCGTGTTCGGAAACCGTTGTGACATAGCGGCAACGGTGAGCTCTCGCGCGACGGCGGTGTTGGACACTCCTTCCCAGTACACGATCCGGTGCCCGGTGCGATCGTGCCAGTCCACGATGCGGCGAGCGGCATCGACGGATTCGGCGGCGAAGTCACGGCGGCCCGAGGCGGTGCTGTTCTCGTGGTACCGCACGATGCGGCGAGCCGCGTCCAGGACTTCGGGTGCGCCTGCGGCGCCCGGCAACGACTCGACCAGCGTCAGCGCGTCTCGGGCGTGGTCGGCAAATGGGCGCCCAGGGTGGGTGCCGTTCGCGCGCTGTATGTGCTCGCCCAGCCGATGGGCTGTCACAATCGGGTCGTAGTGCGATCTGAGCTCCGCGATCCTTTGCGGCGCAACTCTTTCCACGAACCTTGTCACGCGCTCGTAGTGCGCCGGCTTGGCGGCCTCGGGAGCCAGGCCGAACAGGCGTACCGGATCGTGCGGATGCGCACGATTGAACTCGCGCGCCCACTCCAGAACAGCGATTGTCTCGGCGGTGCGCCACGGCACCCACGCATCGCCCAGAATCGCCCGCACGTCCCCGGCACCCGTCCGCGCGTATTCGTCCATGGCCGCCACGACGGATTCGTCATCGAGCAGGGCGAGCGCCCGAAAACCCAGAGTTTCCACGAACAGTCGCAATGTCCGGTGTGCGGTCACGGACAGTTCGTGCCCCGCGCGGGTCGTCGCGCCGACTCCGACGACGACCGTGCTGTCAGCCCGGTCGGCCAACGCCGCCAAGTCCATGAGCGACCCATCGGCGTCGACCGTGGCGAGGGGGCGGGCGCGGTCGCGGATCCAACGCGTCACGTGCGCGGAGTCGTGCGTCTCATCCGACATGATCTGCTCCTCGGCGAACGGGCCCGCCGGACCTGGCGCGGCGGAGCGCTCTCGACAATGCCTTTGATACCAAAGGCATTTAGCTTTGATCGCAAAGGTACTTTCGGGATGGGGCGGATGTCAATTGCCGAATCGCGGTCACCGAGCCCGTCCGCCCCCGCCTACCGCGACCGACGCGCCGCGATGAGGTCGGCCGCGCCGGAGCGCAGGAAGGGCCGATCGAGTGAGCCGAGCATCATCGGCGTCATGAGCGATGGCGGACGTCGACAGTTTCTCGAGATTGCCCGGCGGCGCGATCCGCGGGCGTCGCGCGATGCGCTGTCGCTTTTCCGGCGAGGGCCAGCAACTCGCCGAACACATCGGCTGCGATCTCGGCGAGCGACCGCTGCTCGTCTTCGCGAATCCATTGCGTGAAAGCGATCCCGAACACCGTGATGCACGACTCCGCCGCCAGCCTCGCGGCGAGGTCGTCGACGCCTCGCGCGCGCAGGGCGTCGGCGACCGTCGTGGCGAGACCTGCGAGCTTGTGCCGCTCGCGTTCCTGTAGTGCGGGGTTCTGGTCGATCACGAATTGTCGCGTACGGGAGTCCGACCGGCGTTCGTCGGGAAAGAACGACGCTACGGACTGCAGCGCGGAGGCGACGATGTCGATCGCGGACATGTCCGGGGGTGCGGCGTCCACGCCGGTGACGAACGCTTCGACCAGTAAGCCCTGTCCGCGGAAGAGAACCTCCCGCTTGTCACTGAAGTGACGGAAGAACGTGCGTTCGGTCAGACCGGCGGACTGCGCGATCTCCGTGGCGGTGGTCTGTTCGAAGCCCCGGGTGGCGAACAGTTCGAGCGCGGCCTGCCGCAGCCGCTCCGCGGCCCCAGGTTCCCAACGTGCCATGTCGCCAAGTGTAGTGATGACAGCTACTGACATGAAGGCGTAAGGTGATGTCTGTGACTGACGTCAGTCACAGACATCACCTCGCAGGGATCGCTCCCCGCTCAGCGGCGGAGTGGACGAAGGAGTTCACGTCATGCATGTTTTCGTCACCGGAGCCTCTGGATGGATCGGCTCGGCCACCGTCGCCGACCTGCTCGCCGACGGCCATGAGGTCACCGGACTGGCCAGATCCGACGGATCCGCCGCAGCCCTCGAGGCAAAAGGCGCCCAGGTCCGCCGCGGCGACCTGGACGACCTCGACGGCATCCGCTCCGGAGCCGAGGCGGCCGACGCCGTCATTCATCTGGCGAACAAACACGATTGGTCCGACCTCGCCGCCTCCAATGCGGCCGAGCGAGCCGCCGTTCAGACCATCGGCGACGCGCTCGCCGGCACCGGCCGCCCCTTCCTGCTCGCGTCGGGCGTCGCCGCCCTCAGCCAGGGCAGGCCCGCGACGGAAGCCGACCCTTCTCCGTTCCACGGCCCCGACTCGCCGCGCGGAGGAAGCGAGAACTTGGCGCTCGAGTACGTCGACCGCGACGTGCACGCCGTGAGCCTGCGTTTCGCGCCAACCGTGCACGGCGCCG
The DNA here is from genome assembly GCF_044452545.1 of Nocardia sp. NPDC051900. Classification (NCBI taxonomy): domain Bacteria; kingdom Bacillati; phylum Actinomycetota; class Actinomycetes; order Mycobacteriales; family Nocardiaceae; genus Nocardia; species Nocardia sp. NPDC051900. The sequence continues at coordinate 89,772 of NZ_JBITBU010000006.1, read as the reverse complement.
GGGACCACGGTTTCATCGCGACCCTCGCCGCGATCGCCCGCCGGACCGGCTTCTCCGGCTACCCCGGCGACGGCGCCAACCGGTGGGCCGCGGTCCATCGAGCCGACGCCGCCCGACTGGTCACGCTCGGCCTCGGCAAGGCCCCGGCGGGAGCTCGCCTGCACGCCGTCGCCGAAGAGGGCGTGCCGAGCCGCGTGATCGCCGAGGCGATCGGCCGAGCACTGGACCTGCCCGTGACCTCCATCGCCCCGGAGGACATCCAAGGTCATTTCGGGTGGATCGGCGCATTCTTCGCGATGGACCTCTCGGCAACCAGCGAGGCGACGCGAGAGCTGCTGGGCTGGACACCTACCGGGCCGACCCTCATCGAGGACCTCGACGCCGGTGCCTACACGGCGCACTGATCGGCCGCCGCAAGTTCGTGCCGTCGCCGGGGCGGTCCCACTGGCGAGCCTTCACCCGTGGTCACCGATAGCCTCCCGACCCAGCACGCCCTGTGGCGATCACCGCCTCGGCGACGACAAGAAAAGGCCGGTGTCTGCACCGGTGCGGCCTCGGGCATCGAGCACGTGGCGGCGTTCACCCGAACCAGTCGGAAGACCACGAGGGATTCGGTTCATCCAACCCGTAGGTCGCATGCTGGAAGAAGAAGAGATCCGGCCGGAGCGCGTGATAGCGCGTGCCGAAAACGTCGCTGCCCTGCACGTGGGCGTGCCCGGCGTGGATCAGCGAGCGCAGATCCCGGTCGGAGTAGGCGATCTGCACCATCGCGACCTCGACGCCCACGCCGACCTCCACAAATTCTCAGCGAGCCGCCCACCGGCGAACCGCGCGCTCGGTCATCGCCCTCACAGCGGGGGCGGCCTGCTACGGGTTCATTTCGAACACGCCCGCGTGGCTCATCACCTCGTCGTGCAGGCGCGCGGTTCGCTGGACGTCGATGATCGGCTTATGCAGCACGCTCAGTGCCCAATCCTGTTGAGCGGTGGTCGAGGAGGCTTTCGAGAAGACTCCCAGCGCGTACGAGGAGAAGTCGCGCACGAATATCTCGAAGATCGAGTCCACAATGTCCTCGGACGCCCCTTTGATCTCGGCTTGTTCCAGGATGAGCTGCCCGTAAGGCAGCAGCGTGAACAATTCCCCCACCGCGAGCTGATAGTCCAGATCCTCGAGTTGGGCCGGGGTAGGCGGTGCCTGTACGGGGAAATGAGTGAAGCGCTCGGCTTGCTCGACGAACAATGCCACGTTGGGCAGGTGCCGATAGCGTTCGTACGCCGGCCGCCAATCCGCGAATCGCACTGCGCCCAAACCCGCCGCACCCGGTTGCCGGAACAGCGACTCGTCGTCGCCGGGATCCCGTCGCACCGGGACCGGCGGCAGTTCCGCGGGGTTGAACAAGAAGTTCGGCATGAATTTCAACGTCAAGGCCATATTGACGTGTGCGGTGCCCTCCAGCCGTGGCATCGAGTCGATGGTGCCGCGTGCCGTCGCGAAGTAGGAGTCCTTCTCGAATCCTCTGGCGGAGATGACATCCGAGAGTTCACGGAACACGCGCTCGGCCTCGCGAGTGACCTTCATCTTGCCGATGGAGTTGAACATCACGAAGCGGCGGTCCTCCGGGGTCGAGCAGCGCATGTAGTCGATCGCTCGTTCGTGGTAGAGCCGCATGGCGGTCATGCGCACGTAGCTGTCGCTCAGGATCTGGCGCACCTGCGGGAAGTCCGTGACGGGGTGCCCGAACAAGACCTTGGCGGCGGCGTGGTTGATCGTCTCGTAGAAACAGTGCTCCACGATCCCCAACGCGACCATGCCGATGTTGAACTTGCCGCAGTTGACCGCGGCGAGCGCGGAGTCGAACGCCTTGCGGCCTACGTGGAGTACGTCGTCGGCCGAGACGGGATAGTCCACCAGGTCGTAGGCGGAGACGAAGTTCTGCCCGTGGATGACGTTCTTGACCAGCCGGTAGTTCGGGTGCTGGCTGTCGGCGATGAACCAGACGTACGCGTCGGAACCCTCCAGGTCGGTGCGCCTGCCGATGGTCGGCACGATCCTGGCCACGTTGCCGTTGCCGATGTAGTACTTGCTGCCCGTGGCGGTGAAACCCCCTGCGCCATCCGGAGAGAGCAGCATATCGGTAGCGTAGATGTCGGCGCCATGGTCCTTTTCCGACAGCCCGAACCCGATGATCCCGCCGCGGTCGAGTTCCTCGGCCGCACGCAGATGCGCCTTGCCGTTGGCGCTCTGCCAGATGGTGGCGAGGCCGAGCGTGGAGACGCCCCACGCATACCAGTACTGCGATCCGTAGAAGCCGGTGATCTCGTTGAACCGGGAAATGAACGCGGTGTCCCAGCGCTTCTCCGGATCCGCGCCCGAACTCGCCCGCGGGGTCGCCATGTAGGCGATGATCCGGCTCTCCGCCAGGAACCGCATCCAGTCCTCGTACCACTCCGCTCGGTGCGCGTCGCTGGTGAGCGCCTGCTTGCCCTTCCGCTCGAAGAAGTCGACCACCGACCGCAGCCGAGCCCGCGTGGCGGGATCGAACTCCTCGAACGTCTCGGTCTTCGGGTTGAACAGGGCCATGACGACACCTTTCGAATTGACGGCAAGTGCCATCAATTTAGAACTGACGGCATCTGCCGTCAATCATCGGACGGGGTTCGGCGGTACAGGCGACGGTAAGCGGTCAGCGTCTCGGCGAGGTATTCGACGACTTGTTCGCGTTACGCGGGCAATGTGCCGTTCGACCAGGTCGAGAACAGGCCCGCACAGGCGCACGCCATCGTGACCGCGGCCAGGTCACGGCGCACCGGATCCCGGATACCGGTGCAGAAGTGCACTCGGATCAGGCGAGTGAACGAGGGCATGACGGCGAGAGTGGTCCACTTGCGTCTTGGTTACCCCGACTCCCCTGCGAGGCGGTGGACGCGACGGGTCGTCATCTGGACAGAACGCTCTCGGTCACGCTCTCCGACGCGGTGGATACCGGCTCCAGCGGCGAGGTGGCCGCTTGGTATTCACCCATGTTGCCGGGATCGGGATTCGACAGTTGCACGAAGAAGCCGGCGATGCGTCCGGCGAAGTCGCCGTCCGGCATCGCGCAATACAGGTCACCCGCGATGCAGAAGGTGTAGGTCCGCGCGGTGAGCCAGCCGAAACCCCCTGCGCGAGGGCCGATCGCGCCCGCACCCGGGACAGGCGGCCCGATCAGAAGGTCGCCGGGTGAGCGACGAGGATCGGAGATCAGCCCGACCAGCACGACCCGGTGTGGCGGCACCACGCCCAGTCCGGTACCGATTTCGGCCGCGAGATCACCTGCCGCGTCCGCGCCTTGACTGTAGCCGAGCAGCGCGATCCGAGTGGCCCCGCACAGCTGGGCCATTGCCGATACCAGGACGCGCGCTTTGTCGATCGCCTCCCGTTCGGAGCGACCGTACACTTCGCTTTCCCATGGGAAAGCCGTGGCCGCGTAGGGGACATAGTCGACCTGGACATCCCCATCCGGCTCCGGCAGCGCGCGTGCAAACATTGTGCAGGGTCGATCACCGGGGCACGATGCTCTTCGCGCCCACCATGCGCACGAGGCTGAGGATCGGGAGCCCGATCACCAAATGTTCGATCCCGGTGGAGATGCCGACCCAGAGGTCGCTGGACAGTGCCACAGGAATGATCACCGCCGCGGCGGTCAGAATGCCCACGATCCAGCCGAAGAACAACTCCGGCGACGGAGTGCCCAGGCGCAGCAGATACCACAGCACCCCGCCCAACAGCGCACAGATGAATGCCACCACGGCAAACCAGTACGCATCCTGGGCCATCGGGTTCCACACCCCGAACTTGCCGCTCTCGCTCACCCGGGTGGCGATGATCTCGATGATCCACGCGCACAACCACGCCGCGAGCGCGGTCACCACCGCCGCGGCGATCACACCGCCGACGAACATGCCGATATTGACGTCCGGCTCCTGCCGCGACCGAGGTTGCCTCTCCGGGCGTTCGGAGTGCTGATACGCGCCCTGTCCCTGGTCCTGGCCGTATCCGGACGCCTGGTCGTATCTGTGATCCTGGGCGTACCCGTGTTCCTGGGCGTACCCGTGTTCCTGCCCGTATCCCGAAGCCTGGCCGTACCCGCGATCCTGGCCGTACCCGGAGGACCGGCCGTCTCCGCGATCCTGGCCGTACCCGGGATCACGGTAATCGCCCGGCTGATAACCGGCTTCATAACGTGCGGTGTGTTGGTCGCGCGGATTCATGGGATTCAACCGCCGATCACCTCCGTGGAGAGCTTGCGTGTGCGTCGAGTGTAGGGCGGGACCGCAAGGGCCGCTGCCCCCTATCGAATTCCCGTTGCGCGCAGTCGTCACACACAGGCCGGCGCCGCCATGGCGGAGATCAGTAAGGTGCCGGACTCCGATCGGGTCCGGAGGATCGCCGTGGCCCAGCCGACAACTCCTCCCGGTTCCCGGCCGATCGCACCCGAGCACGATCCGCAGTGCGGAAAGTTCAGGCGACGACCGTCCGTTGCGGGACGCCGACGTATTCGCTCAGTGGCCGGATCAACGCGTTGGATTCGCCCTGCTCGATGATGTGCGCGGTCCAGCCGGTGATGCGGCTCATCACGAAGATCGGGGTGAACACCTCGATATCGAAACCGAGCAGGTAGTAGGCGGGGCCGGTCGGGAAGTCGAGATTCGGTTCGATGCCGGTGGCCTCGCGCATGGTGCGCTCGAGGACCTCGTATATACGCACCCACTTCTGGCCGTCGGTCGCCGCGGCGATATCCAGGAAGGCTTTCTTCATGGTGGGGACGCGGGAGTCACCGTTCTTGTAGACGCGGTGGCCGAAGCCCATCACCTTCTCCTTGCGCGCCAGCTTGTTACGCAACCATGCCTGGGCCAGCGCGGGGTCGTCGATCTCCAGCATGTCGTGCATGACGGCTTCGTTCGCGCCGCCGTGCAGGGGCCCTTTCAATGCGCCGATGGCGGCGGTGACGGCGCTGTATATGTCCGACTGTGTGGAGGTGACGACGCGGGCGGCGAAGGTGGAGGCGTTGAAGCTGTGCTCGGCGTAGAGGATCAACGACACTTCGAACGCTTCCACCAACGCGCGCGACGGGATGGTCCCGAAGCACATGTTCAGGAAGTTCTCCGCGTACCCCAGATGGGAATGCGGTGCGATCGGGTCCAGGCCATGGCGACGGCGATGGTCGGCCGCGACGATGGTCGGCAGCACCGCGAACATGCGAAGAGCCTTGGCGCGGTTGGCATTCGCCGAATTGTCGTCTTCGGCCGGGTCTTCCGCGCCGAGGTAGCTGATGGCGGTGCGGACCACATCCATCGGGTGGCAGGTGTCGGGCAACTTGGCCACCAGCGACAGCAGTGACCGGTCGGCCCGGCGGGCCGCGCGTTCTCGCTGCTGGAACCGCTCCAGTTCGGCGTCCGAGGGCAACTCGCCGTACCAGAGCAGATACGCCACTTGCTCGAAACCGCAGTGTGCGGCCAGGTCTTGTACGGCGTAGCCCCGGTAGGTCAGAGAGTTGGTTTCCGGCGCTACCCTCGAGATGGCGGTGGTGTCGACGACGACGCCTGCCAGGCCTTTGGCTATGGTCGGTACCGCGGCCTCCGGCCCACCCGTCGCCCGACCACCGCCCCCCATCGAATCGCTTGGCGATGCGGTGTTCATCACTGGTTCCTTCCCAGAGTGAAATCGAAGATGTCGGAATCGAATTCGTTGTATCGCTCGTACTGGAGAAGCTCGTACAGGCGAGAGCGGGGCTGCATTCGATCGAGCAAGCCCGATTGCGTGCCCTGCTCGAAGATCTCCCGCAACCCGGCCTCGGCCGCGAACATCGCCAACCGCAGGGTGGACACCGGGTAGATCACCGCGTTGTAGCCGATCCGCTCCAGTGTCGCCGCCGGGATGAGTTCGGACTTACCGAACTCGGTCATATTCGCCAGCAATGGAATCGGCATCGCGGCCCGGAACTTCTCGAAATCCGCGACGGTGCGCAACGCCTCGGTGAAGATCAGGTCCGCGCCCGCTTCGGCATAGGCCCCCGCCCGATCGATCGCGGCGTCGATGCCTTCGATCCCGGCGGCGTCGGTGCGCGCGCAGAGCACGAAATTCGGATCCCGCCGGGCGGACACCGCCGCCCGGAGCCTGCGCACCATCTCCTCGACCGGCACCACAGCCTTGCCGTCGAGGTGACCGCACCGTTTCGGATTCACCTGATCCTCGAGATGGCAGCCCGCGATTCCGGCGTCTTCCAGCATCGAGACCGTGCGCGCGGCGCTCATCGGCTCGCCGAAGCCGGTGTCGGCATCGATGAGCACCGGCAGATCGGTCACGCGCGCGATCTGCCGACCGCGCTCCGCCACCTCGGTCGAGGTGGTGAGCCCGATATCCGGCAGCGCCAGATCGGCCGAGACCACCGCGCCGGAGACATACACGCCTTCGAAGCCGATTTCTTGAATCAGCCTGGCTACCAGCGGATTGAACGCACCCGGGAAACGCTGGATCGTTCCGGAGGCCAGGCCCGCGCGGAACGCGGCGCGTTTGTCGGCGGCCGGCGTGGCCGCGGCCAGCAGACCGGTCATCAGAACAGTCCCTTCGGCAGTTTCGGCGCCCGCGCGAGTACCTCGTCGGAGACGGTGAAGTTCAACTGACCCAGTTCCTCGGCGGACAACTGCGGGGTGCGCTGGGCCACGTCGAGGAAGCGGACCTGCTCGCCCGCGTCGATCACTCCCTCGGCCAGCGTCCGGAACTTGGCGATGTACTGGTCGCGGGTGAACGGCCGCGCGCCGAGCGGGTGCGCGTCGGCGACCGCGAGTTCGTCGACGATCACCTCGCCGCTCTTCAGCGTGACCTCGGCGCGGGCGCCGAACGCCTTCTCGTTCGGGTCGGTCGAGTGATAGCGCCGGGTCCACTCCGGGTCCTCGGCGGTGGAGATCTTGCGCCACAACTCGACGGTGTCGGGTCGCTGCGCACGTTCGGGGGCGTAGGAGCGCTCGTGGTGCCAGGTGCCGTCCTGCAGGGCGACGGCGAAGATGTACATGACGGAGTGATCGAGGGTTTCGCGGGACGCCGTCGGGTCGAATTTCTGCGGATCGCCCGATCCGGTGCCGATCACCACGTGCGTGTGGTGGCTGGTGTACAGCACGATCGAGGCGATCCGGTCCAGGTCGCCGATCCGCTCACGCAACCGGCGCGCCAGGTCGATCGGCGCCTGGCTCTGGTATTCGGCGGAATGCTCCTTGGTGTAGGTGTCGAGTATGCCGCGCTTGGGTTCACCCGGGCCGGGCAGCGGCACCGAATACTCCTTGTCGGGGCCGCCCAGCAGCCAGGCGATGACGCCGTCCTCCCCTTCCCAGATCGGCGACGGCGCGCCTTCACCGCGCAGGGCACGATCGACCGCTTCCACCGCCATCTTCCCGGCGAAAGCGGGTGCGTAGGCCTTCCAACTGGAGATTTCTCCCTTGCGCGATTGCCGGGTGGCGGTGGTGGTGTGCAGTGCCTGACCGATGGCCTGATAGATGGTCTCGGTGTCCAGGCCGAGCAGCGTGCCGATACCGGCGGCGGCGGAGGGGCCGAGGTGGGCGACGTGGTCGAGCTTGTGCTCGTGCAGGCAGATCGCCCGCACCAGGTCCACCTGGATCTCGTATCCGGTCGCCAACCCGCGGATCAGATCCCGCCCGCCGCGTCCGGCATGCTGGGCTACCGCCAGGATCGACGGGATGTTGTCGCCGGGGTGGGAGTACTCCGCGGCCAAGAAAGTGTCGTGAAAATCCAGTTCGCGCACGGCCACGCCGTTGGCCCAGGCCGCCCACTCCGGCGAGCATCGGCCGTCGACGCCGAAGACGGTCGCGCCCGGCTGGTACGGGTGCGCCAGCGCCTGGGCGCGCGCGTTGGCCACCGGACGACGCGTCACCGACGCCGCCGCGACCGCCGCGTTGTCGATGATCCGGTTGACGATCATCTCCTCGGTCTCCGGAGCGACCGCCACCGGGTCCGCGGCAACCTCGGCGATCCGCCACGCGAGGTGCTCCTCGCGGGGGAAGTGCTCAGCGGAGCGGCGCGTGCGGACGAAGTGGTTTTTCACGACGGAATCCTCCAGATCATCAATTTCCGGGTTTCTTTTCGCACACTACACACGCCTGTGCACGTGGGAAATCCGTTACAAATGCCGAATTTTGCGTACCGCAATCAGCAAATTTGTGGAAATTGCGAAATCTCGTGGTGCTACATTCGCGAGCATGCAGAAGATGTATGCGGGCGGACGGCTGCGCGCACTGCGCGAGCAACGCGGCTTGTCGCAATCGGGCCTGGCGAAGGCGCTCGCGCTGTCGGTCAGCTACGTCAACCAGCTGGAGAACGATCAGCGGCCCCTGACGGTGCCGGTGCTGCTACGCCTGAATTCCACCTTCGACCTGGACATGGGGTTCTTCGCCGCCGACACCGACGCGCGACTGCTCGCCGACCTGCACGACGTCTTCGCCGAGGATCCCGACAGCGCGACGGTGTCCACCGCCGAACTCGACGACCTGGTCTCCCGGGTGCCCGCCGCCGCCCGCGTCCTGGTGAGCCTGCACCGGCGTCTGCGTGGCGCGACCGAACAACTCGAACGATTCTCCGCGGGCATCGAAAGCCCTACGGCCGACCCCGGTCGTGCCATGCCGTACGAGGACGTGCGCGACTTCTTTTACGACCACCGCAACCACATCCCCGAACTCGACCAGGCCGCCGAACAACTCTTCGCCGACCACGGTCTTGGCATCGGCGGCCTCGACCTGCAACTGAGCGAACTCCTGCGCGAGCGGTACGGCATCACGGTCGCGATCAGATCCGACGACCCACACCGCCCCGGCCCCAAGCGCGTCTACGACCCCGAAGCGCGCCGTATCACGCTCGCCCGCAGGCTCTCCGCCGGTCAGCGGGCCTTTCAACTCGCCACGCAGCTGGCTTTTCTCACCCAGACCGCGACCATCGATGCGTTGACCGCGAGGGTGGAGTCGATGGCTGACGAATCGCGCGGGCTCCTGCGGGTCGGGTTGGCGAACTACTTCGCCGGGGCGCTGATCCTGCCCTACACCCGGTTCCGGGACGCCGCCGAAGAGCTGCGCTACGACATCGATCTGCTGTCGGCGATGTTCGAGGTCGGCTTCGAGACCGTCTGCCACCGCCTGTCCACGCTGCAACGCCCCGGACGACGCGGAGTCCCGTTCTTCTTCGTACGCACCGACCGCGCGGGCAACATCTCCAAACGCCAATCCGCGACCGCGTTCCATTTCTCCCGGGTCGGCGGCAGCTGCCCGCTGTGGGTCGTCCACGAAGCCTTCACCACGCCCGGTCGAATCCGTACCCAGATCGCGGAGATGCCCGACGGACGCAAATACCTCTGGCCGGCCCGAACCACCGACGAGAGCACCCCCGGATACCTCTCTCCCAGAAGGGATTTCGCGATCGGTCTGGGATGTGACCTGGCCTACGCCGACAAGCTCGTCTACTCCCACGGCCTGCCCATCCACGACGACACCTCCGCGGTGCCCATCGGCGCGGGCTGCAAGATCTGCGAACGCCCCGACTGCGCCCAGCGCGCCTTCCCGCAGCTCGGGCGCGCGATCCGGGTCGATGAGAACCGCGCCGCCAACATCCCCTACACCCCGGCCGACCATCGCGGCGAACCGCGATGATCACACCGGCTTCGTGCCACCTACGAGCCCCAGCCGACGTACGATTCCGCGCGCATCCGTTCTCGCATGTGTGGGTAGTGGAGTTCGAAGGCCGGGCGTTCGGATCTGATACGGGGGAGTTCGTAGAAGTTGTGCCGGGGAGGCGGGCAGGTCGTGGCCCATTCGAGTGAATTTCCCCCGCCCCAGGCGTCGTCCACGGTGACGACCTCGCCGTAGCGGTAGCTGCGGAACGCATTCCATACGAACGTGACCATCGAGACGCCCAGAATGAACGATCCGATGGTCGAGATGGCGTTCAGCGCGGTGAACCCGTCGGTCGGCAGATAGTCGGCGTACCGGCGGGGCATACCTTCGGCGCCCAGCCAGTGCTGAACCAGAAAGGTCGTGTGAAAGCCGACGAATGTCGTCCAGAAATGCAGCCTGCCCAGGCGTTCGTCCATGTAGCGCCCGGTCATCTTGGGGAACCAGAAGTAGATTCCGCCGAAAGTGGCGAAAACGATCGTGCCGAACAACACGTAGTGGAAGTGGGCTACGACGAAATAGGTGTCGTGAATCTGCCAGTCCAATGGCGGGCTGGCGAGGATGACGCCGGACAGTCCGCCGAACAAGAAAGTGACGATGAAGCCGACGGCGAACAGCATCGGGGTCTCGAAAGTCAGGTTCCCCTTCCACATGGTGCCGATCCAGTTGAAGAATTTCACCCCGGTCGGCACCGCGATCAGGAAGGTCATCATCGAGAAGAAGGGCATCAGCACCGCCCCGGTCGCGAACATGTGATGCGCCCATACCGCTGCCGACAGCACTCCGATCGAGATGGTGGCGTACACCAGAGGTCCATAGCCGAACAGGGGTTTGCGGCTGAACACGGGCAGGATCTCGCTGATGATCCCGAAGAACGGCAGTGCCACGATGTAGACCTCGGGGTGCCCGAAGAACCAGAACAGATGCTGCCAGAGCAGGACGCCACCGGTGGCGGCGTCGTAGATGTGCCCGCCGAGATGCCGGTCGTAGGCCAGCGCCATCAAGGCGGCGGTGAGAATCGGGAACGCGAGCAACACCAGCACGCTGGTCACCAGGATGTTCCACCCGAACATGGACATGCGGAACATCGTCATGCCGGGCGCGCGCAGGCAGACGATGGTGGTGATCATGTTCACCGCGCCGAGAATGGTGCCCAAACCGGATACGACCAAGCCCATGATCCACAGATCGGCTCCGGGGCCGGGCGCGTGGATGATGTCGCTCAGTGGCGTATACGCGGTCCATCCGAAATCAGCCGCGCCGCCGGGTGTCACGAATCCGGAGACCACCATCGTCCCGCCGAAGAGGAACAGCCAGAAGCTCAAGGCATTCAACCGTGGAAATGCCACGTCGGGTGCTCCGAGTTGCAGCGGAAGGACCGCGTTGGCGAATCCGAACACCGTCGGAGTCGCATACAGCAGGAGCATGACGGTGCCGTGGATGGTGAACAGCTGGTTGTACTGCTCGGGTGAGAGGAACTGCAGGCCCGGCCGTGCCAGTTCCGCGCGCATGAGCAGCGCCATCAGACCGCCGAGCAAGAAGAAGGCGGTCGCGGCGACGAGATACATGATGCCGAGCAGCTTCGGGTCCGTCGTGGTGACCAGCCGCCACAACACCGAGCCCTTCGGAGCCGTCCGCGCCGGAAACGGCCTGGTCGGTGTGACCTGCGGTGCGAGTGGATACGACACCTGAGTCATCGATACTCCTCACCTGCTACCGGCGAGATCACCCGCGGTGGCCGGGGACGAATTCCTGGGCCTTGGCTTTCGCGCCTTGTGCCACGAGATGCCATGCGTCGGGGTCGCCGCGCAGCACCGCTTCGGCGGTGGATTTCATCTGGTCCCAGGTGGCGTGCGGTGGGATCGGCGGCACCTCCGGATCGCAGCGGACGTCGAGCACCGTGGGCCGCTCGGCCGACAGCGCCGCTTCCCAGGCAGGCGCGAGGTCGTTGGGGTCGTCCACGGCGATGGCGCCCAGGCCGTACGTGCGGGCGAGTTCGGCGTAGGAGACCTCCGGCAGCGACTGCGATTCCTCGAATTTCGGCGCGCCCCCCATCGAGCGCAGCTCCCACGTGACCTGGTTCAGGTCGTTGTTGTGGAACACGCACACCACCAGCCGTGGATCGCGCCACTGCTCGTGGTAGCGGCTGATGGTCAGCAATTCGCCCGCGCCGTTCATCTGCATCGCACCGTCACCGACGAGAGCGACCACCGGCCGGTCCGGGTGGGCGAACTTCGCGCCGATCGCGTACGGCACGCCGGGCCCCATGGTCGCCAGCGTCCCCGACAACGAACCCCGCATCCGCCCGCGGAACCGCAGACAGCGGGCATACCAGTTGGTGGACGACCCGGAGTCCGCGGTCACGATGGCGTCCTCCGGGATGTACCGCGACAGCTCCCACACCACCCGCATGGGATTGACCGGCTTCGCGTCCAGCAGCGACTGGCGTTCGATCGTGTCCCACCAGCGCCGCACGTTGGATTCGATCGTCGTCCGCCAGCTGCGATCGGACTTGCGGCTCAGCAGCGGAAGCAGTTCGGTGAGTGTTCGTTTCGCGTCACCGACGAGGTTGACCTCGGTGGGGTATCGCATGCCGATCATGGCGCCGTCGATGTCGATCTGCACCGCACGCGCCTGGCCGAAGTCCGGAAGGAACTGCGAATAAGGGAAATTCGATCCGATGATCAACAGGGTGTCGCAGTCGCGCATCAGTTCATAGCTGGGCCGGGTACCCAGGAGCCCGATGGATCCGGTCACGTACGGCAGGTCGTCCGGCAGCACATCCTTGCCGAGCAGGGCTTTGGCCACCCCGGCTCCGGTGATCTCGGCCAGCTCCATCACCTGCTCGGCGGCGTCCCGGGCGCCTTGCCCGACGAGGATCGCCACCCGCGACCCGGCGTCGATGATCTCGGCGGCTCGTTCTATGCCGGCGCGATCCGCGGTGACCGTGGCATGCAGTGCCGAGGGCGGGCTGGATGGCACTTGCTTGAACGCGTGCTCGGGCGGCTGATAGCGCTCCTCCTGCAGATCGGAGGGGATGATCAGCGCCGTGGGGGCCCGGCGGGTGGTCGCGACACGGAACGCGCGGTCGAGCGCGTTGGGCAATTGATCGGGAACGTTCACCTCGACCAAGTAGTCCGAAGCGACATCCTTGAACAGGCTCTGCAGATCGACTTCCTGCTGATAGCTGCCGCCCATCGCGCTGCGCGCGGTCTGCCCGACGATCGCCACGACCGGCACGTGATCGAGTTTCGCGTCGTAGAGGCCGTTGAGCAGATGGATCGCTCCCGGACCCGACGTGGCAGTGCAGACGCCGACCTCGCCGCTGAACTTCGCGTAGCCGACCGCCTGGAACGCGGCCATCTCCTCGTGGCGCGCCTGAATGAAGGCGGGTTTGTTGTCGGCCCGCCCGAACGCGGCGATCAAGCCGTTGATGCCGTCGCCCGGATAGCCGAACACCTGCTGCACGCCCCAGTCACGGAGTCGTCGCAAGACATAGTCGGCGACCTGGTCAGCCATGTCGTTCTCCTGTCCGCCTTCGAGGTGTCGTCTCCGGGGCCGATTACCCCGGCCGGCAGCCCTCAACCCGAGGCATACGCGGCGACCGGACGGGCATCCGCGCGGTGTTCTCGTCTGTTCCGATGCTCACCTGCCGTCGTCGAGAGGATGTGCCCGAAATGGCGCGTTCGCTTCAATTGCCCGGCCGTCACAGCGCTTCCGGTCGTTCCCAATGGCCGTTGGAGGCACTGCGCGCGGACCTCACCGAGCGGATCGACGGCGAGGTTCGATTCGATTCAGGAAGCCGCGCGACGTACTCGACGGATGCGTCCAACTATCGCGCCGTCCCGCTCGGGGTGGTCGTGCCGCGCACACCGGAGGACGCGGCCACGGCGGTCGCCGTCTGTCGCGCGCACGACGTGCCGGTGGTGTCGCGTGGTGGCGGCACGAGCCTGGCCGGGCAATGCCGCAACGCGGCGATCGTCATGGACCGGAGCAAATACTGCACGCGTGCGGTGTCGGTGGACCGTGCCGCCGCCACCGCCGTGGTCGAGCCGGGCATCGCGCTCGACCGGCTCAACACCGAGCTGGCATCCACCGGCCTGATGGTCGGCCCCAAGCCGTCCACCCATGTCAGCTGCACGACCGACAGCTCTCGCCGCGCTTCCGGCTCGACGGAATGAGAGCACGGCCCGGCCGGTGAAGGCCCAGGCGGCGACATGCCCTGACGCCCACACTTTTCCATCATCCACCGGTCCACCGCGATTGCGGCGGACGCACCCGGTGCACGCGATCGACGGACGAGGCTCCGGGCTGCTCGACGAGCGGGATGGGCCATCGGAGGTCGATCATGGTCGCCGTGTGCAGCGTGCGTTGGCGTTTCATGATCGGCCCGAGCTCCGGCGCGCCGATCGATACCGTCACGGTGCAATCGCCGGGGCCGAGCGCCGACAGCATGCCGTTGCGAACCGTGGCGGCGAGCGGCTGGAGCAGCAGCGCGACACAGAGCTCGATCGTGAACTCCCCCACCGTATTTCCGTCGATGGTGACGTCCAGGCACGGATGGTAGGTCTGGGTGATCTCGTGTTCGAACAGCGTCACCTGCTCGGCTCCGCCCGCACTTGTACGCATCGCCGCCATGCGTAGCCGGTCGTAACGGCGCCAACCCTCGATCGCGACAGTGCCCAAGTCGACCTCGAGCAGCCCATCTATCGTCTCGGCCACCTCGCGCAGCGCCGCCGACTCCAGTAGCGCGGCCACGCCCGGCGCCCGGCGCAGTGCCAGGTGTTCGGCGCCCCTTTCGTGCAGGCACTCGGCCAACTCGCCCACACCGACATCGTGCGGAGCGTTCTGGAACAGCACTGTCCGAGCCCTGATCAACGCTGGACTTGTCATCCGAATACCTCCTTGACGCTCAGCCATGGCTCGCAGGCCCGCAGCCGCACCCGGACGTCGGGAGCGCGGGCGACCTGGCGAACGTGGATGGATGGGGGGACGTCCGCGACCACACGCACCTCTACCTGTGGTAGATGCGGATCCTCGTCGTGCGACGCGCCGCCCGGGCGTTTCCCGCGACCCCGTATGACCAGCGCCGCGGCACCGAGGGCAAGGAGGAACCCTCCGAGGCCCACTATGCCGACGGGGCCGGTGTCCGGGTTGCCCGCATCGGCTTGTCCCGGAGGAAGCGGAGGCTCGCCGGGCCGTTCCGGGTTTCCGGGTCCGTTGGATGTGGGGACGAGCCGCGCGGGTGATATCTCCACGGATGTCTTCGCGACAATGCGCTGAGAGGTTCCCGAACAGGCGGCGGGGATGGAGTGCAGACCCAGTGCGGCTCCCTGTGGCACATCGACGCGAGCATCGAACGAACCGCCCTGAGCCTGGGCGGTCACCGCCGCGGACCAGTCCGGAAGCACCCGCACCAGGTCGCAGGGCCAGCGTTCGCCGTGCACAGTGATCACAGTGCCGCGTTCGGCAGTGGCCGGCGCGGTGAGAACGGGTGCGGGAAGCACGGCCGAACTCTCGGTCGGTACAGGGGACGGACCGGAACTCGGTGGCGGCGCGGTTGTCCCGACCGGTTTCGTCGTCGTGGTCGTCGTCGGACTCGGTTGCGTCGTGGTTGTGGACTCCGGCTTTGTCGTCGTGGTTGTCGGTTCCGGATTCGTCGTGGTTGTCGGTTCCGGCCTTGTCGTCGTGGTTGTGAGCTCCGGTTCAGTCGTGGTTTTGGGCTCCCGTTTCCCCGTCGTGGGCTCCGGTGTCGTCGGGGTGGTCGTCCAATCGGACCGCGTAGTCTTGGGCAGCCAGTCATCCGTGGGCGTGCTGTTCGGCCAAGCGGGTTGCGACGTGACCGGCGACGGGTTGGGCACGGTGGTAACCGGCTCCGGTGCCGCGACCGGTACCGACACCGCGCCGAGCAGTCCCGCTACGGCCGCCGCGACAAGGAATACTCGCGAATCGTTTCTCATGATCACCTCCCCCGAGACAGGCATGCTCCCGAGGATGCAGTCGAGCCTTCGCTCTCCTCGACCTGCCGACGCGAGTAGCCGACTACCCGTTTCCCGTAGTCGCGCCCGTACCCGTCTGCCCCGGCACCCCCTTGATTCCGCGAGGCCAACGGATGTATCACCCGTCGCCGAGGCTCGAACGCACCATCGTGCTCCGCGACTTCGCCGCAGCGGTCGCCGCGGGGAAGGCGGCTCCCGGCCGGGTGCAAGAGCGGGACCTAGGTCCTTCGCCGCTGGCTACCGGTTGCTCTACTGCCGCCTCGCCGAGGAGACGGACACTCGCAGGTACGCCGCCACGATCTCGACCCGGCCCGACAACGGCCCCCGCATGCGAACCGGAGGAGAACCCATGTTCACTTCGAGCAAGGCTCCGATCCTCGCGGGTGTCGACGGTTCCGAGGTGGCGCTTGCCGCTGTGCGCTGGGCCGCCATCGACGCCGCCCACCGCCACGCACCGCTGCACCTCGTCTATCTGACCGGCGGCCTCGGCGACCACGGTTCCGGCGTCGAGTTCGGGCCGTCCGCCCCCGGCAGCTATCGGTGGGGCGGCCCGGACGCGTTGGAGATCGCGTACGCCACGGCCATCGCCGAATCCGCTCCGATCCATCGGATCGACGTGACCGCGGAGTTGACCAACGCCGCCCCCGTTCCGGTTCTGCGCCGCCGATCCGAGACCGCGCGGCTGCTCGTGGTCGGCGCCCATGACCTCGGCGCGTTCAGCCGCGCGATGCTGGGATCGCTGAGCACCGCGCTGGCGCGGCAGGCGGGATGCCCCGTTGCCGTCGTTCCCCGTGGCGTCGAGCACGGCGACGGGCCTGTCGTCGTCGGCGTCGACGCCTCCACGAGCAGCGCGGCAGCCGTCTCCTTGGCTTTCGACGAAGCGGCGTTTCGCGGCGCCGATCTCGTTGCGGTCCACGCGTTGTCCGGCTTCCCCGGCTCGCTCATCGAATCGCGGGAGGGTGGCGAGGGATTGCTCGACCGGAGTTTGGCAGGGTACAGCGAGGCGTATCCGGAGGTGACGGTTCGGCGTGTCGTGGTCGAGGACCACCCCGCCAGGCGACTGCTCGAGGCGGGCGAGAAAGCGCGGTCGATCGTCGTCGGCAGCCGCGGGCACGACGACTTCTCCGCGATGCCGCTCGGTTCGGTCAGTAGAGCCGTACTACACGGGGCGCAGGTGCCGGTGATCGTCACCAGACCGGCGAGCTTTGCGCGGCACCCCCGAAACCGGCGATAGACGGGCACCGCCACCGCGATCGACGGACCGTCAACGCTACCGATTCACGGTGCGCCACGGGGAGCCATGGGCGCGTAGCCGAGCTCGCACACGAGGGCGGGCGACGACTGCCGATCGGATTGTGCCGCTATCGAGCACAACCGACCGTCCAGCCGCCGCCCGCCGAGGACGCAGCCCGCCCGCCGTCAGCCGTCCAGGCGCTCCTGGATGGCTTCGATGACGCGAAGCCGCAGTTCATCGGCGCGGATGACCGCATCGACAGAGCCGACTTCGACCGCGCGCTGGATATTGTGGATGCGGTCGAACTCCGCGGCCACTTCACCGAGTTTCTCCGCGCGCACCGAGGAGCGCAGTTCGTCCAGTTCGGCGCTCAGAGTGGCGCGATCGGTACCGGCCGCGTTGGCGACGCGCACCTCCAGCTGCTGCACCCGCGGGTCCGCCGTGGTGCGGGTGGCGACGTCACCGGAGAACACCGCCGCCGCGGCGGGCGCGCCGCCGAGCACCGAGGCGAACGAGCCTTCCAGCGCCAAGACGGTCATGTTCGGGTTCAACGCCTTCGAGAAGACGACGAACGCGCCACCGTGATAGCGGGAGATCACGCAGAACACGATCGGACCGTCGAAGTTGACGATCGCACGGCCGATCTCGGCGCCGTACTCCAACTGCAACTTGCGCATCGACTCCGGCGACCCGTCGAAGCCCGACAGGTTCGCCAGCACCACCAGCGGACGGTTGCCGCTCGCGGCGTTGATCGCCCGCGCGGCCTTCTTCGACGACCGGGGGAACAGCGTGCCCGCGGTGTAGGTGTCCGGGCCGTCGGTGGGCGGAAAACCGTGCCGCGGCACGCCCCTGGACTCGATGCCCAGCAGGCACACCGGGATTCCGCCCAGATGCGCGTCCTGCACGACGGCGGTCTCGGCGTCGGCCATGCCCGCCCAGCGCTCCAGCACGGGGTGGTCCTGGTCGGCGACCGCGCGCATCACCGTGCGGATGTCGAACGGCTTCTTCCGGTCCGGATTCGCGGTGGCGGAGAAGATCTCGCCGACGGTGGCGAAGTCGCTGCCCGCCAGGACGTGCGGGAAATCGGAGATGTCGCGATCGATGGGATCGCTCGTCTGCGACCGCCGCGGCGCCTGCTCACCAGGGACGATGTAGGTGTGGTCGTAGTGCGCCATCAGGATGTCGCGCGCCGCGGCCAGGTTCGGCGCCCAGTACTGCGCCTGTCCGTTCGGACCCATGACACGGTCGTAGCCGCCGATGCCGAAGTTGTCCTCGGCCGACACGCCGCCGGAGAAGTCCAGCGCCTGCTTACCGGTGAGCACCATGGCCGAATCCGGCGTCATCACCAGGATGCCCTTGGTGTGCATGAGCATGGTCGCCTCGGCGTTCCAGTACGGCTGGGCTCCGACATTGATGCCCGCGACCACGATGTTGATCTCGCGGCCCGCCTGGGTGAATTCGACGATCCGCTTGAGCGCGGCCGCCACCCAGTCCATGTTCTCGGTGCCCGATTCCATCGAGATGCGAGCGCCCGCCGACAGCGCGTACCACTCCAGCGGCACCTCCAGGCGCTCGGCCAGGTCCAGTGCGGCGATCACCCGCCTGCACTCCGGTTCCGACAGCGCGCCCAATGCTTTCGTCGGGTCACCGAGCAGCACCACCCGCGTGACACCCTCCGGGTGTTTCGGGGTGGCCGTGGTGATGACGCCGGCGACGATCGCGGCGGTGTTGCGCCCCTTCGGCCGGTCGACCGGGACGAGCGTGTGGTCGCTGTCGAGGTCGTATTCGGTGAAATCGCCGAGCAGGCCGGTCAATTCGTAGGGGTACACCGCATTGCGGCCCGCGGCGCGCAGCACCTTCTGCCGGTAGGCGTCGAGCGGTTCGATCGGTTCGTCGGACGGCTCGCCGAAGGTCACCACGGTGCCGCCCGCGGCATCGAAACTGATCCGGATGGCCACCTTCGCCAACTCGCCGGTGTCCGCGTCGCGTTCCCGCGCGATGAGCACGATTTCCTCGAGTCCGGCGCCCGCGGTCGTCGGCAGCACATGGCCGCCGATCCGCTCGAGCTCGGCGCGAGTGACATCCAGCGGCGGCCAGACGTACATCACGATGCGATTGGTGTTGAGCCGCTTCGCCGACGGCCGCTGCGACTGCGCCCGGCGGATCGAGTCGAGGCAGGTGGCGATCGTGCTCTCGGCGGTCGGCAGCGCGAGCAGCCGTCCGTCGTGTTCGCGCAGCGCGGTCAGGTCCCGCACCTGGGCGAACGCGATGAGCCGGTCGTCGGCCGGATTGTCCTTCGCGACGCACCGGAACAGATAGATCTCCTCGTCGTCGGACGACGGCAGTCGCGTCAGATCGAACTTGCGCAGCCGCTCCATTTGCATCCGCTGCGCGATGTACGGATGCAGGCCGCGGATCAGTCGTTCCTCGGCCGGGCCGGTGGCCGACGGGCGGAAGGTGAAGTGGTGATGCATGACCGCGCCGTTGCTGCCCGCGACCGTCGCGGTGATCCGGTGCACCTGCTTCGGCAGCGGCTGCGCACTGAGCACCGAGTGCAGAGCCGCGGCCATGGCGTCGAAGTCGGCGGGCTGCTTCTCCCAGCTGAGGTAGATGTCGGCGTCGATCGACACCGCGTCGCCGGTCAGTTCGGCCAGCCCGCGCACCGCGGCGCCGAGCGCGTCGAAGCGCACCGCGGCGGACACCAGGCTCGCACCGTCGCGGTCGGCGATCAGGTAGCGGCATCCGTCGACGTCGTGGGTGCGGACGCCGGTGAGCCCCTTGTTGCCGTAGTACCGGCGGGTCAGCACCTCGAGCATCGCCGTGTTGTCGTCGCTGCCGCGCACCAGCCGCTGGCCCAGCAACCGCACCAGCGGTTCGGTGCTGCGGACCATGTCGGAGATACGCTCCGCGCGATCGGACGCGTCGGGATGGGTGTCCAGGTACCGCAGGGACCGGCGGACATTGGTGTACACGCGGGCGCGATTACGCCGCAGCAACGGCTGGCCGTACCAGCCGAACACCAGACCGCGAGCGAGATCGGCGACGACGGGGAAGTGCACCTGGGTCGCGGCGACCAGCCGTTCCAGTGCCAGACCGACCGGTTCGCGCAGGGCTCGATCGGGCATCCGCTCGCCCAGCCACTCCCGCAGCAGTGCCGTCACGACCGCGACGGTGTCGGTGCGTTGCTGGGCGAGGAAGATCCGGAAGACCGCGGCCTCGAGCTCGGGGGTACGCTCCAAATCGGACACGCCGTAGTGGCCGAGCGCCCGCGCGAGCTTGCTCTTGAACGATTCCGGCAGTCCGGCCCGTTCGACGTCCAGGCTCTGCAGGTAGGTGTGGAAGTACTCGCGGGCACTGTGGACATGCCCTTGGGCGTCCTCACCCGACGGCCGGTTGTGGCTCAACTCGGCGAGGTCGGTGAACACGTCGATGAGCTCGAGTTCCTCCGCCAGCGGCCTGCGGTCGTCCGCGACGGCGACACGGCGGGCATCGAGGTAATCCGTCAGCACCCGGCGGTCGTCGTGCGGATCGACGTCGAAACCGAGCAGCAGGCCGCGCAGGTCCTGCGACCGTCGGACGATCCGCTCGTGCGGATGAGCCTGCGCGTCCCCGGCAGGCAGGTCCAGTTCGACCGACCCGACGGCCGCGGTCTCCTCGACCGCGTCGTCGACCAGGCGCTCCAGCCGCAGCAGCGGCGCCCCGGTCTCCACCTGGGTACCGACCGAGACGGCGCATTCCTTCAGTCGCGCCTTGAACGGTGCGCGCAGCACCGTCTCCATCTTCATGCTCTCCAGCACCAGCAGCGGCGCGTTGGCCTCGACCTCGTCGCCGACCTGCAGCGGTGTGGCGACCACGAGCGCGGGTGCGGGTGAGCGGACGACGCCGCCCTCGTCCCGGCTCACCCGATGGGTCACACCATCGACGTCGACCACGTGGATCGGCCCGTGCGTGCCCGCGGTGACGCGGAAGGCGGTGCCGTTGACCACGATCTGGCCGGAATGCCGGTCATAGCGGACCAAGTCGACATCGGCGGTGCGGATGTCCTCGCCCGCCTCGATGCCGATGCGGAAACGATGCGCGCCGGTACGGGCCACGCGCACGCGATAGCCGACTCCGCGCAATTTGAGGTCGAGCGGTCGACCCGCGTGGTGCTGCACCAGGGGACGACCGCCCGCGGCGGTGGACAGCAGGCGGTTCCGCTCGGCCCGTTCCTCTTCCTCGTAGGCGTCGATGGCGGCGGCCGCGAGCGCGACGGCGGAGTTGCGGTGCGAGACGAGGCGACCCTGTCCGCGCACCCGGTCGATCCAGCCGGTGTCGGCGCTCGCGTCGATCACCTCGGGCTGGTCCAGCAGTTCGAGGACGAAACTCTTGTTCGTAGCGCCGCCCTCGATGATCACCCGGGTCTGCCCGACGGCCCGGCGCAACCTGCCCAGCGCCTCGGACCGGTCGCGGCCGTAAGCGATGATCTTGGCGATCATCGAATCGAAATCGGCGGGGATGACATCGCCTTCGCTGACACCGGTGTCGACCCGAATACCCGGCCCCGCGGGCAGGTCCAAGCGGGCGATCCGGCCCGGCGCGGGAGCGAAGTCGCGGTCGGGGTCCTCGGCGTTGAGCCGCGCTTCGATGGCGTGCCCACGCTCGGCGGGCGGCTCGCCCTCGAGCCGTTCACCCGAAGCCACCGCCAGTTGCGCGCGAACCAGGTCGAAACCGGTGGTCTGCTCGGTGATCGGGTGCTCGACCTGCAGACGGGTGTTGACCTCGAGGAACGCGAACAGCTCGTCACCGGGGTGATAGAGGAACTCGACGGTCGCCGCGCCGCGGTAACCGACCGCGACCGCCAGGCGCTCGGCCGAGGCCTTGAGTTCGGCGACCTGCTCGGGCCGCAGCACCGGTGACGCGGACTCCTCGATGACCTTCTGGTTGCGCCGCTGCACCGAGCAGTCGCGCACACCCAGCGCCCAAGCGGTGCCCTGACCGTCCGCGATCACCTGAACCTCGACATGGCGAGCGCCGGTGACGAGCCGTTCGAGGAACACCACTCCACTGCCGAACGCGCGGGCGGCCTCCTGCCGGGTGCGTTCGTAGGCGTCGACCAACTCGGCCTCGTCGGTGACCACGCGAATACCGCGCCCGCCGCCGCCCGCGGTCGCTTTCAGCATGAGCGGGTAGCCGATGTCGGCGGCGGAGGCGAGCGCGTCGTCGACGGTCTCGACCGGGCCGCGGCTCCACGGCGCGACCGGTACACCGACCTCTTCGGCGATGAGCTTCGCGCCGATCTTGTCGCCGAGTTTGCGCATCGCCTCGGCATCCGGACCGATGAAGGTCACGCCGATCTGGTCGCACAACTCGGCGAACGCCGGATCTTCGGCGACGAAGCCCCAGCCGACCCACGCGGCGTCGGCCCGGGTCGCCACCAGCGCCCGTTCGAGCGCCTTCAGATCCAGGTACGGTCGCGCGGAGGCCGGCCCGAGGTCATAGGTGATGTCGGCCTCGCGCACGAACGTCGCGTTGCGATCGACATCGGTGTAGAAGGCGATGGTCTCGATCGAACGTGCCGTTTCCGCGGCCAGGTCTCGGACCGCGTGGATGAGGCGCATGGCGGCCTCTCCCCGGTTCACAATGGCGATGCGGCTGAACACTCGCCGTCCTTCCTCTCCGAAGTTGTGGCCCGGTCGACGGGCAAAGGGTGGATACCCTTTGTCGCACATCCGGTCGGTGCAATTACACCTGTCCGGTGGTTACTCGGCCGTATCGTCGCGCGGGTGCGGGGCAGGCGCGCTGGGTAGCCCGCTGCCGACTGCGACGTTCAGGGAAGCGTGGAGTGATCCGGCAGCCGTCGGTCGCAGAGATGGCGATACCTGCGACGGCCACCCCGACGCCGCATGGTAAGCATCGTTCACCACGCGAAGGTTAGAGGCAGGCCGGTGCCGCGTCAATCTTTTCGCCTCGCGTACGCTCGCGTCGTCGGATTCCGCTACGAAACCAGAAACGCGAATTACTGGTCGGTTTCGAATATTTTAGCGAGTACCGAGAGCTGTGGCGCCGCAACCTGGACGCGAACGGCGTCTCCCTTTCGCAGACGTCTCCCCTCCCACGAACGGGGAACCTGCCACTTCGCGCCCCACCGGACGACCCCGTGACCAGGAACCGCGTAGTTGTCCCGGGTCCACCTCCTCACCCCGGGTACGGAGCAAATGACTCGATGCGCCCGCCGTAGCGCGTTCCGATCGCGATCTTCCCGACCTCGGCTTTACCGTAGGCATACAAAAGGCTCGGATGCCTGTTCACCCCGTCGCGCTGCCACCCTGCACCCGGTAGGAGACCTGGCGCGCCGACCAGGGTGACGATCGGGATCCCACAGGTCGCAGAGGCGTATGAAGCGCACCGCCTTCGCCGATGCGTCGACGTCCGGACAGACCGCGAACCGGTTGAACCGATCAGCCATGATGCAGCCGCGCCCGTCGATTCGGCCGAAGCCGACACTGCGGTCAGTTATGCACCGAGGCAAGGATGTTCGCCGAATCTCGAACCTTGCCGTAGAGAACAGCGCGCAATCCGTCCGTGAACCTCAGATCCCGATCACCGGTCATAATCGCGAGGACATCGTCGGCGCCCTCCTGCCTAGCATGATCACCGGTCGAAATTCGCGCCACCAGGGAATCCCACTCGCCCGCGTTGCTCAGTTCGAGATAGGCCTGTTCCTCGATGACGAAACCCGTGATGTAGGAACGCAATACCAAAACGATCTCGCCGACGCCGAACTGCGGCAGAACCACACCGCGGAGGAGTGTCGTCAGCGTACTGGAGACTCTGATGGTCTCCGGCGAAGGCGAGTACGAGCCCGCGACGACGCGCCCTCCCTCACGGAAACGAAGTATCGCCCCACGAATACGCCGACAGCAGATCATCGTCTGAGCGACATCGGGGTTGCCGAGGTCGATATCCGACAGGTCGACGGCCCGGAAAATGGTGTCGGCCATCGCACGCTGGAGATCCTTCCGGTCCCGTAAATGCTTGTACAACGCACCCGGCGTCACCCCCGCCGCGGCCGCCAGCCGTCGCATCGTGAGCGCGTCCAGACCGTTCTCCGAGACGTAATCGTGAGCGATGTCGGCCAGACGATCCCGGGTCAACCCGCGCTTGGTCATCGCTATCGCGCCGATCCCGCGCCGCGAGCAGGCCCAAGGACGCGGCGAGTGCCTCCCCCCACGTGATCGACACATACATATCTTGATGCGCATATCTAAGTATGAACATGCAATTGTTCCCGTGGCGCCCGACGGCAGCGAATTCACCCATCTCGCCCAGCTGGGCGTTCCGCCGGCAGCGCTCGGTTCAGGCACGGCCCAGCCTGCGCATTCGTATGCACCGCCGTTTCGGTGGCTACCCTCAGACGCGATGCATGTTGAGTTGATGCTCGATTCACTCGACGGACTGTCCGTGGGAGACGCGCTGGGAGCGGAATTTCCCATCATGGGCCGGTCGATTCCGGATCTTCGGGCCGGCAATCTCCCGGCCCGGCAGTGCGGGTGGACCGACGACACCGAAATGGCCTGCACCGTGGTTGCCGAACTCATCGGTCGCGGTGGGATCGACCAGGATCGGCTCGCCGCCGCCTTCGCGCGCCGATTCGACCCGAGCCGTGACTACGGCTTCCTGGCGGTCGGTACCTTGCGCCGGATCCGCGACGGCGTGCACTGGCGGGAGGCGGCCGGAGCCGTGTACGACAACCAGGGATCCTGTGGAAACGGTGCGGCCATGCGCGTCGCTCCGCTGGGCGCCTTCTACGCCGACGATCCGGAAAAGATCGCCGCCGAAGCGGCGCGGTCGGCGCAGGTGACGCATCTGCATCCGGAGGGCGTCCTCGGCGCGGTCGCGGTGGCGCTCGCGGCCGGTCAGGCCGCTCATGCTCGCCTACGCGGAAGTCGGCCCACGCCAGCGGATTTCATCACCGGCGTCCTCGACCGCCTCGACGACGGCGAGACGACCCGCCTGATTCGCCGTGCTCGCAGTCTGCTCGATGCCTCCGCGGAGGAGGCCGCGGACGAACTCGGCAACGGATCCCGGGTCACCGCACAGAACACGGTGCCGTTCACGATCTGGGTAGCGGCGACGCATCTCGACGACTACCCGGCCGCGATCACCACGTGTATCGCCGCAGACGGCGATATCGACACCACGAGCGCCATCGCCGGCGGCATCGTCGCCGCCCGCACCGGCACCGACACGCATCCCGGCCCGCTCGGAGGAGTGCCGCGAACCTGGCTCGCCGCGCGAGAACCGTTGCCCGGCTGGTTCGACCCCACCCGCCGACCACCACGGCGCAAAGATTCCGTTTCCGGCCGCTTCCGGAAGTGGCTATCCGGCGCGTCGTGAGAACAACCAGCTGACGCCGTGGATCCGCAACACCAAGACGCCACTCCCCCGTCGCACCTCCTCGCCTACCCTGGCGCCCGCCGCACCGGTCGCGGCCCAGAGTCTCTTGGCCGCAAAGCTTTTCAACCGAGCGGCACCGATCATGCGGTGGCGTGAGCGATGTCCTGTGCCCTTGGACGCCCCGACGCTTCTCAGTGGCGAATGAGGTCGGCCCGGAGCGCGTCTGTTCCCGATATCGGTTTCGTCATCGTCCAGCCGCGCGTCAGCGGTTGGTCGCCGACGCGAAGTGCGCTGCGGGTGAACCGACGAGCCGGTAGTCGTCGTCGGTGTTCACGTGCAGATCGAGCTTGTTCTGGAAGAGGAGGATGATGTCGGAGCCGCCGAACTGGAAGTAGCCGAACTGCTGGCCCTTCTCCATCTGCCTGTTCTCGACCGCGGTGAGCACGACCGAACCCACGTGGGACATGCCGACGCAAACGACCGCGACGATGCCGATGTCACCGGCCGGTGCGACGGAGGTGTCGATGGTGACGACACCGCGGGTTTGAGAGAACTGGTAGCCCGTCTGGGCGTCGTCTCGGCAGACCAGGTGGTGGTCGTCGATCTCGACCTTCAGAAAAACCTTGCCGTTGATCAGGTAGGACTCCGCGACCAGGCCCGAGACCGGTAGATGGAAGCGGTGGTAGGCGCAGGCAGGCAAGTTGTAGTGGACGAACGTCCCCCCGGCGAAACTCTCGGCGTAGCGACTGCCCGCCAGGAGTCGTGTGATGTTGCCGTACCTGTGGGTGCCTTTGATGGGGACGGCCGGAATGTCCGATCCGGCGTCGATGGCGTACTGATGCTGGAAGATGCAGTCCGCCGGCGAGGTGATCACCCGGTTGTCGCCGGGGTCGGAAATCGGACGCAGACCGCCGTTGAGCTCGCGGGCGATGAATTGGTTGAACGTCAACCAGCCGCTGGGCATGTTGGGGATGCCGTCGACGAACGACTCCCCGACGCGATACTCCGGGGCGTTGTCGATGAAGCTGTTCAGGATTTCGGGGCCGAAGGACCGGGTGGTGTCGAGGAAGCCGCCCCACTCGCGCGCGAACTCGGTAACCCAATCCCGGAAGGCCGCCGAAGACTCGGCGATCGCCGTCTGGTCATCGCCCACGTGCTGGTCGACGAGCCAGAAGAAGTGGCACATCCGATCGGTGACCTCACCTGCGTAACCCCGCTCCGGCGCGGGTGCGGTCCAGGCGGGCGCATCGGATTCCACGGGCACCCAGCGAAGGAAACGCTCCAGGTAGGCCTCGTACTGCTCGAGATTCTGCGGCCAATCCAGCGCCGCGAAAAGCGCGGGGTCCAACTGTGGCTGCGCGGATGCGCGGGCCTGAACCAACGACTGCTCGAGCCGGGCGGCAAGGCCTTGCTCCTCGCCGAGGGCCCGCCGCAAATGCTGGATGATCCTGTCCGGCTCGCTCACATCAGCCTCCTGCCGGCCGTGTAAACCCAACTCTACGTCGCGGCCTGCGGCGGCCAGACGTTCCGCATCGCCGACAACATCGACTCCGCCATCGAGGCCGTCGTGCGGACTCGAGGCGAAGCATCCCGTCAACGGTGCGCAGCAGTCGCGTTTTCAACTCCACAGGGTCACATGCACTTTCGGGCGAAACCGCGTGACGCCCACGCCGGACCCACGGATCATCGCCTGGATGCATCGTGGGGTGGTGATGAACCGCAGCAGTTCCGACACCGCGGGCTGGCGGGAATCGGGCGGCAACGTGGTGGCGCACCACTCGTCGGATACCTGGAGCCCTGGTCCCTTGACGTGGATCAACCGACCGGCCGCGAGATCGGCGGCCACGGCGAAACCGATCGTCGGGGTGATGCCTCCGACCCGGCGGACCTCTTCCAGAGCGGCGGCGTCGCTCTGGAAGATCCGCTGATGGGATTCGGGTACGGCCAACTCGCGCAGCATCGTCGCGATGTGCCCGTCCACACTGCCCGCGCTGGGACCCAGCATCCACGGCTGCTCCCGCAGCAGCGCCGGAGGTGCGGCGGCGCCCGCCAGAGGGCTGTCGGGGCGCGCGACCGAGATGATCTGATACTTCAGGAACGGCCGGGCGGCGATGGCGGTGTCGGCGTTCTCCGGCCCGGGCCCGAGCGCGATGTCCACCGCACGGGTCTCGATCAGACCGCGGAACCGGCTGGTGGGGTGCACGCTCAGTTCGACCGCCAGATCCTTCGCCCGCGCCGCGAACAAGTCGATGAGGCCGGGCGCGGCATGTTCGGCGAACGCGCTCGATGCCGCGATACGCAGCAGCCGTCGGCCATGGGCGGCTTCGCTCACCTCGATCGCGGTCTGCCGTTGCAGTCCGAGGATCTCGATGGCCCGGCTGGCCAAGCGCAATCCGCCGGGCGTGAAGGCCAGCCCCGCGGCGGCGCGGGTGAACAACGGGTCGTCGAGCTCTTTGCGCAGCTGGGCGATGTGCAACGAGACACCGGCGTCGGACATCCCCAGCTCTCTGGCCGCCGCATGGACGGAGCCGAGCCGCACCACGGTCGAGTAGGCCCGAAGCTGGGCGGGCGTCACGATCCGAGTCTAGTTTGGAGGTGGACGCGGTGCCTACCGCCGTATCGCGCCCGGAGGACGCATCATGCAGGACGTGCTCACGGATCTGATGGCAACGTGGAACGCCGGGGGCACGGCTGGGGTCGCGACGGTTGTGCGCACCTTCCGCTCGGCGCCGCGACCGCCCGGCGCGGCGATGGTCGTCGCCCCGGACGGGACGGTCGGCGGTTCGGTCTCCGGCGGCTGCGTCGAAGGCGCGGTCTACGAACTCGCCACCGACGTCGTGCGCACCGGCCTTCCGGTGTTGCAGCGGTTCGGGTTCTCCGATGACGACGCGTTCGCCGTCGGCCTCACCTGCGGCGGCATCATCGACATCTTCGTCGAACCGATCTCGCGGAAGACGTTTCCGGAACTCGGCGAGGTGGCCGCGGACATCGCCGAGCACCGGCCGGTCGCGATCGCGACCGTCATCGAGCACCCGGACCCCGGCCGGATCGGGCGGCGGCTGCTGATCCGGCCGAGTGACGCGCGCGGCACGCTGGGGTCGGCGCGCACCGACGACGCGGTGATCGATGACGCGGCCGGGTTGCTCGCGGCGGGCCGCAGCGAGGTGCTGTCCTATGGCCCGGACGGACAGCGTCGCGGCGAGGGCCTGGCGGTTTTCGTCGCCAGTCATGCCAGGCAGCCGCGGATGCTGGTGTTCGGGGCCATCGATTTCGCCGCCGCCGTGGCGCAGCAGGGATCCTTCCTCGGGTACCGGGTGACCGTATGCGACGCGCGGCCGATCTTCGCCACCTCGGCCCGGTTCCCGACCGCGGACGAGGTCGTCGTCGACTGGCCGCACCGCTACCTGGCCGCGCAGATCGCGGCAGGCGCGGTCGATGCGCGGACCGTCGTCTGCGTGCTGACCCACGATCCCAAGTTCGACGTTCCGCTGCTCGAAGTGGCCCTGCGGGCGCCGCAGATCGGTTATGTCGGCGCCATGGGGTCGCGCCGCACGCATGACCAGCGGCTGGCCCGCCTGCGGCAGGCCGGCCTCACCGAGGAGCAACTCGCCCGGCTCGCCAGCCCGATCGGGCTGGATCTGGGCGGCCGGACGCCGGAGGAGACGGCGGTGTCCATCGCGGCCGAGATCATCGCGCGGCGCTGGGGCGGGCACGGCCGTTCGCTGACCGGAACCGGCGGACGGATTCACCACACCGCGCCGACAGCCGATTAAGTGATTACTTAATCCGGTCTTGACCCCCAGTTCAGCGGCGCAGAAGCTGAGCTTCTCCCCATGAATGTGAGGTGGGTCACATGCAGGTGCCCGGACCATTCGAATACGAGCGAGCGACGGGCGTGGATCACGCCGTCGGACTCTTGGACCGGCTCGGAGAGGAGGCGCGCATCATCGCGGGCGGGCACAGCCTGTTGCCGATGATGAAACTGCGCCTGGCCAATCCGGAATATCTCATCGACATCAACGACCTGGCTGCCGAGCTGGGCTATATAGTCACCGATCCGACCCTGGTGCGCATCGGCGCGATGGTGCGGCACCGGCATCTGCTCGAATCCGACGATCTCGCCGCGGTGTGCCCGATCTTCCGTGACGCCGAGCGCGTGATCGCCGACCCGGTCGTGCGCAACCGCGGCACGATCGGCGGCTCGCTGTGCCAGGCCGATCCCGCCGAAGACCTGACCACGGTCTGCACGGTTCTCGGCGCCACCTGCCTGGTGCGCGGACCGTCCGGCGACCGGGAGATCGCGATGGACGACTTCCTGGTCGGCCCGTACGAGACCGCCATGATGCGCAATGAACTTCTGATCGAGATCAGAATTCCCGTGCGGCATCGGACCTCCAGCGCCTACAAGGAGGTGAAGCGCCGAGTCGGCGACTGGGCGATCGCGGCGGCAGGCGCGACGGTGACACTGCGCGACGGTGCGATAGCGGCCGCCCGGATCGGCCTGACCGCCGTCGAGCCCGATACGGCGGCGCTGGCCACCGCCTCGGACCTGCTGGTCGGCGCGCCGCCCACCGAGGAGATCTACGTGGAGGCGGGCCGGCGGGCGAGCGCGGCGTGTGCACCGGCCTCCGATTCGCGAGGTAGCGCCGACTACAAGCGCCACCTCGCGTCCGAACTCACGATTCGCGCGCTGCGCACCGCGGTGGAGCGCGTGCTGAACCATCCCGCACCGAGAGGGAACTAGCCATGCAGGTAACCATGACGGTCAACGGCGAGCAGGTGAGCGCCGACGTCGAGCCGCGCACCCTGCTCGTGCACTTCCTACGAGACCAATTGCGGCTCACCGGAACCCACTGGGGATGCGACACCAGCAACTGCGGCACCTGTGTGGTGGAGGTGGACGGCGAACCGGTGAAGTCGTGCACGATGCTGGCCGTCATGGCCGGCGGGCGTTCGGTGCGCACCGTCGAGGGACTCGAGGTCGACGGCAAGCTCGATCCCGTGCAAGAAGGCTTCATGCAGTGTCACGGGCTGCAGTGCGGATTCTGCACGCCCGGGATGATGATCACGGCCCGGGCACTGCTCGACCGCAACCCGGATCCCGACGAGCAAACCATCCGGGAGGCGATCTCGGGCCAGATCTGCCGCTGCACCGGATACACCACCATCGTGCGGTCGATCCAGTGGGCCGCGGCGAAGCAACGGGGCGAAGCGGCGGAGCCGGAACCCGCGCCCACCGCGGCGCCGGTAGGGAGTACATCATGACCGCCGTCGAATCCCGGCCGGAAGACCGAGTCGACAACGACCGCAAGCCGTGCGGGCACGGCAGGATGCTCCGCAAGGAGGATCCCCGGTTCATCCGCGGACGCGGCAATTTCGTCGACGACGTCCAACTGCCCGGCATGCTGCATATGGCGATCCTGCGTTCGCCGTTCGCGCACGCGCGGATCGTTAGCGTCGACGTCTCCGCGGCACAGGCGCATCCGAAGGTGAAGGCGGTAGTCACCGGCGCGGACCTCGCCGCCAAGGGACTGGCCTGGATGCCGACGCTTTCCAACGACGTGCAGGCGGTACTGGCGACCGACAAGGTCCGGTTCCAAGGCCAGGAGGTGGCCTTCGTCGTCGCGGAGGACCGCTACGCCGCGCGTGACGCGCTGGAACTCATCGACGTCGAGTACGACATGCTCCCTCCGGTGATCGATGCCCGGACCGCGCTCTCGCCCGAGATGCCGGTGATCCGAGACGATCTCGAGGACAAGCGGGACAACCACTGCTTCGACTGGGAGACCGGTGACGCCGCCGCGACCGAGGCGGTGTTCGCCCGCGCGGACGTCGTCGTCGAGCAAGAGATCGTCTACCCGCGCGTGCATCCCGCCCCGATGGAAACCTGCGGCGCCGTCGCGGATCTCGATCCGGTGACCGGCAAGCTCACCCTGTGGTCGACGAGTCAGGCGCCGCACGCCCACCGCACGATCTACGCGATGGTGGCCGGGCTGCCCGAGCACAAGATCCGGGTCATCGCACCCGATATCGGCGGCGGGTTCGGCAACAAGGTGCCCATCTACCCGGGATACGTCTGCGCCATCGTCGGGTCGCTGCTACTGGGCAAACCGGTCAAATGGATGGAGGATCGCAGCGAGAACCTGACCAGCACCGGTTTCGCCCGCGACTACATCATGCTCGGTGAGATCGCCGCCGACGCCGACGGCAAGATACTGGCCATCCGGTCCACCGTGCTCGCCGATCACGGCGCGTTCAACGGCACGGCCGCCCCGTTGAAGTATCCGGCCGGCTTCTTCGGTGTCTTCACCGGCAGCTACGACATCGAAGCCGCCTACTGCAAGATGACCGCGGTCTACACGAACAAGGCCCCCGGCGGCGTCGCCTACGCGTGCTCGTTCCGGATCACCGAGGCCGTCTACTTCGTCGAGCGGTTGGTGGATTGCCTCGCACAGGAACTGAAGATGGATCCGGCGCAGCTGCGGCTGCGCAATCTGCTCCGGCCCGAACAGTTCCCGTACACCAGCAAGACCGGTTGGGTCTACGACTCCGGTGACTACGAGAAGACCATGCGCTTGGCGATGGACATGATCGGATACGACGCCCTGCGAGAGGAACAGCGGGAAAAGCGCGCCCGCGGTGAGTTGATGGGCATCGGGATGGCTTTCTTCACCGAAGCCGCCGGCGCGGGACCGCGCAAGGATATGGACATCCTCGGGCTCGGGATGGCCGACGGGTGTGAGCTGCGGGTCCACCCGACCGGCAAAGCCGTTGTGCGGCTGTCGGTGCAGACCCAGGGGCAGGGACACGAGACGACGTTCGCCCAGATCGTCGCCGAGGAGCTCGGGATACCGCCGGACGACATCGACGTCGTCCACGGCGACACCGATCAGACCCCGTTCGGCCTCGGCACCTACGGCAGCCGCTCGACTCCGGTCTCGGGCGCCGCCGCCGCGCTGGTGGCGCGGAAGGTGCGCGACAAGGCCCGGATCATCGCGTCCGGCATGCTCGAAGTATCCGTCGCCGATCTGGAGTGGGAGAAGGGCTTGTTCCACGTCAAAGGCGACCCGTCCGCGGCCGTCACGATCCAGCAGATCGCGATGCGAGCACACGGCGCGGGTGATCTGCCGGAGGGTATCGAGGGCGGACTCGACGCGCAGATCTGTTACAACCCGGCGAATCTCACCTACCCCTATGGCGCGTACTTCTGCGTCGTCGATGTCGACCCGGGGACGGCCGTGGTGAAGGTCCGGCGCTTCCTCGCCGTCGACGACTGCGGGACCCGGATCAACCCGATGATCATCGAGGGTCAGGTGCACGGCGGCATCACCGACGGCATCGGCATGGCGCTGATGGAGATCATCGCCTTCGACGAGGACGGCAACTGCCTCGGCGGATCCCTGATGGACTACCTCATCCCGACGGCGCTCGAGGTTCCGCATTTCGAGACCGGGTACACGGTCACTCCTTCGCCGCACCACCCGATCGGCGCGAAAGGTATCGGCGAATCGGCGACCGTCGGATCACCGGCGGCAGTGGTCAACGCGGTGGTGGACGCATTGGCGCCCTACAAGGTTCGGCACGCCGACATGCCGCTGACGCCGTCGCGGGTCTGGGAAGCGATGCAGGGCCGGGCCACACCGCCCGTCTGAGTGGGGTGGGAGCGATGGGAACACCGATGAAGATGACCGAGCGTGCACAGCAACTGGTTCGGACCCGGACTCCGTTCGTGCACGCGACCGTCGTCCGAGCGCAGCAGCCGACCTCGGCGCATGCCGGGGACGAAGCGATCCTGTTGCAGGACGGGACGATCGAAGGATTCGTCGGCGGCCAGTGCGCCCAGAACTCGGTCCGCAAGGCCGCGCTGGGCGCCCTGCAATCGAACGAGAGCGTGCTGCTGCGCGTGCTGCCCGACGGCGACCTGCAATTTCCCGAAGCCCCCGGCGCGGCTGTGGTGGTGAATCCCTGTCTGTCCGGCGGAGCGCTGGAGATATTCCTCGAGCCGCAGGTCCCGGCTCCTCTGGTGCGCATCTGCGGCGCGACACCGATCGCGGACGCACTGGCCGAGATGTGCGCACTGGTGGGATTCGATGTGCAGCGCGGTATCGGCGGAGCCGACTCGCCGGATTCGCTGACCGACACGACCGCGGTGGTGATCGCGAGCCACGGCGGCCCGGAAGCCGAGACGATCCGCGCCGCGCTCGACTCGGGTGTGGGGTATGTCGGTTTGGTGGCCAGCAAGATCCGGGGAGCGTCGATTCTGGACGAACTCGGCTTGACCGAAGCCGAGCAGATGCGCGTGCGCACCCCGGTGGGCCTGCCGATCGGCGCCAAGACGTCGGCGGAGATCGCCGTCTCGATCGTCGCGGAGGTGATCCAGGCGATCCGCAAGGGCGGCTTGGCCGTCCCGGTTCGCCTGTCGAGCGTCGCGTTCGAGGCGCTCGATCCGGTGTGCGGTATGACCGTGGCGGTCGGGCCGGACACACCGCATCTCACCGTCGACGACGTCGACTACTGGTTCTGCGGCTCCGGCTGCCGCACTTCCTTCGCCGAGGCGAAGACGGGCTCATGACAAACGGATTCGTCACCGGGGTCGTACTCGCGGCGGGAACCTCACGGCGTCTCGGCACACCGAAACAGCTACTGCCATACCGGGATACGACACTTCTCGGCGCCACACTGGACGTGGTTCGAGCCTGCGGTTTCGGTCAGATCATCGTCACCCTCGGCGGGGCGGCCGCAGCGGTCCGGCAGCAGGTCGATCTCACCGGGGTGGAGGTGGTCGTGGCCGAAGACTTCGGTTCGGGCTGTTCCTCGTCGTTGCGTTCGGCCCTGGGCTCGGTACATCCCCTGGCCCCCGGAATCGTGCTGATGCTCGGTGATCAACCGGGTCTGTCGGCCGCGACCGTCGAACGACTGATCGCCGACGCGACGACCGCGGCGATCACGGTCTGCGGCTACCGCGACGGCGTCGGGCATCCGTTCTGGCTGCCCCGCGGTCTGTTCGGCCAGTTGGCCCGATTGCACGGCGACAAGGCGGTCTGGAAGATCATCGAGTCGGGCCGCGTCCCGGTGTCCCGGCTCGACGTCGACGCAGCAGTGCCCTTGGATGTGGACACCTGGGCCGATTACGAGCGCCTGCGCGCCTCGACCTCGCCATGATGTCGCCGTTCGCCGATATCGAGGACGTGGTCCGGCGATTCGACGCCGACGACTACCTGCTCGACACCGGTACCGCCGCCGCCTTCTATCTGGCCACCACGTTGGGTCGGCCCCTACTGCTGGAAGGCGAGCCGGGAGTCGGCAAGACGACCGCGGCGAAGACCCTTGCGACCGCGCTCGCCGCTCCGCTGATCCGCCTGCAGTGCTACGAGGGCCTGACCGTGAACGAAGCGCTGTACGACTGGAATTACCAGCGTCAGCTGCTCAGCATTCGGCTCGCCGAAGCGCGCGGCGCCGACCTCACCGAAGCCGACTTGTTCACCGAGGCATTCCTGGTCGACCGTCCGATCCTGCGCTGTGTCCGTTATCGCGGTCCGACGCCCCCGGTGCTGCTGGTCGACGAAATCGACCGTGCCGACGACGAATTCGAGGCGTTGCTGCTGGAATTCCTCGGTGAGGCCGCGGTGACCGTGCCGGAACTCGGCACCTTCGCCGCCGAGCGGCCGCCACTCGCGGTGCTGACCTCGAACCGCAGTCGCGACCTGCACGACGCGCTGCGGCGGCGCTGCCTCTACCACTGGATCGACTATCCCGAACCGTCCCGCGCGGTGGCGATCGTGCGACGCACCGTGCCCGGGGCGACCGATGCGCTGATCGACCATGCCACCCTGTTCGTCGCGCACGCTCGCGGTCTCGATCTCGACAAGCCGCCCGGCGTCGCCGAGACCATCGACTGGATCGCCGCGTTGGCGACGCTCGATGTCGCCGATCTCGTCGCGCCGGAGGCGGTCGCAGCACTCAGCGCGCTGGCGAAGACACCCGACGACCGCGCGACCGTGCGGGAGGCGTTCGCCGAATACACGCGAGACCTGGCTACCGGATGAGAGGGATGCCGCAATGAAGATCGCCAACGAGTTCACCGTCAACGCACCCGTCGAGCAGGCATGGGAGGTACTGACCGACCTCGAACAGGTCGTCCCGCTCCTGCCCGGCGCACAGATGGTCGGATGGCAGGGAGACGACTTCCTCGGCAGATTGAAGGTCAAAGTCGGACCGGTGACCAGCGAATTCACCGGCAAAGCGCAATTCGTCGAGCGCGACGAACACGACCATCGCGCCGTCATCAGCGGGCGCGGCCGGGATGCACACGGATCCGGGAACGCCGCCGCGACCATCACCACACGGCTGTGCGCGGACGACGGCAGGACCCGGGTCACCGTCGACACCGACCTCAAGGTTGTCGGCAAACTCGCCCAGTTCGGCAGCGGAATGCTGCAACAGGTGTCCGAGAAGATGATGAATCAGTTCGTCACATCCTTGGAAACGAAACTCGCGGCGGCCGATGAGACCTCTGCGGAGCCCGTAGCCGAGCCGGACCGCCGAGCAGCGCAGCCGGTGGCGCCACCCGAGCCCGCGCCGCTGGACCTTGTCGAACTCATGGGGCCCGCGATGATCAAAAAAATATGCGCCCGCGGTCGTGTTCGCACTCGCGGCAGTGCTCGGAATAATCTTGCTTCGCAAGCGGATACGCACGAATCGATGACGCGGGCCGCACTGCTGCGCGGCGTGGATCTGGCGGCGTTCGCCGTCGCGGTGGTCGCGCGGCTGCGGGGAAGTGGCGTCGCGGTGGCGCCGAGCGGTCCCGCGCTGTTCGTGCAAGCCTGGCGTCGCATGGCGCCGCGCTCGCGCACCGAACTCTACTGGGCCATGCGACTGACGCTCGTCGATCGCATGCAAGATCTCGCCGCCTTCGACGCGGTCTTCGCGGCGGTGTTCGCCGACGCGGTGCTGGGTGTGGACCCGGCGAGCCGAACGCACGGACTACCGGCCGAACGCGCGTCGGCGCCGGGCACAGTCGGTCGGGGGCGGTCTCGGCACGGCGGTGATGTCCCCTGGGCGACGCCGCGATCGGCAACCGGCGCCGACCGGTCCACCGACCAGGCTCCGGCGCTGCCGGACGTGCTGCCGAGCCGGTTCGCCGCACGGGAACAGGAACCGTTCGCCTGCTTCGATCCGGACGATCTGCGAACGATCGGCGTCTGGCTGGAACAGGCGGCGGCGCTCTGGCCGCAGCGCCGCAGCACGCGCCAGGAAAGTGATCCGCATGGCAAGCGGATCGACTTCCGGGCGACGATGAACCACTCGCGCCGCACCGGCTGGGAGTCGGCGGTGCTGGTCCGCACCCGTCCCAGGCGTCGCCCGCGCCGGATCGTCATGGTCTGCGACGTCAGCCGCTCCATGCAGCCGTATTCGACGATCTACCTGCACCTGATGCGGGCCGCCATGCAACGCCGTTCGTCCGATCGACCCGAGGCGTTCGCCTTCTCCACTTCCCTGACCAGGCTCACCCCCGTGCTCGCGCACCGTTCCCCGGAGGTGGCGGTGGCCCGGGCCAACGACAAGGTGCTCGACCGCTACGGCGGCACGCACATCGGCCGATGCCTCGGCACACTGCTGGCGACTCCGTCCGGTAACGCGGTGCGCGGCGCCGTCGTCGTCATCGCCTCGGACGGCTGGGACAGCGACACTCCCGATCTCCTGGCCCGCGCGATGGCCCGCATCAGACGCCGGGCTTGGCGCGTCATCTGGCTCAATCCCCGTGCGGGCGAGTCCGGGTTCCAGCCGGCCACCGGCGCGATGGCGGCAGCCCTGCCGTTCTGCGACACCATGATGCCCGCGCACACACTGGCGGAGATACACGCGTTCGTGCAGATTCTGGCATCGTCGGCTGTGTCCGCCGACCCAGGTCGATACCCGATCCCGTCCCGGTGATCATCGAGAAACCTTGCGGTGGCGCAAACCAGACGGATCGGCGACCATCCGGACGCCTGCGCCTGGCTTCACCCGGCCCAGGCCGCTAGCCGCGATCTCGGCGCAGCGGCGTTGTGAGCGCGGGGTGGATCCGGCGCGGCGGCAACGATGGCAGCCCGGCATTGCGAGCCCGCTCGAGACCGACCCGTGTCACCGCGCCGACGACGGTCCGCCATACGAGCCGGCTCGCCGGAATTGTGTGCTCAGACGTCCCGCACATCTCTACTCGAGAAATCCGCGGAGGATGGCCCGAACGATAGCGGCGGTGTCGAGTGCGGGGACGTCGAGTGCGAGACGGTCGAGAGCGACGCCGGTCAGCAGGGACACTATCGCATCGATCTGATCGTCGGTGGCGTGCGGGTAGGCAGCGCGGATCTGGGCGGCGCGAGTGCGCACGGTGACCGCCCGCAGGTCTCGCATGAGCACAGCCAGTTCCGGATCGCGGGCGGCTTCCACGGACAGCTCGAAGCGGGCCAGGTACCGGTTGCGAGCGGGGCCGGACCCGGCATCGACGGCGGCTGCGAGCAGATCGACCACCTGCTCGGGGGTGGAGGGCGGGTTTGCCACCGAGCTCTTTTCGGCGGCGATCTGGTGGTCGAGGATGCGCCGGGCGATCGCCGTGTAGAGGGCGGCTCGTGTTGCGAAGTAGTTCGAGGTGGTGCCCGGGGGAACGCCCGCGGCCTTGTCGATGCTGCGGTGGGTGATCGCTGCCAGGTCGATCTCGTCGATCAGCTGGAGGGCTGTGTCGGACAGAAGCTCACGTCTATCTGTTTTTCTCGGCATGCGCTTGATTCTACTACATCGTAGTACTACGCTGTAGTACTACGATGTAGTGACCATTTGATCGAGGCAGGTTCTGATGTTGCAGGGCAAGAAGATTCACAGCACCGACGTCCTCGTGGTGGGCGCCGGACCGACCGGATTGACACTGGCGGTCGAACTCGCCCGTCGCGGGATCGCCCATCGGGTGATCGACCGCGGCTCCGGTCCCGCGATCGGTTCGCGCGGCAAGGGCTTGCAGCCGCGCAGCCTGGAGGTACTCGACGACCTCGGCGTGATCGATCGAATCCTCGCCGCCGGCGAGGCAGGGCTGCCGCTGCGCATGTACCAGGACCACGAATTCACCGCGGAGCTGGCAACCACCACGGGTTCGGGTCCCCGGCCGGGAATTCCTTTCCCGGACCTGGTCCTGCTGCCGGAATGGCGAGTGGAAAAGGTGCTGCGCGACCGCTTGGCCGAACTGGGTAGCAACGTCGCGTTCGGTGCGGAGCTGGCATCGTTCGAACAAGATGCCGAGGGCGTCACGGCAGTGCTGGAGAACGGTGAGATCGTCCGGGCCCGGTATCTGGTCGGTTGCGACGGCGGGCACAGCACAGTCCGCCGTCAGCTAGGCGCGACTATGGCCGGACGGACGCACGACGATCAGTACTTCCTGGTGGGCGATGTGCGAGTAGGCGGACTGAGTGCCGATGCCGCCTACGCCTGGTTCACCGAAGGCGGTGGCTACCTCGCTGTTTCGCCGCTGCCGCACGCCGATGGAGTATGGCAGTTCCAGGCGAACGTAGTGCCCGGACCCGACGGATCGGTGCCCGAGCCGACGCTCGACATCTTCCGCGAACTCTTCACCGCGCGTTCGGGCCGGGCGGATGTGGTGCTGGACGAGGCGACCTGGCTGTCGCGTTACCGCTTCAACGCGCGCATGGTCGACCGGTACCGCTACGGCCGGGTCTACCTGGCCGGCGACGCCGCCCACGTGCATTCGCCTGCTGGCGGCCAGGGCATGAACACCGGCATCCAGGACTCCTACAACCTTGGCTAGAAACTCGCGGCTGTCCTCGGTGGTGCGCCCGTCGACCTGCTGGACAGCTACGGGGACGAGCGAATCCCGGTGGCCGCCAAGGTGCTGGCAGACAGCTCGCGCGGCTTCGAGTCGGTGTTCGCGCTGCGCGGTGTGCGCCGCTTTCTGCGTGATCATCTGATCTTCCCACTCGTGAAGCACCCGGCGGTGATGGCCAGGCTGCTCGCCAAAACCAACCAGCTGGCCATCGCCTACCCCGACTCCGCGCTGACCCTCCGCGGTGAGGACCGCTGCCGCGGCCCACGCCCCGGGGACCGCGCCCCCGACGCCCGCGGCGTCACCGCCGACGGCACACCGACCCGACTGTTCGATCTCACACGCGGAACCCACTGGACCGTAGTGGGATTCGGCGAAGAGGCCGCCGCAGCGCTCCGTGAACTCGCCGGTATCTCGGACGACGCAGTACGCACCTGCATGGCAACCGACAACGCCCCGGGTTCGGACCACACGGATATCACCCGGACACTCATCGGTTCCGAAGCGCGGCGCCTGTTCCGCGCCCAGCCGGGCACGCTGGTCCTGATCCGTCCCGACGGTTACCTCGCCGCGCGCACCCGCGACGCAGCCGCGATCTCCGCACACCTCACTCGAATCCTCGCTCCGCGCAAAGCACTCGAGACCACTGCCTGAAGGTCACCGTCGCGTGCTGCGCCGGATGACGGCCAGCGGCGACTGCGACTCTGCTCTCGCTGCAAGGGTTTCGTTGCCAATCGATAACTCCGAGGGGATGCCTGGCCACTACATCGGCGGCAGATGAGGGAGTGGTGATGGAAGTGGAGAACGTTCACCACTCCTACGGCAGACGGTCGGTGCTGCGTGGAATTGCGTCCGGTTCGATCGCGCTTCCCGCCATCCGGCGGATGATCAGGTGTGCTGGAATCGCCACTGCTGGGTGCGGCTGATCGGCGCGGATCGCGCGAGCCCGATCTGCTCGGTGCCGATGTCACCGTCGTGACCGGGCAGGTCGAGGACGAACTCGCAGGCGGCCCAGACAGCGATGCGGTAACAGTCGGGATGGGCTTCCTCGGCGGTGATCTGCCACCCCATCGGCGTCCCACTGCACTCGAGGTGGGTTCCCTCGCTCACCACTCCGTCGCCGAGTCCGAGCCTGGTGCCGGTGCGTCCGCTGCCGATATACCAAATTCCCTCGCCGAATTCCGGCGCTCTGGACAACAGCCAATGCTGCCAGCCGTCCTCGACACCTGGCTCCGCCACCACCGTCACCTGATCAGCGCTGTCGAGCGCCAGCACACAACCGGCGCCGACATTGACGATCCGATAGACACCCTCGCTCAAACCGGTCATGATCCGTCGTCCTCACCATCCGCTGGATCCCGAGGCCACGGTGTTCCCGCGAGCCTCGCATCCGAAGATTCCGTGCCTGTGGGCTACCCCGCCCATCGACCGAAGAATCACGTCGGTACGGGCGCGATCGCAGCCGCCTGGCTCCTCCGAACGAGACAGAGCCCCCCTGTCTCAGCGAGCTGGGGACGATCCGCGGGGCCGACGACCAGCCGGTCGGGACCTACCCCCGACGCCTCGCGCTGCATCCATCCACCGCCGCCCGGTGACTCTGTCGGCTGTTTGTGGTGAGCGGCGGTCGGCACCCCGCGCCGGTGCACGGCGCGACCGGGTGTGACTCGGAAACCATCTCGAATTCCTCGCGCAACGACACGCCGACGAGGACGCAGAGCGAATGCGGCCCACGAAAATCACGGCGGCTACACTCGGTCTCTGGACACCGCAGCCGAGGGGATGGCTCTCAGAACCTGGAGGACGGTAATGGCTGACTACGATCGAGTCGTTTCGCTGTCCCGCGAGAAATTCGAACAATCGGGACCGAGTGTTGCCGAACTCAGAGACGACACGAAGTCGACCAAATCAGATGATGTCGACATCGCACGGATGGAGCGGATCCTCGATCTGCGAGAAGGCATGCTCGCCGGCGACGAGTACTACCTCCAAAAAATCGTCTGCGAATGCGGAAGACGCCTCACCATGTACGACTTCGTCTTCACCGGTTTGGTTGACGCCGGCCATTCGAAGTCTCTTATCGTGCACACATTCGTCGGCAATAAGTTGGTGGTCAACGAAGCTCGGCCTATCCGGTGTTCCGCGTGCGCCAGGGTCTGCCCGCGCCCGTGGTATCGAATGCCGCAAAGTTACGGTTGCCGACCACCTGCGTGATTGTTCAGCCGACGGCGGCACCCTCTCGTATATCGCACCAGCTCGTCAGGTAGAAGGCTGCTCGGTGTGTTCGATCCCGGCGATCGGTTCGGGCCCGACGCGGTTCCGTGCTGATTCGAGTGTGCCGCGGGACAACGACTCACCCTCACACCTGCCGACCGGGTCCGCTGTTCGCTGCGTCGGCGTAGCGGCGGGCCAGGTGGGCGAAAGCGGCGGTGAGTTCGGGCGGGCCGATGACCTCGATGTCAGCGTCGAACCTGCCGAGAGAGCTTGCGAGCGCGGGCCATGACCACGAGCCCAGGACGATTC
This sequence comes from Nocardia sp. NPDC051900, assembly GCF_044452545.1. Lineage (NCBI taxonomy): Bacteria > Bacillati > Actinomycetota > Actinomycetes > Mycobacteriales > Nocardiaceae > Nocardia > Nocardia sp. NPDC051900. Next base: position 48,126 of record NZ_JBITBU010000006.1, on the reverse strand, counting down.
GGCAGCGGTCGGGACCGAGCGCCTCGACCACTCCGTCGTGGAGGAACGGTGCGATCTCGGTGGCGGGCAGGTGCATGATGACCGCACCGCGGCAGGGCAATCCGCCGTTCGCGTCCGAACCGCGAAAACTGCTGCTCACGAAGGTGGCCACATCTCCCGCAGGAAGTTCGCGCGGAACGAAGCGGGGGCCGGTGGGGATGCGCGGGGTGATCCGGTCGGCTCGGAACGTCCGCCAGTCGTCACGGTCGAGGTCCCACGCCACGAGGTACCAGCGCCCTCCCCACGTGACGAGATGGTGGGGCTGCACTCGACGCGGGGGGTGCGCGGCGGCAAGCGGTGCGGCCGCGCCGTTGTAGTCGAAACGCAGTACTTCGCGGGCATTGATGGCGGCGCCGATCGCCGTGAGAACCTCCGTGCCGACCTCGGGTGCGGACTGGTCGGCGGGCGGTGCGACAGCGGTGATCCGAAGAGTGTCCATGCGGTGGCGTAGCCGCGCGGGCATGACCTGACGGATGGTGGTCAGCGCTCGCGCCGCGGATTCGTCGATACCGGCGCCGGCGGTGGTGGCGATCTGCAGTGCGACGGCCAGGGCGACGGCCTGCTCGTCGTCGAACAGCAGCGGCGGCAGTTGTGTACCCGCGCCGAGCCGGTATCCCCCGTCCGGGCCTTTGCTGGTGACGATCGGATAGCCGAGTTCGCGCAGCCGGTCCACGTCACGGCGCACCGTGCGCGGGCTGACTTCCAGCCGCTGGGCCAGCAGCATTCCCGGCCAGTCCCGGCGCACCTGGAGCAGGGACAGCAGTGCCAGCAGTCGCGCGGAAGTTTTCGGCATGTTTGTCATCCTGCCCGAAGTAGAGGACACAACCTGGCCACTACCCTTGCGAGGGTTGCTCCCGTCAGCCATCGAGCCGAATCAGGAGCAACCTTGTCCCTCACAACCACCACCCACCTGAACTTCCGCGGAGACGCCCGCGCCGCGCTGGCCTTCTACCAGTCCGTTTTCGGCGGCCACCTCGCCGTCGTCACCTACGGAGACGCCGGAGCTGTCCGTGACGAGTCCGAGGCCGACCAGATCATGTGGGGCCAGGTACAGGCCGACAGCGGGTTCCACGTCATGGCCTACGACGTGCCCTCGTCGATGGATTACCACCCCGGAGAGAACGGGTTCTTCGTCTCCGTGCGTGGAGAGACCGTCGACGAGGTGTCGGACTACTGGGAGAAACTCACCGCGGGCGCCACCGTGGTGATTCCGATGGGCCCGGCGAGTTGGGCGACCGCCTACGGGATGCTGCGGGACCGTTTCGGCGTGGTCTGGGTCGTCGACGTCGTCAGCGAATACAACGGATAACTCGTTGCGTCATCGGGGCGCTCCCGCCCCGATGTCCATCCGCCTTCCCGCCGGGCCACCTGGGGCACTTCGTGTTAACGAATCTGCATCTGCCGCAGAATCACCGCCGCATTCCACCAACCCAAATCGAATTCGCCGCCGCCGCCCTTCCCGGCCAGACGGGCCGCGAGCCATGATTCGATATCCCGATGGGCGGCCGCAACGCCGGTCGGCCGGTGGGTGAAGGCGGATGCTATGGTGCACAACTTTTCCGACATCTGGAACGACAATATTCTTAGCGAGGCGGAATTCGTCACAATCGGATGAAATGACGCTGTTCGGCGCGGATAAGCAGACCTCCAGCAGCATAGTCCTCGGCAGTCGCGAGAGGAGTAAAATCGATTCATTCGATATCGATAAATCAAATATCGACGATAATTGCTAGCCCGACGATGGCGACCAGATGCCGAGTCGACCGACCGTCCCACGCCAACGCATCGTCGACAGAACAGAGCGATCGAGGAGGCATCATGACAGTGGTTCAGAACTTCATCGACGGCAAGCTCGTCGACTCGGTCGGCGGTGCGACGATGGCACTGGTCGACCCCGCTACCGGCGATCGGTACGGTACCGCCCCGGTGTCCGACGAACAGGACGTCGAGAACGCGTACGCAGCGGCCGCCAGAGCGTTCCGCGACTGGAAGCGGACGACGCCGTCGCAACGCCAGAAGGCGCTGTTGGATTTCGCCGACGAGTTGGAGAATGCCGCCGACGCGCTTGTCGAGGCCGAGGGACGCGACACCGGCAAGCCGAACCACATCACCTCGGCCGCGGAGATCCCGCAGATGCTGGACCAGACCCGATTCTTCGCGGGGGCGGCACGGGTACTCGAGGGCAAGTCGGCCTGTGAGTACCTGGCGGGCCATACATCCTGGATCCGCCGGGAGCCGATCGGCGTCATCGGACAGGTGACACCGTGGAATTACCCGATGATGATGGCCGTCTGGAAGTTCGTTCCCGCGATAGCGGCAGGCAATACCGTGGTGATCAAGCCGAGCGAAACCACTCCGGTGACGACGGTGATGCTCGCCGAACTGGCCTCCGAACACCTGCCGCCAGGTGTGCTCAACGTGGTAACCGGTGACCGGGCGACCGGTGCGGCGGTGGTCGCGCATCCGACTCCGAAGATGGTATCGATCACCGGTTCGGTGGCCGCGGGCCGTGCGGTCGCGGAGTCGGCCGGGAGCCACCTGAAGCGCACGCATTTGGAGTTGGGCGGCAAAGCGCCGGTCATCGTGTTCCCCGACGCCGATATCGCTGCTGCGGCCCAGGGTATCGCGGCCGCGGGCTATTTCAACGCCGGGCAGGATTGCACGGCGGCCACCCGAGTGCTCGGTCACGGGTCTGTGGCCGACGATCTGACCGCGGCGCTGGCCGAGCAGGCCTGCGGCGCGACAACCACTTTCGGCAAAGCCGCCGATGACGGGGATGCCTGGGTGCCACCGGTCAACAACGCCGAGCAACTACAGCGGGTGCTCGGCTTCCTCGACGAGGTGCCCGATCACGCTTCGGTCGTGGCCGGTGGACACCGGCAGGGCGACCACGGGTATTACGTCGAGCCGACGGTCATCGGGGGGTTGTTGCAGGATGACCGGATGAGCCAGAACGAGATCTTCGGCCCGGTGATCACCGTGCAGTCGTTCACCGACGAAGACGAGGCGATCCGGTGGGCCAACGGCGTCGAATACGGGCTGGCCTCCTCGGTGTGGACCAAGGATGTGTCGAGGGCGCTCCGCGTGTCGGCCGCGCTCGACTTCGGCTCCGTGTGGATCAACACCCACACCGCGCTGGTCGCGGAGATGCCGCACGGCGGGTTCAAGTCGTCCGGACACGGCAAGGATCTGTCGATGTACGGGCTGGAGGACTACACCCGTGTCAAGCATGTGATGGCCAAGATCGACTGAAGCCCCACGACGACGACAGCACAGCCGGTCGCCGCCACCGGCAGCGCCATGCGCCAATTGCGGCGTCGCCATCACCTACTCGTGTGATCCAGGCCGGTCGGCGGCACAATCGCAACAGCGTAGGCAACGAATCCGGTGCCGTGAGCGAAGACGAAAGGGGCGCGGGTGCACGCGACCGTAGAGCCCGGCGTCGAACTGGCGGTGCTGTGCGTGGTGATGGTGGCTCTGACAGCCGCGTGGTATCGGGTGGCGCGATTGGGACCGACTCCCGTGGCTCCGCGCGCCGCGATCCGCGGCGCCGCACAACTCGGAATCGTCGCGCTGGTACTGGCCGCGGCGCTGGCACATCTCTGGTCCGCGGTGCTCGTCCTGGCCGTCATGTTCGCCGCCGCGGTGGCGACCGCCGCGCAGCGGTCCTCGGCCGGCTGGTCGGGAATGTGGCTCACCGTCGCGCTCGGGGCGGGAATCGGGGTGGTGGTGCCGCTGATGCTGATCAGCGGCGTGGTCCCACTCACCGGTGTGGCGTTGGTCCCGATCGGCGGAATCGTGCTGGGCGGGACGATGACCGCGACATCGCTCGCCGCCCGTCGAGCCCTCGACACGGTCGAACAACGGTGGGGTGAAGTGGAGGCGGCGATGAGTCTGGGCTTCACCGAACGCGAAGCACGACTCGAGGTCGTCCGTCCGAGTACGGGTGATGCGCTGCTACCGGGCGTCGACCAGACCCGCACAGTCGGATTGGTCACTCTGCCCGGCGCATTCATCGGTGTGCTGCTCGCCAGCGGTTCAGCCCTGCAAGCCGCCGCGGTACAGATGCTGGTTCTCACCGGCCTGCTGCTGGCCCAAGCATCTGCGGTAGCGGTGACCACCGAACTGGTCGCACGATCGAAGGTACGCCGCACACCACGATAACGGCACAATGGATCAGTACCAGCCGAAGGTGCCGCACCGACCCCGCGCCGGTCACCCCCTGAGCGCCTTGCGCATCCGCTCGACCATCCGGACGGTGACGACCACCAGCACCGTCAACGTGGCCGTCAGCAGCACCGTGGACAACCACGCCATGGTGGGCACCGACAGCCGGTAGACCAACACGATCCGGGTCGCGGCCTCGACGACCAGTCCCACGCCCCACAATGCCGAGAGGCGGACGTGGGTGCGGCGGGCCAGCGCATTGGCGCGGTAGGTGTGCTCGATGACGGCCAGGTCGCCGGTCGCCATGACGCGGCGGGCGGCGTAGTAGGTCAGCGGCTTGCCGAAGAACAGGCCGATGAGGATTGTGACGCCGATACCGGCGGTCACCACGGATTGTTGCACCATGAGCGTGCGGGCGTCGCCACTGAGCAGCGACCCGATCAGTCCGATCACGAAGCCGCCCAAGATCATTCCGGCGAACAGGTCGATCCGGCGATTCCGCGCCACCTCCACGAGCACGGTCGCCGCGGAGGCCAGCGCACCGGCAAGCAGCGCCATGAAATCGGAGCAGCCGAGCGCGTGCAGCACGAAGTAGGCCGCTATCGGCACCAGGATGTCGCGCGCCACGGGGGCGAACAGTTTTCGCAGGTCGGGACGCCCAGTGGCAACCTGCGCGGCGGGGGAAACGGTCTCGTCGACGATCATGGTGGGCAACTCCTGTAAGAACGGGCCGGACAGGAATCGAATCTACGAACGCGAGAGCCGTCCGGGATCTGTCAACCGTCACATGTCGGGCATGACAACTGTCATGGCGCGGTAGCCGCCCCGAACGGCACCCGACCCGGACCCGCGGCCGTTCGACGTGGCGGAGTCGGCGTTCGGCGAGGACACTGAGGACGTAGCACCCAACTCGTCCCCAGGAGCACATGCGATGCCAACCAACGGGCCTTTCGGCATCGATCCGGAAGATTTCGAACGCGCACTGCGTGGGGCGGGCACCGAGCTCCGCGACCTGCTCGGGAAAGCCGGTGTATACCTGGATCGCGTAGACCACGCGACCGTCGGTTCACTGGCGTCGCTGCTCGGTCAGTTCGTCCAATCACAACAGCCACGTCCACCGAAACCCGAGGGCGAGACCACCGGGGAGACCGGCAGCGGGGTGTGGGTGATCTACAGAGTCGACGACATCGGCGAGGCCAAGGTCGAGCAGGTCTTTCCGAGCGAACTCGAGGCCTTGCGCGCGCATCGCGACAACACCGATGATCGCCGTCGGGTGCGGTTCCTGCCCTATGGGGTTCCGGCAAGTGTGTTGGATGCGCCCTGACGGCTGTACACCCACCGACTACCCCGATGCGATGGACGGTAGGGGCATCCGGCCGGGGTGATTCCCCGCGGTTTCAGCCGATGCTTTGACGGGTTGGCTCGATGAGCGCGATGAACCGCTCCTCTTGCCGCGAGTAGGGGTTGCCGGTGTATTTCGTCGAGATTTGGTCGACGATCTCCCATGCGGCGTCGCCTTCGAGCCATGCGACGACCCTGCCGCGGATGACGACCGGCCGGAGCGGGTTGTCGACCGGTGTGAGGGAGAGTGCGATCCGGGGGTCGCGGCGCATGTTGCGAGTCTTGCGATAGCCGGGGCCGGTGATGATCGCGATATGGTCGCCGTGGGTGCCGGTCCAGACGGGGACGGAGTGGGGTGCGCCGTCGGGCAGGATGCTGGCGAGGTGGGCGATCGAGGTGCCTTCGAGCACGCGGCGCACTTCGGGGTCGAGCATGCTTGTCATCTCCTGGGCGTGAGTTCTCGGTATCGATATCGAAGGGTCAACGCTGAATCTCGTAGTGGAGGTGGGTGACTCCCGACGCGGGAACGGCTTCGACCAGACGCAGACGCACCTGCTCGGGCAGCGCCCGGAAGAAGGGCCCCTCGCCGAGCAGGACCGGCACCTGATGCAGAACCATTTCGTCGACGAGTCCCGCTTTCAACGCCTCGGTCACGACGCCGCCGCCCATGAGGGCGACATCCTTGTCGCCTGCGGCCTCACTGGCTGCCGCGATCGCGTCCTCGATGCCGGTGGTGACGAGGTTTTGGCGGTCGGAGATCTCCGGCGTGGGCGGGTGGCTGACGACGAACAGCGTCTCTCCATCGCCGAGACCGCGACCGGCCCCGGGGTCACGTCCGGTGATATATCCGTCGACCGATATCGCCAACGCGCTGAAAACCTTGCTCATCTCCACACTCCTCCCTGAGTTCCTTCAAGAGACTTCAGAACCGTAGCACCTTTAGTTCCCTGAAGGAACTCCAATCGGTAAGCTTTTTCCATGCAGCGCACGAACTTCAGCGGGATGGCGTGCTCGATCGCGCGGACGCTCGACGTCATCGGGGAGCCGTGGTCACCGCTGGTCCTGCGGGATGTGTGGGTCGGGCTCAATCGGTTCGACCAGATCCAGGCCGACCTGGGAATCTCCCGCAAGGTCCTGACCGAGCGGCTGAACCACCTCGTCGATCAGGGGGTGCTCGTCCGGCGTCCATACGACCAGCGGCCACGCTACGAGTACCACCTCACGAAGAAGGGTCTCGAGCTGGTGGACCTGCTCATGGTCATGACCCGCTGGGGTGACAGATGGCTCTCGGGCCAGGAAGGCCCGCCGGTGCTCTACCGCCACCACGCGTGCGGCCGGATCAGCGACGTCGACCTGCGCTGCGCCCACTGCGGCGAGCCGATGCACGCGGAGGACATCGACACACTGCCGGGCCCGGGCGCAGCCGAATGACCCCGCCCGCTTGCGTTGCGTCCAGTTGCGAGGGCGCCGGGTAGCGAGGTACCGGGATTCCGGGCCTGGATCAATCGCCGGCCGAATACGCTTCCGATCATTCGCTCTACTCCGCCGTCCAGCGCATGTACGGACATCGGATGTGACGAAGACATATCACAGAACGTGATGCAGATCATTGCGCCAAAAGGTGGGGTTGGGCATCGTCGTCCATTCATTTTGGAAAGAACCTGGTTGGAGATGCCGAATGGCCGACCATAATTTCGCTTATGACCTCACGCTGGACGAGGCACGACGGCGCAGCGCCGTCTTGGCGGCGCTCGGAGACGACTGGGATCCGGTCGCGGTGCTCGCCGAGGAGGAGCTGGCGTACACCATGCTGTACTCGAATCTCGACGATGAGCAGCAGCGAATCTACGAGGAACTCGTCCAAGCGGGGATCCTGCCGGATCGAGCGACACGCGATACTGCGCACTGATCCGACCGCCGAGCACGAACCGTGACCGGTGTTCTGCGTGTGCGACAGCCCGACCGCCGGACGGATCGTCCCCGAGCCGGCATCCGGAACTCATCCAGAGCTGTCGCGCGGGACCAGGGACACGGCCGAGTGGTCGGACTGCCCCCAGGTCGTAGGCGCCGGTCGTCCGCACCGTTATCGTTTTCCTGAGGAAATCTTCGCCCGCCGGCATCCACGCCCGCGTGGGCCGGGACGCGAAACGGTATACCTTCAGCGGCGGGTCGCTGACCAGCGGAGGCAAAAGGAAGGTTCGGACGTTTATGGCGATCGACGGTCTCGGACGGTACGGAGTATGGCGCGGCTACCGGGGATTCGCTCCCGCGGATGCCGCCGAACTCGAGGGTCTCGGTTACAGCGCGCTGTGGCTCGGTGGGTCGCCGCCCGCCGACTTGCCGGTGGTCGAGTCGTTGCTCGAGGCGACGGAGACGTTGATCGTCGCCACCAGCATCGTGAATATCTGGACGGCACCGGCGAATACGGTCGCCGAATCGTTCCACCGGATCGAACAGCGATTCCCCGGCCGCTTCCTGCTCGGTATCGGCGTGGGGCACCCGGAGGCCAACAAGCCGTATCAGAAACCGTACGACGCGCTGGTGGAGTACCTCGACGAGCTCGACAAGGCCGGGGTGCCGAAGGAGCGGATCGCACTGGCGGCCCTCGGGCCGAAGGTGCTCGAACTCTCGCGTGAGCGCACCGCCGGCGCGCTGCCGTATCTGGCTCCGCCGGAGCACACCGCGCGGGCGCGCCGGATCCTCGGCTCCGCGCTGCTGGTCGCGGAGCAGAAGCTCGTGCTCGACGACGATCCGCAGCGGGCGCGCGAAGTCGGCAGGCAGATGGTGGACATGTATCTCGGCCTGCGCAATTACGTCTCGAACCTGCGGCGTCTCGGCTTCTCCGAGGACGATGTGGCCAAACCGGGCAGTGACCGTCTCATCGATGTGCTCACGGTGCACGGCACGCCCGTCGAGGTCACCGGGCAACTGGTCGAGCATCTGAAGGCTGGTGCCGACCACATTGCGCTGCAGGCATTGGACGCGGACTATCTCGGCTCGCTGCGCCAACTCGCGCCGCTGCTGACCGCGGCCGACTGAATCACCGGGCCGGGCCGCGTTCTCGTGAGGCCGGCCATTCGCTGATCCACGTCGATCGACGGTTCGATGGGTGCGCACAGCGGTGTCGAGCGCTGGCGACGGATGCGTCCGCTGCCGCAGAGGTAGCCGGAGTCGGAGGGTGTGTAGGCGGCGGCCGATAGTATTCCGGCGTCGTCGCCCACAATCCTCCTGCCGGGGAGCCCACTATGTCCCAGCCGCCGAATCCCGCCCAACACCCGGTCGTGGTGGACTTCCACACCCGCCGCCGCGACAACTGGCAACTACGCCTCGCGGACTGGATCACCCGCTTTGCCGGATCGATGCCGTTCGTCTACCTCCACGCGGCCGGATTCGCCGCCTGGATGCTCCTCTGCGAGGAAAGCCCTTGGCCGACACTGACTCTCGTGGTATCCCTCGAGGCGATCTTCCTCTCGACGTTCGTGATGATCGGACAGAACCGAGCGGCCGAATTCCAGCAACTCAAAGCCGACCACGACTTCGCCGAGGAAGAGCTCGAACTCAAGACCAACACCGAACTCACCCGCGCCATCCACGCCATGACCACCGAACTGCACCGTCGCATCATCGAGGAAACACCCGACCAGGCCGAGCGGTTGTGATCGCGGTCGACCGACCGGCACGACAGCGCGCTGCCACCGTCCCGCGGTGTTGCGTTGCGGCGGAGGGCGACTCCTTACCGCGCACGCGGCATTGCCGACAGCGGACCGTTCTCAGGCGAGGCGCGGAACGCCTGGATCATGAGCGCGGCGAAGCGCCGCGAGGCCGCCACACGGGTCTGCGAGCCGGCTCGGATTCCTCGGTGTGCCATGAGCATGAGGCTCAGGTCGGCGACTGCGAAGTCGGGTCGCAGCTGCCCGGTCTTCTCGGCGCGGCGGGCCAGTTCGCCGACCGCCCGTAGCGCAGCGGCACGTTCGGCGGCGAAGTCGAATGCGTCGGGAAAGGTCGAGGTGAACGCCTCGGTGAAGGAGCGGTTGTCGGCGTGCAGCGCACAGATGTTCTCGATGAACCGGCAGAAGCCATGCCAGGGATCCGGGTCGGACAGTCCTTGCTCGACGAGGGCGCGGCAGGCGCGCATCTCACCGGCGAACGCGGCGGTGGCCAGGATCTCCTTGGTCGGAAAGTGCCGGTACAGCGTCGCGGGCCCGACCCGGGCATGGCGGGCGATATCGCGCATCGGCACGGTCATTCCCTCGGCGGCGAACAGAGCGCGCGCGGCGTCCAGGATGCGTTCGCGGTTGTCTCTGGCATCCGAACGCAGAGTGTGAGGCAAACGGTCGGCCACCGCTCTCACTTTAGCTAAGCGGACGCATGCGTCCGTTAGCGTCGGCTCGGGGGGATGACGGGAGACGAGGAGAGCCAGTGAAAGCCATCGAGATCCGGACCTTCGGAAGCCCTGACGGCATGGCAGTGGCCGACATTCGCATCCCGTCGCCCGCCGCAGGACAGGTGCTCGTCACCACGGAGGCGATCGGCGTCGGTGGAGTGGACGCGGTGATCCGGCGCGGCACCCTCGGCGGTTACGGCTTCCGGGAAGGGCACATCCCCGGCAGCGAGGTCGCCGGGGTCGTGACCGCGGTCGGCGCGGGTGTCGACCGCTCGTGGGTGGGGCGGCGGGTGTGGGCGTTCACCGGGGTCGGCGGCGGATACGTCGAACATGCCGTCGCCGCCGTCGAGCAGATCCTCGCGCTGCCCGAGCACCTGTCTCCGGCCGCGGCGGTCACCCTGGGCAGCTCCGGAGTCGTGGCGCACTTCGGTCTCGCTCACGCCCGCTTCGCCGCAGGCGAGTCGGTGCTGGTGCGCGGAGCGGGGGGCAGTATCGGAATCTCGGCCGTGCAGCTCGCCGCTCGTGCCGGCGCCGCCGCGGTCGCGGTCACGACCTCCTCGCGGGAGAGAGGCGATCGACTCCGCGCCCTCGGCGCCACCCAGGTGTTGGACCGCGCCGGGACCGGTGGCGCGGACTACGACGTCATCATGGACATCGTCGCCGGCGCCGCCGTCCCGTCGTTCCTCGGCAAACTCGCGCCGAACGGCCGCATGGTGGTCGTGGGGATCGTCGCGGGCTATCCACCGGCCGATTTCGGTATGACGATGATGACGGCGTTCCAGAAGTCGCTCTCCTTCGCAACCTTCAGCGCCGACACCATCGACCACACCGCCCAGCGAGCGATCCGAGCCGAGCAGTTCGCCGCCGCGGCTCGCGGGGAACTGGATGCGGTAGTGCACGAATTGCTGCCGCTGGAGCAGGCCGCGCTGGCGCATCGGAAGATGGACGCCGGAGAGGTTTTCGGTCGCATCGTCCTGACGCCGTGAGCGATCGCATCGCCGAAATCCAGCGCCAGGTCTCCGCGCCCCGGCGATTTGCCCATCCCGCGCTACCGGAAAGATCTCTCGGCGGCCGGACCTCCCAGCCCCCGACCGCCCGATATCGCGGTCATCGATGGTTGTTACCTGGAAAAGGCTCCTGAACTGGGATAATCGGAGTTTGCGCAGCAGACCCGACACTGTATTCAGCTGGCCGTGTGGATGTCCACCGCTCGACGTCCCGACAAACTCGCCCCGACCCACCGAAGGAAGTCAGAGCGCCATGACAGATATCAGCATCGAGACGCTCAACGGAACCATCGACGCGGTGCTCGAAATCCCGTCCGGCGAAGGACCCTGGCCTGGCGTGGTCGTCATCCACGACGCCCTCGGGCTCCGCGGCCCCCACCGGGAGATCGCGCGTCGCATCGCCGGCAACGGCTATCTGGCGATCGTGCCCAACCTGTACTCCCGCGGCGGGATGATCCGCTGTATGCGCTCGATGTTCAACGATCTCATGGCCTATGAAGGCCCCACCTTCGACGACATCGCGGCGGCACGAAAATGCCTGGCAGAAAGGTCCGACTGCACCGGTGCAGTCGGCATCGCCGGATTCTGCTCGGGCGGCGGGTTCGCCCTCGTCGCCTCTACGAAGGGCTTCGGCGCATCGGCGCCGTTCTATCCACCGCCCCTGCAGAGCAAGTACGCCGAAATCGTCGAGGGCGCGTGCCCCATAGTCGCCAGCTTCGGCCGACGCGATCCGATGAACCGGGGTAGCGGCCCGCGCCTCGAAGAAGTGTTGACCCAAAAGAAGATTCCACACGACGTCAAGACCTACCCCGACGCGGGTCACAGCTTCGCCGACCGCACTCCCGGGCAGGCGGTGGCGCGCATCTTCGGGTTCGGCGAGAACGAGAAAGTCGCCGCGGATGCGTGGCAGAGGGTATTCGCGTTCTTCGGCCAGCACCTGCGGTGACCGCGACGCCGCGAGATCGGCGTCGGGGAGCCTCATCCTCGTTGTCGGGTCAGTAGAGCATCGAACGCTCCGCGCCGTCCGCGACGGCGGCCCCGGACACAGCGGCATCGGCCGCACACCTGCGCGCCGCGCTGCCTCGACACTCGGATTGGAGGAGACCGCGCGGGCGGTCGGCGCAACAGCTGGAGATGGAGTCAAGAGGGTATCCAACTGCCGTGGAAGCCGGTGGGGATTCGGACGGGCAGGTGGACTTCGGCGATGGGAGGGCTGTCGAGGTCGGCGGCGTCCAGAATCAGAAGGTAGCCGTTTCCGTGAATACGATCGTGGGCGAAACTCATCAGGTATCCGTCGTTTTCGTCCGTCGCCTGGGGGCGCGGGACGAACACGGCCTCGCCACAGGTACGCCCTTCCGGCAGTCGGTGAGTGCGCCGTGAGGCGCCGTCGGCGAAGTCGTAGCGGTAGATGCGGGAGTGGCTCGGTTCGGCTTCGAGCGAGAAGCTGACCAGGTAACCGAAGCGGTGGTGGAGCCCGACCGTGCTGTCGGCGACGCGCGGATACTCGACCACCGCGTCGTCCACCTGCTGTTCGGTGACGGTGCCCTCGGCAAGCATCAGGCGCCACTGGTGCAGGCGGGGCAGCCCGCCGTCGATATCGTCGCTGCCGTCCCGCCACAATGCTGCCACCCGCGTACCGGTGAGGGTGATGGCGCCGTCGGCCTCGAAGGCGTTGAGGGTGTGCCACACATAGCAGGGTTCGATGTCGAACCAGCGGACCGGGCCACCGGCGCGGGCCATCACGCCGAACCGCGCGTGATGTCCGTCGTCCCAGCGCCACGCTGCGGTGACCTGGTCGAACACGACCGGCAGGTCCATGAAGACCACATGGTGCCGGGTCACGGCGAAGTCGTGCATCATCGTGGCGCGCGGAAGTTCGATCGGCTGGGTCCGGAGCAGCTCGCCGGAGGGTGACACACGGTGGTAGGTCAGATACGGCGGGCGCAGTCGGTAACCGAAGAACAGCAACTCGCCGGATTCCGGACAGATCTTGGGGTGCGCGGTCATCGGCGTCCGCAGCGCGCCGTCGAAGGTGAACGGTCCGACGGTCTCCAGCTCCGGCGTGAGCTGGTAGGGGAAGCCGCCTTCCTCGAGCGCCAGAAGTCGGCCCGCGTGGCTGACGACGTGAGTGTTGGCCGTGGTGACCCGGTAATCCATCGTCGCGGTCGCCGGGTCGAAGCCGAGTTCGAAGCGCGACCGGCCCGGGTGGTGGTAGAGCGGGGTGCGCACGTAGCGGTTGCGATACCAGCGCGCGCGTCCTTCCGTCAAGGCGACCGCGTGGACCATGCCGTCCCCGGCGAAGTAGTGCGGTGACCAACCGGTCCGCGGGTTGGGACCATTACGCACGAACATTCCGTTCAAGTCTGCGGGTATTTCTCCGATCACCTCCGCTGGTTCCACGGTGCATTCCTCGGTGACCGGCGCGTTGTTCCCGGCCAGATGCAGTGGCACGGCCGCGTGCGACGGCATTGTCATCGTCGGATCTCCCTTCCCTGGATCGCCGTGCCAGGATGCCGAGACAATTCTTGAACAAACAGACTTGTTTTCGGCGAAGCCCTGAGCCGCTCACCGAACTCCCAGCTCAGCGCCGCGCAAGAAAATATGCGCGGCTCGATCACCGCCATCCGCGCCAGCCGCGGCCGTCGCGGATGGCGCCGGCCGACTCGTCGCTGGAATGACGACCGGGGTAGGCACGGTGACCTGGGTTCCGTGTGAGAATCGGCTGGAGAACGGCCGGTCTCTTTCGGGACTCGGCGGCCGAACCCGCGGTGTCGCCGACACCGCTGCGCAGCGACACAGGTAGTCCGATGACCGAAACACATTCCGAGTGCACCCGCAGAGAGTCCTGGGAGCGGACGACCGGCATCCCCTTGATGGTGCTGGCCGTCGCGTTTCTCTGCGTCTATGCCTGGCAAGTACTCGATACCGGGGCATCGCCTCGCCTGGACGCCTGGCTCACCCGGGTCGACGTGCTGATCTGGGCGGCGTTCGCGCTGGATTTCGCTGTGCGGTTGGCGCTGTCCGGGAACCGGTTGCGATTCCTGCGTACCCACCCGGTCGACCTGTTGATCGTGGTGTTGCCGCCGCTTCGCCCCCTGCGGCTGTTGCGGGCGGCCATGCTCGTGATCGGCACCCTGAACCGGAACACGACGACCAGAGCCAGGCTCGCGGTATTCGTAGGAACTAGTTCGCTACTGCTTCTGCTGCTGTGCAGTCTGGCATTCTTCGACGCCGAGTACGGGGCGGCCGACAGCAAGATCCACAATTTCGGTGACGCGCTGTGGTGGTCGATGGTGTCGGTGACCACCGTCGGCTACGGCGATGTGTATCCGGTGACCACCGAAGGCCGTTTGATCTCGCTGATCCTCATGACCCTGGGCATCGGCCTGATCAGTTTCGCAATCGGCACCACCACCAGCTGGGTGATGGATCAGCTGAAGAGCGTCGAGGCGAATGTGGAGAGTACCGATCGGGAGATCACCGAACTCGTCGCAGAGATCAGAGCATTACGTGCCGAGGTGGCCGCTCTGCGATCCACTGGGATCGAGCCGGATACCGTGCCGGCCGAATGACCGACGCATCCTCGGTGACAATGCCCATCTCCGGCGAGAGTCGCCGACGCGGCCCTGCGGTGTCGGCCGAATTTCAACATGATTCGCCGCAACCGCGACCACCAGCGGATGCGGGCCGGTGCGGGGCCGCCCCTACAAGTAGGGGCGCTCAGGGTCGTAACCGGGGGTGAGGTGGGGGCGATGAGCCAGGTGGAGTTCGTCGAGAGCGGAGGCCGGCGTGGGTCGAGCTATGAGAAGTGTTGCGGTGGTCGCTATTACGGCGGCAATGTCGGTGTTCGGGATCGGTTCGCCGGTGATGGCGCATGCCGAACCGGACGGGCTGAGGCATTGCGCGGTCAGCAGTGGACGAGTACCGGAAACAGCGACCCCGGAGGAGGTCGGACTCGATTCGCCCGCGCTGCGCCAGGCGGTGGCGCTCGCGGCGGATTCGACCCGCACGACGCTACAGATCTTTCGGAACAATTGCCTGATCGCGACCGGCCCGAACACCGCGCGGGCCGCCGGTGTGCCGTGGAATCTATGGAGTAGCACCAAGAGCGTGGTTTCGATGGTAGCCGGGATCGCGGTCGACGAGCGGCGGCTGCGGCTCGATGACCCGATCGGCGCCTATCTGCCACCCGAGCTCGGTGATGCCGGACATCGCGCGATCACGGTGCGGAATCTGCTCATCGAATCCAGCGGCATGCGGGTAGCGGTGGCCTCGGAGGGCATCACCGGGTTGGCGCAAATCGACCCGAATGTGGTGGCGCAGGCGCTGGCGATGCCGATCGATCAACAGCAGGGCACCGAGTGGCGCTACAGTCAGCGCGCTGTCGATCTGCTCGTGTACGTCATCCAGCGTGCGGTCGATGAGGACTTTCAGACGTACGCGCAACGAAAGCTCTTCGATCCGTTGGGAATTCCGCCGACCGACTACTTCTGGGGACGGGACCGCAGTGGAAACACCTACGGTTACGCGCATCTACTGCTACCACCGGACGACTTCGCCAAGCTCGGACTGCTGCTCACCAATCGCGGCCAGTGGGGCGGTCACCAGATCATTTCCGCGGAATATCTCGCGCAGGCAGGCCGGCCCGCCCCGACGAACCCATGCTATGGCTTCCTGTTCGTGGTGAACGGGCCGGACTGCGGCAACTACTTTCCTGGACTGCCGCCGGATGCGATGCAGATGTCGGGAATGATGCGCCAGGACAATTTCGTGGTGCCGAGCCTCGGATTGATGGTCAGTTGGACCGGTGTCACGGTGCCGGGGAGCGCGTTGAGCTTCCCGCACGATGTCCTGCGCGCGGTCGGCGCCGCCTTCCGGGAACCTCGCATACCCGCAGCGGCGCCCTACGAGCAGCAATCCGATGTCCAACTGTCCGATCCGATGATCTCGAACCCGGACGCGACACTCGCCGCACTCGGCATCGGCCCGATGGCCTACCCAGGTTGCAACCCGCTGTCCTGCCTGGGTAAACCCATGTCCGCACCGTTCGCGAATTGGCCGCCGGGTTGTTTCATACTCGGCTGCGTCGGCCCGCACCCCGCGACTCCTGGAATCCCGTAGCGGCACAACGCGTCGCGCACCATGCCGCCGCCGACATATCACGACGCCGGGCCACGCAACCGATCCGTAGTTCCTTGCGATGAGACCCAATGCGTCTACGTTCCGCGCACCAACCTGCCTTCACCGTCTTCGGCGGGCATGGGGTCCAGCGAAGATCTTCGAGTAGTAGCTCGACCCAATTACCTTTGTCGCACAACCGATTTCGATGACAGATTGCGCTCTGTGGGGGATGATGTGTCTCACGGTAGATAGGCAGTTCGCCGATCGGTCCGGAAACAAGGGGGCATGTCTGTCATGGGAAAAGTGGACACCAGAGGTGTTTGGACGCGCGTCAGCGTGGACGAGTCGCAGTTCGAGGGTTTGCGACAGCCCGGAGTCAGGTCGAGCGCGGGCATCAAGTCGAGTATCCGATGGGGCGGCAGCCAAGACGAGGAGAAGAGCGGCTACGACTTCACCGGCCTCACCGATGTCGACGCGCGCCTCGACGGCCAGAACTTCCGGCTCGGCATATTCACACACTACAACCGTCGAATTCATTTGCCACACAGTCAGTTCTCGGTTTTCTTGAAGGTCACCGTCGACTTCCAGGACGAGGGATTCGACCATACGTTCACCCTGCGTTTCCGCCACGACGAGACGCCCAACTCGCCGGGCGACGTCCCCGATGTGGTGAGACCGCCGGTCGTCCACGAGAACGACATCGTCCGCGTCGACGGCACCGAATACCTGGTGACCATCAGCGGTTTCCTGGACGACAAGGATGAAGTGAAGCCGTACTTCGAAAATCCCGAAGGGGAAATCAAGAGAGTCTGGCTCGTTGCGAAATTCGAACCCCAGGCTGAGCCGGGTTCCTGAACCAAGATACTCGCCCGGCGCCCATCCTATGTCCTGGTGCGGCGGGACGCTGATGTAAACGGCCGGGCCCGACGGCGTGTTCGCCGGGCCCGGCCTCGGCAATCCAGCGTGCATGATCGACCACCGTGACCCGGGCGCCGCTAGCCGCGCCGACGGTCTTACCTCGTCGCCCTATCGGCCGAGGTGCACGCTGCCAGAGTCCCGAGCGACCACGTGTCCACGGCGATCATCCCGCCTCGGGCGCCGACCGCTGGCTGACGCGCTCGCCTCGAGCTGACATTTCCCGGCGGCCGATCCAGGGAGCCGAGCCGCCGCGACGCTCTCGCGCACCCTGCAGGGCAATTCATCAGCTACGCCCCGAAACGAGTAGTCGACTACTGGTGTCCGCGATCCAGCGTCCTGAAATTATCGCCAGGAGTTCGGCCGAGCGGCCGAAATGTCGGGGACGACATCAGTATCACTCGCGACAAAAGGTAGGAACAGAAATGACCAGGGTTGTCGGCACTGCGTTATATGGCATCAAGCCCGATGGCGATCTGCAGTGGTATCGCCACGACGGTGTCCAGAACGGCGGAGCCTTTTGGACAGCAGGTGAGGGCGGGAAGAGGATCAGTGGCGGCTGGGACATCTACAGCACGGTGTTCAGCGGCCGCGACAGCGGCGTCATCTACGGCATCAAGCCGGACGGCGATCTCCAGTGGTACCGCCACGACGGGTGGCAGGACGGCGGCGCCTTCTGGACCGCCGGTGCGGGCGGTAACAGGATCAGTGGCGGCTGGGACATCTACCGCACGGTCTTCAGCATCGGCCGAGGCGTGGTCTACGGCATCAAGCCGAACGGTGACCTGCAGTGGTACCGCCACGACGGGTGGCAGGACGGCACCGCCAGGTGGACCGCCGGTGCGGGCGGCAACCGGATCAGTGGCGGCTGGGACAGCTACGACAAAGTGTTCAGCGGCTACGACGGCGCGATCTACGGCATCAAGCCGAACGGGGATCTGCACTGGTATCGCCACGACGGGTGGCGAGACGGCACGGCGACGTGGACGGCCGGTGCGGGTGGAAAGAAGATCAGTGGTGGCTGGGACATCTACAGCTCGGTGTTCAGTGGCGACACTTACCTCCACCTCGTCTGAGCATCCATCCGAGATTCGATGTCCTGTGAATCGCGGCTCCGCTTGATGCACGCTCCCCCAGAGGCCTCTGGGGGAGCGTCTACATCCAAAGGAGGCGGAGACCGCCGCCCGATTACGTTCCGTCCATACGTGCCCGCAGTCCTCCGAAGCGCATACCCTGACCGGCCCGGACTCAGCACCCCACCCGAGCTGGATCCGACCGGCGTGGCCGTCGGTGCGCAGCGCCGCGGCGTCGGTAGTGCTTGGAGGGGCGTGCTCGTCGCATTTCCAGACAACGTCGGTCGTTGGCCTGGAACAGCTCTTCGGGTCGGTGTGCCGGCGCTTATCGACCTGCGACCGATGCAGGCGAGTCCGCTCGGGTGACGAGCCGGGAGACGAAAACCCGTTCCAACAGTTCGTACAGACAGTCGCGGTCCTGGTCGCTGAGCCTGTTCAGGCCGTCCTGGGTGGCGCGCATTTTCGCCCGGATCGTGTCGGTTATCCGTTCGCCCTCGGGCGTGATGACGAGATTGGTGACGCGCCGGTCGGCTTCGCTGGCCTCTCGGCGCACGAGGCCACGCTTCTCCAGCCGGTTGATGATCCCGGTGACGTTGGAGGCGTCGCAGGCCAAGGTCTCGGCCAAGGCGCGCATCGCGACGGGCCCTCGGCGCAGCACGGTCAGCGCCTTGCCCTGGCTCGCCGTCAAGTTCTCGCTCGCCGCCGCGACGGTGAAGTCGCCGTAGTAGACGCCGAGCGACACCGAGAGCAGCTCCATCAACTGGGCCGTGTCGACGCGGGGAGCTTCTGCCATGGCGACCAGCCTATCCGGAGAAACTTGACTATCTCAAATATTTACCCTTACCGTGTGTGGCCATTGCTTGAAGTTCTCAACCATCGAAGTCGTACCAACGAGGAGTACCCAGTGATCGTCACCGCGTCCGACGCCTCGCGCACAGCCGAGATCCTCTCCCGGCCCGTCGCGCTGAACGGCCTGACCGTCCCGAATCGCATCGTGATGGCGCCGATGACGCGCATGTTCTCCCCCGGCGGCGTTCCCGGTGACGATGTGCGGTCGTACTACGCCCGCCGCGCCGCCGCAGGCGTGGGCCTGATCGTCACCGAGGGCACCTACGTCGGCCACGAGTCCGCTGGGCAGAGTGACCGTGTGCCGCGCTTCCACGGTGAAGAGCAGTTGGCGGGGTGGGCGAAGGTCGCCGAGGACGTTCACGCGGCAGGCGGCACCATCGTGCCGCAGCTGTGGCACATCGGCATGGTCCGCAACCAGGGGGACGCGCCCTACCCCGATGCGCCCGCCGTCGGCCCCTCCGGTATTCGCGTCGACGGCACCGAGGGTCTCGGTAAGGCGATGACCCAGGGTGACCTGGACGACGTCATCGGCGCCTTCGCCGAGGCCGCGGCGGACGCCGAGCGCATCGGCTTCGACGGCGTCGAACTGCACGGCGCTCACGGCTATCTCCTCGACCAGTTCCTGTGGGCGCGAACGAACCGCCGTGATGATGCCTACGGCGGCGGCATCGTGGCCCGGACAACGTTCGCCGCCGAGATCGTGGCCGCTGTTCGTGCGGCCGTCTCGCCCGGCTTCCCGGTGATCTTCCGTTACTCGCAGTGGAAGCAGGAGGCCTACGATGCACGGCTCGCCGAGACGCCGCAGGAGCTGGAAGCGATCCTGGCTCCGCTCGCCGCAGCCGGCGTAGACGCCTTCCACGCCTCCACCCGTCGCTACTGGCTCCCGGAGTTCGACGGCTCGGACCTGAACCTGGCAGGCTGGACCAAGAAGCTCACCGGCAAGCCCACCATCACCGTCGGCTCGGTCGGCCTGGACGGCGACTTCCTCCGTGCCTTCACCGGCGAGGGCGCCGAACTCGGCAGCCTCGACAACCTCCTCGATCGCCTGGAGCGCGAAGAATTCGACTTGGTCGCCGTCGGTCGCGCCCTGCTCCAGGACCCGGAGTGGGCGTCCAAGGTCCTGGCGGGGCGGATCGACGAGCTGAAGCCGTACGACGCGGCGGCACTGAAGACGCTGAGGTAAGCGAGTTTCAGCAGGCCGTCGTCGTCGATCCGAGCGAAACGGCGGATCGAGCGCACCGCGGGCATCCATAGCGAGCCACGCCGGGCGAGCGCATCCAGGACACTTGGCGTTCGGCGCATGGACCACCGCCGGGAGACCGTCACCACTGTAATCGTATCTGATGGAGCCATCAGATACGATTACGGTGACATTCGCCGATGGAAGAGGGATCCATGTCCGCCGACCCCGTGGTGCGCAATCGCATCGACCGCCGCCGGGAACGCACCCGCAATGCACTGCTGGGCGCAGCACGGAAGTTCCTGGCGGAAGGACGTTCGGCGGTGAGCATCCAAGAGATCACCGACGCCGCCGACGTGGGATTCGGCTCGTTCTACAACCACTTCACCTCCAAGGAAGAGCTGTTCGACGAAGCCGTCCGCTCGGTGTTGCAGGTCTACAGCGAGATGCGCGACGAGATCGTGAAGCTGTACGACGACCCGGCCGAGGTATTCGCGGTGAGTTTCCGGATGACCGGCCGTCTCCAGCGGCAGGCGCCGGAGATAGTGCGGGTGCTGCTGAATTCCGGCATGCCGGTGCTGCTTCGGGACGAGGGCCTGGCCCCGCGTGCCCGCCGCGACATCATCGCCGCCCAGGAGGCGGGCCGGTTCGAGCCGATGGACCCGGACATGGCCGTCATGGCCGCAGGCGGCGCGCTGCTGGGCCTGCTGCAACTCCTGGACGCCCAACCCGGGGCCGATGCGGGCGCGTTGACCGACGAGATGACCTTCCATGTGCTGCGCATGTTCGGCATGAACAAGCGTTCGGCGCAGAAGCTCGTCTCCCACCCCCTGCCCCCGCAGCCGCAGCCGCAGCTAGTCCCTGATCCATAGTTCCGGTGGCATCGTCATGCTCAGTGGCGCAGGTCTATCCGTGACCTCGTCGAGGCGGCGCCCGTCCCCGAGGCGATCGTTGGGCAACAGACGCCCTGCCGAGCCGCGCCGTAGCAGTGGAGCGGCCTCCAGCGCCGAGCGGCGCAGTGGTGGTATCTCGCCGCTGGATATCACACGGGCGAGACCGGGCAGTCGATGTTAGTCCCGCGCCCATCCCCTGACCGATGAACGGCGGGGTGAGGTGGGCCGCGTCACCGAGCAACGATCGGGGGCAACGCGCGCCTGAGGGACGAAAACCGCTGCCCCGTCGGCGTCTGCTTCAGTTGCCGAGAGAGTCATCGGCCGCGTCGACGCGTCCGCCCCGTGCGGCCAACGCGGCCGCGGGAATAATGGCGACCAGTGCGGCTCCCAGCACCCAGGTGAAAGTGGTCGCGAACGCCTCCGCCTGCTCCGAGTGCTGGATCCCGCTGTCTCTCAGCCCCTGCTGCAGGATCACCACGAACACGGCCGTGCCGATGGATCCGCCGATGCGCTGCATGATGTTGAGCTGAGGTGTGGCGTCCGCCATCTGAGCCGGGCCGAGGTTGCGCAGCGCCACCGTCATGGCAGGTGTCGCGGCCAGTCCGATGCCGAGCCCACGCACGATCATCGCGGCGGCCAGCAGCCAATACGGCGTGTCGCCGGTGACGAACAGAAACGGCACCGTGGCGACGACACCGATCACCGCACCGATCACGCTGGTGAGCCCGCCGAGCCGCTCGACCATGGGTGCCGACAGCCCCATGGCTACGGCCGCGCCCAGCCCTTGCGGGGCCAGCAGCATTCCGGTGTGCGCGGCATCCTGATCTCGGATCACCTGAAAATACAGAGGCAGCAGCACCATCGCCCCGAAGGTCACCGCGCCCAGCACCAGCGTCGTGACCGCACCAGCACGGAACAGCGGATCCCGCCACAGCCGCAGATCGAGAACAGGATGCGCGGATCGCGTCGCGTGCACGACGAAAAGGCCGATGACGGCGACGCCGGCCAAGACCGGAACCAGCACCTGCGGATCGGTCACATTCCGGACTCCGGCGCGAGCCGATCCGAAAGTGACGCCCACTGTTCCGAGTGAAATCAACGCCAGTCCAACGACATCCAACGAACCCGCGGCTTCGGTCGGCTCGCCGGGCTGGAGCAGTCGCCACGCCAGCACCAGGCCCAGCACGCCGAATGGCACGTTGATCAGGAAGATCCACTGCCAGCCCGCGTATTGCAACAACAGTCCGCCGATGGTCGGCCCGATGACGGGTGTGAGCACCATCGGCAGTCCCGCCGCCACCATGGCTCGCGCCATGCCGCGCTGCCCAGCGCTGGCGATCAGGATCAACTGCCCGACGGGAATCATCAGCCCCGCACCGAATCCCTGCGCGACGCGGGCGACGATCAGGGTACCCACCGAGTCCGCGAGTCCGCAGGCGATCGAGGCGACGGTGAACAGGCCGAGCGTGCTCATATAGAGCCGCTTGGGCCCGATCTTGCGGGCAGCCCAGCCGCTGGCGGGCAGCACCGCCACCTGCACCAGGAGATAAGCCGTGACGACCCACTGGATGGCGTCCAGCGACGCGTCCAGGGCCGTAGCCAGGGAGTGCAGAGCGACATTGACGATCGTGGCGTCGAGGAAGGCGAGCACCGCGCCGACCAATACGACGACCACGGCCCGACGTGCCTGCGGGCTCAGCCCGGTGGTCACGCCGTCGGAAACGTTGGAAGCAGTCACCTTCGCAGTGTCATCCACGCGGGAAACTCTGTCAACCAATTGGATGACAATGCATCCGACTGGTTGAACCAGTCACCCGAACCGGTAACCTGTTCGCATGGCCCGCAGCACGGATCCGACGCCCGAAGGCCCGGCCCGCCGTCCGCGCCGCGCCCCCAGCGCGGACGAGCGCCGCCGCGACGCGGAGCGCTCCCGTCAGGCTCTGCTGGATGCGGCCCTGGATGAGTTCTCCGCAAAGGGCTTCGACGGTGCGCGGGTCCAGGACATCGCCGCTCGCGCGGGGGTGAACAAACAGCTCATCGCCTACTACTTCGGCGGCAAGGAAAACCTTTATCAAGAGATTCAACGGCACTGGCCGGAGGCCGAGGCCGAGCGTGCCGATCCGGCACTCCCCCTCGACGAGACCGCCGCCCGTTACCTCACCGCCGCGCTGGCGGACCCACGCCCGGCCCGCCTGGTCATCTGGCGCGGCTTGACCGGGGGCGGCACCGAATCCGACTACATCGACGACGCCACGGTCATCGACACCGATCTGGCCAACCTCCGCCGAGCAAAGGAGCGCGGCCAGATAGCCCCGGAGCTGGATCCCGCGTTCGTCCGCATGGCCGTCATGAGCATGGTTTTGGCGCCCCTGATGCTCCCCGAGGCCGCCCTGCGAGCCACCGGAAAGACTCCCGGCTCACCGGAATTCGAGGAGTACTATCGCACTCAACTCCGCGCCCTTATCCGCCGCCTCGGCACGGCCGAATCACCGGAAGGGGCCTGATCCGGGCTCTTCCTGGGCGCGGCGACGCTCGGGCCAATCTCGGTATCGGTGTTTTCCGGCGGTTTCTCTCAGTCGGTTTGTGCGTTAAGCCAGAGGTCGGCGGAAGTGATTACGAACGCGTTGACCGCGGATGAGCATATGAGACATATATCCCGTTGCCCGGCGCGGCATTCTTATGCCCCGCGCTCATGGAGTTGGCCCGCTGCCGACGCTGTGACCTGGGGTGGAATGTCCGGTGATCGCAGCACGAGCGCATGACTTCACCGGCGCGGGTGGTCCGCTCGACTTTCCATTGCGCGAAACGGCATTTTATGTCCTCTCCGGCAGGCCGATAGCGTCGGATTCATGAATTGGAGTTTTCAGTCGGCGGAAGAACTCGCGGCCGCCTTGCATGCCGGTGAAGTGACATCGGTGGAACTGACCGACGAGGCGATCGCGCGTATCGAGCGCGACGACAAGGCGATCAACGCGATCTGCGTACCGGATTTCGATAATGCGCGGGCCGCCGCACGCGCTGCCGACCAGGCGCGCGCCCGCGGCGAGGATCGGCCGCTGCTCGGTATTCCGGTGACGGTCAAGGAGTCCTACAACATCGCCGGACTGCCCACGACCTGGGGCATGCCGCAGTACAAGGATTATGTGCCTGCCGAGGACGCGGTACAGGTGTCGCGGCTGAAGGCCGCAGGCGCGGTGCTGCTCGGAAAGACCAATGTGCCGTTGACGCTGCGAGATATCCAAAGCTTCAACGCGATCTACGGAACCACCAACAACCCGTGGAACCACAGCCGCACGTCGGGTGGGTCGTCCGGCGGTTCCGCGGCGGCCCTGGCGTCCGGATTCGGCGCGCTGTCCATCGGCTCCGACCTCGCCGGTTCGCTGCGCACCCCCGCGCATTTCTGCGGCATCTACGCGCACAAGCCGACACTCGGACTGGTGGCGTCCCGCGGTATGGTCGCGCCGCCGGCGCCGGCATTGCCGGTCGATCTCGACCTCGCTGTTGTCGGTCCGATGGCGCGCACCGCCCGCGACCTCACGCTCCTGCTCGACGTTATGGCCGGACCGGACCCGCTGACCTACGGCGTCGCCTACGACGTCGCACTGCCGCCCGCGCGCCACGAACGGCTGGCCGACTTCCGTGCCCTGATCATCGAGGAACATCCGCTCATTCCGACCGGATCGGCGGTGCGGGCGGGCGTGAACCGGGTCGCCGAGGCCCTCGTCGACGAGGGCGCCCGCGTCGAACGGCACAGCCCGCTGCTGCCCGATCCGATCGAAGCGGCGACGCTTTATATGCAACTGATGCTGTCGAACGCCGCCGCGGGTCTTCCCCTCGACGTGTACCGACAGCTGCGGACCCAAGCCGCCGCACTGAGCGCGGACGACCGGAGCCTCGATGCGGCGCGGCTTCGCGGCATGGTGCTCAGCCACCGCGACTGGGTCGAGGCGAACAACCGTCGCGAACTCCACCGCCACGGCTGGCGGCAGCTGTTCGCCGAGTTCGATGCCGTGGTGTGCCCCATCACGCCTACTCCCGCGTTCCCGCACGACCACGACGGAGGTCTGGAGGACCGGCACATCGACATCGACGGCGTCGAGTACCCGTACTTCGACCAGCTCGTCTGGGCCGGTATGGCCACCATGCCCGGCCTGCCCGCCACCGCCATACCCGCGGGCCGCTCACCCGAGGGCCTGCCGGTGGGAGTGCAGCTCATCGGTCCGATGTTCGAGGACCGCACCCCGCTGCGGCTGGCCGAACTGCTCGAGCAGAAGATCGGCGGCTTCCAGGCACCGAAGTAGGGTGCGCTACCGGGTGCCGGTCGAGCGGATGACGAACGCACAGGCCGGCCCCTGGCGGCACCCGCGGTCGGACCGACCGGGACGGCGAAACAGTGCCGATAATGCACGCCCGCGGCGCAGCTGGGAGTAGAGGATGGGCACGGAGGGCATGCGGGCGCCTCGATGGCGGCGACGGTCGCCTCGGGTCCGGACCACTCAACGGGTCGCGAATCGGGTGTGGGCAGTAAGGCGGTTCGGCTCGGTGAGCGATGGACCTTCGGCCCTGCCGCGAGGTAGTCCCGAAGACGACGATGTGAAGAAAAGAGGGGTACTCACGGTGGCCGCAATCGGAGCGCTCGCCGCGGATTACTCGATCGAAGTCGAACGAAAGACTCCCGACTCGACGAAGACCGGATCACCGCGCCGGCGTAGGTATTGCGGGCAGTGACTGGAGGTGGATGATGCCGACGATAAAGGAAGCGGCTTCTGCGTTCCTCGCGAACAAGCGAATCGCGGTGACGGGTGTATCGCGGAAACCCAAGGAGCACGGATCCAACGTCGTTTACAAGCGTCTGCGCGACCGCGGGTACGAGGTGTTCGCGGTCAATCCCAATACCGACGAGGTCGAGGGCGAGCGCAGCTATCACGACTTGAAGAGCATCCCCGGAGGGGTCGACGCCGTCGTCATCGCCACCGCGCCCGACAAGGCCGACAGCGCGATGCGCGAGTGCGTCGAACTTGGGATCAAACACGTATGGATGCATCGGTCTTACGGCGTGGGCAGCGTCAGCGACACGGCCACGGACTATGGGCGTGGGCACGGCATCACTGTGATCGATGGAGGCTGCCCGCTGATGTTCGAACCGACCGCCGACCTCGGCCACAAGGTCATGCGTGTGGTCTACCGGAGTCACGTTCCGAAGAGCGTGTAGTCATGACCGAGACCCGTCTGCTGCAACGGGTGACCGCTTCGGACCTGTTCCTGCTGCTCTGGGAGGACTACGGCTGGTCCACCGACATCGGCGGGCTCGCCATCCTCGACGGCACTAGCCTGCTCGACGTGGACGGCAGCGTCCGGCTCGACGCAGTCCGGCGACACCTCGAGCCGAGAGTGCATTCGGTGCCTCGCTTCAGGCAACTGCTGCGCCGGCCGCGGCTCGGGCTTGGCTGGCCGCTGTGGATCGACGCGCCCTACTTCGACCTCGCTGAGCACATTCACGTCCATGCGCTTCCCGCGCCCGGCGACCAGGACCAGTTGTTGCAGATATGCCAGCAACTGGCCCGGCGACCGTTCGATCCCGACCGGCCGCTGTGGGAGCTGTGGCTGCTACCCGGCCTGCCGGAACAACGGGTCGGCGCGTTCTTGAAGCTGCATCACGTCCTCGCCGATGGCCCGGCCGCGATGGCCGCCTTCGGGGCGCTGCTCGACCGGACCGCCGACGCGCCGGTCGGGTCTGCACCGCCGTGGAGTCCGACACCCGCCCCGTCCACCGGTGAACTGCTCCGCGACAACCTGCGAGGCCGCCGACACCAACTACGGCTCGGGTGGTCGGGTCTTGTCCATCCGAGCAGAACACTGCGTCTCGCGCGCCGTGCGTTGCCGGCCTGGCGGGAGGTGCTTACAGAAAAGCCCGCCCCACGAACCAGCCTCAACCACCCTGTAGGCGCCGAGCGCCGACTGGCCATCGTCCGCGGCCGCCTCGACGCCATCAAACATGTCGCCCATGACCATCACGCCACCGTCAACGACGTCGTGCTGACCGCGGTTGCCGGTGGCCTGCGCCGACTGCTGGCAAGCCGCGGCGAGGATGTCCACGGGCTCGTCCAGCGCGCGATGGTAACGATCTCCCACCACGAAGCGCGTCCCGGGGAAGCGCAAGGCAACACGCCCGGATGGATGATGGTGCCGCTGCCGGTCGGTGAGCCGGACTCGTTGTGCCGGCTCACATCGATCGCCGCAGAGACAAGCGCACGGAGGGACAAGCCTCGCCCCGAGGCGGGCAGCGGAATCTTCAGATTCGTTGCCGGCCAGCGCCTCTGGTACCGGCTGTTTCCGCGACAGCGGTCAGTGAACCTGGTCGTGAGCAACGTCCCGGGTCCGCCGATGCGGCTGTATCTCGCCGGCGCGCCGCTGTTGGAGGTGTTTCCGGTGCTGCCGCCCATGGGCAACCTGCCACTTGTCGTCGCCGCCCTGTCGTACGCCGGCCAGCTCAACTTCACTGCCGCCGCGGACCAGGACAACTGCCCGGACGTGGAGGTGTTCGCCCGCGGGATACGCGATGCACTCGATGACCTCGCGCAACCGATCCTGGAGTCCGAGACGGGCGATCGGGCCGGTGCCAGCCCGGCATCAGCGTGATATGGCCACGGCCCGTAAGTTGATCAGCCGAAGCAGGTTGCTCACCAGCACAGGCCCCCCGGATCCCGGCTTGCCGCCGTGCGGACCAGCGCCGCGCCCATCGTCCGGGCCAGAAGTACACCCGCCGCGCGGCCATGGAGAACCGCGGCACCGGCACTCCGACTGCGCCGCCCCGGGCCGCGGGCGCACCCGGGGTTCAGGCGAAGTCGGTGGCGGGCTCGGTGGCGTAGCGGCTCATCACCTCGATGTTCACCTGCGGTGTCAGTCCCCGGCTGTCGGCGGCCATGTCCTGGAGGTCGCGGAAGTACTGCACGTACAGGTCGGGGGTGAAGGTGCTGAGCATGACGGCTGGTCGATCGGTGATGTTGGCGAAGGTGTGCGGGGCGCCAGGCGGGACCATCACCAGCGTGCCCGCTGTCACGTCGTAGTCGGTGTTGCCGACGGTGAACCGCAGCGCGCCGGAGATGATGTAGAACCCTTCGTCGTGCTGGGCGTGCCGGTGCTGCGGTGGTCCGGGAGTGTGTGGGGGAATGATGGATTCGGCGAGTCCGAGGCGGTGCGCGGTGTTGCTGCCGTCCTCGAGGACGCGCATTCGCGTGGCGCCCAGGATGATCAGCTCTCCCTCGCCCGGGCCCACCACCGAAACGGTTGTGCCGGAGTTGTTTTTGTCGTCTGACATGTTTCGATTGCACCGCCGAGTTGTCGTGCGCGTCCAAGACCTGTTCTGCGATGCCGATACCGGACGGGTATCGTGCCAGCGTGGAGCTGCGTATGCTGCGCTACTTCGTAGCTGTTGCCGAGGAACGCCATTTCGGTCGCGCCGCCGCCCGGCTGCACATGAGCCAGCCGCCGCTGAGCCGCGCCATCCGGCAACTGGAGTCGGAAGTCGGTGCGGCCCTGTTCGACAGGTCGCCCACCGGTGTCGGCCTCACTCGGGTCGGGACGGTGCTGCTCGACGAGGCGCGCGCCCTGCTCGATCAGGCCGAGCGCGCCACCGTGCGGGTCGCCGCCGCGGCCGGAACCGCGAATCTCACCGTCGGCATCCTGGGGGACGGCACCGACCCCGGTGTCACCAGGCTTGCCGCGGCCTACCGCCACAAGCATCCCGAGGTCGACATCCGCATCCGCGACACCGATCTCACCGACCCCACCTGCGGACTGCGGGCGGGCCTGGTCGACGTCGCCGTGACCCGGGCCCCGTTCGACGACACCGCCCTGACCGTGCATGAACTGCGTGCCGACCCGGTCGGGGCCGTCTTGCGCGCCGACGATCCACTGGCCCGCCGCGACCACCTGACGCTGGCCGACCTGGCCGGCCGCCGCTGGTTCCAGTTCCCCGACGGTACCGATGCCACCTGGCAGACATATTGGAACGGAGGCCGGACACGCGGAGGTCCGGTAGTGCGGGTCGTTCAGGAATGTGTGCAGGCCGTGCTCTGGAACGGCACCGTCGGCATCACCCCGCTCGGGCACAGTGTGCCAGAGGGACTGGGCACGGTCCCACTGAACGACATGGCACCGAGCAGAGTGGTGGTCGCCTGGAACGAGGGTGACACCAACCCCCTGATCCGATCGTTCGTGCAGATAGCCACGATCGCATACCTCGATCCCCCACCTCGGCCGTGAAGGCGACTCGGTCCACGAGCCGGAACTAAAGCTCGGCTCGAGACGCACTGGAATCGGTTACTCGAGCGGATGTCCTGCGCCACAGCCGATCACCGAGTCAATCGATCGACCGGCGGCATCTCAGTGCGTTCGAGGGGGTGCGCCGTCGTTTTCCGAACTCGGGCGTAAAGACTCACCCGTGGGATCAGGGAATTGTCAATACGACGCGCACCCAGCCCAGGCAATCTGGGACGCTGTCCTGGCGCGGCCGCGCCGCGCTGCTCATAACCGGCAGAATGTCGCAGAACGTGGCGCATCGAATGTGAGAAGCAGCGCGACGAAATTGCCCTTGCCTCGCAGGTGTCGCACCGGAGTACGCCGGCCGACTCGGATTGTCGCCGATGACGCGGTGTATCGGTGACGATCTCGTGGTCGCCGCTTCGCCTCTTGGCAGATGACAGCTGTGAATCCTTTCGGGCCCCCGGCATCTCCTATACGCGGGGACGCCCATTCAGACCCGAAGAGGCAGTAGACGTATGTCCGAACAGCACGCCTACGCCCATCACAGCACATCCACACAGTCCATCCCGCAACCGCAAGGAGCCCGCATGTCCGCCCACCATCCACTGCAGCCAACTCCGGCAACACCCGGCAGCGGGCCGATGCCCCACCGTGGGCGACCCGTCTCGCGACGCTCGGCGCCCGCCTCGGCCGTCGTGGCCGCACTGGCAACCAGCATGCTGCTGGTCGCGCCCACCGCCGCTGACGCCGCCCCTACGGCCCGCCCGCCTGCCCATACCGACATCGAGTCGACAACGGCCGATCACTTCGACCGGTCGCCGTCGCTGACGGCACCCACCCACGTCGTCACCGTCGCGGGGCTGCCGATCGCCTACCGCAGCTTCGGAAACGGACCAACCTTGCTGCTGACCCCATGTCTCGGACTCAGCATGGACGACTGGGATCCGGCACTGCTCGACCGCCTCGCCATGACCAATCACGTCGTCATCTTCGACTCCGACGGCGTGGGACGAACCCCGGCCGGCTATTCGGCCATCTCGACTGTCCCTCAGCTCTCCGATCAGGCTTCAGCCCTCATCCAGGCACTCCACCTGGACCGCCCCACCGTGGTGGGCTTCTCCCTCGGCGGATTCGTCGCGCAACGCATGGCCGTGGACCATCCCGATGACGTCGGCGCCCTGGTCCTGATGGGAACCGGCCCCGGCGGAACACAGCAGGTGCTGCCCGATCTGCCCAGTCTGGTCCGAGGCCTGCCCGCGTTCGACCCGCTTGCGCCTGCCGACCAGGTCATTCCACTGTATTTCAGCGGCCACCCCGACGCTCTGTCAGCGTGGCGTCGACGAACAGGGTTGCGCCTCAACAGGATCGGGACGAACCTCACCGGCCTCAACCGTCAACGCGCCGCGATGACCGACTGGCTCATCAACCCCGCCACCAACGTCATCAGCAGCTTGCCGGCCCTGCAGCTGCCCACCCTCATCTTGGGCGCGGAGAACGACGAGCAAGAACCCGCCGCCAACTCCATCGTGCTACATCGCTACATCAACAATTCGAAATTGCTGATCTACCCCGGGCTCGGTCACGCGTTCCCCTTCGAAGCACCAGAGCGCGTTGCCGAGGACATCGCTCGGTTCACTCGGTAGCTCGGCGTCGAGGTCCGACGAGGCAGGGAGCCACGGACATTCGGGCACAGTCGACCGAGCAGGACGCGATCGTGATCTTGAAGCCCACTCCCCTACCGATTCAGGCGCATCCTCTCGTCGATCACTGACGGGGCCGAATCCGACGACGACTCGACCGCAACCCTGCAGGACGAACTCGTTCGCACGCACTCGGTGGCCGGGTCGGTTCGGGGAACTGCGACTTTCCCGGCGGGCGAGCGGTGCTCGACCGATCCGAGTGTCACCCCGGCGATGATGATGACCCCACCGAAGACTTGCGCCGGCCGGACCGTCTCCGCATTGATCACCACGGCGCCGAGCACACCGAACACCGGCACCAGGTTGAGGATGTTCACCGCGACGCTCGAGGCCATCCGGCGCAGGCCGTAGTTGTAGAGCAGGAAGGCGCCGACGGAACATGCGACGGCCAGATACACGAGCAGCGCCGAGGCCGTGCTGTGTCGTAGGCCGAGGCCTGCGACACAACCCCGGAAGTCGGTGTCCGCCACCGTGGCGGGCTGCCGGTATGGAGGGCAGACAGCAGAAATTCATCATGATCGCGCTGCCCGAGCGCGGCACTGTTGCCCCGCTGGGACGAGCAGGCTCGCGCCTCAGGAATCGGGTGATGTCAGCGCAAGCGGTAGATCGCGAGAGCGGGTGGTGCGAGTACTTGCGTATGCGGCGAGTGTGAACATGGCCGTGAGTGCCAACCATCGCGTGGCGACGGCGCCAACTGTGGACAACAGATAGCCCGCCCCGAGCGCGCCGAGCGCGACCGCGCCGTCGCAGAACAGTGCCATCGTCGCGACCGCGCGACCGAGCGTCTGTTCGGGGATCACATCGAGCCGGGATATCGTCAACGCGACGTTGCTGACGACCCCCACGCCGCCGATGCCACACCAACACGCGGCCAGCACAAACGGTTCGACGCTGAGCGCCATCGGAACGAGCAGCGCCGTCCATGCCCACAGCGCGCCCCGATAGACACTCCGAGGAGGGAAGCGAGTGGTGAGCCGTGCTGCCGCGGCGGCGCCGACTACTCCGCCGACGCCCGCGGCGCCGAGCACCACGCCGACGGTCCACGCGGGACCGCCGCCGTTCTTCAGTTCCACCAGTATCAGCAGCAAGACGAGCTGAATGACGATATTCGACAGTCCGATCATCGCCGTCGACGTCCGCAGGAAAGGTTCGGTCCAAACGACACGGAAGCCATCGGCGATCGTACGCCGGACCGAATGACGCTCGGGCTCGGCGGCTTTCCGCGGTGCTGTCGAGTCCGGACGGATCAGCAACAGTGCGACGAGGCAGTAGAGATACGACACGGCGTCGGCGATGAACGGCAGCCAACGGGCCACGCCGTAGACCGCCGCACCTGCGGCCCGTCCGACCAGGATGGCGATCGGTTGCTCGGCCTCGAGGAACGAGAACGCGGCGGGTCGCTGTGCATGCGACACCACGTCGCGGATCGCGCCCAGCTCACTGAGGCCGACGAAGACGTAGACACTGCCCTCGATGAACGCCGTGACACCGACTATCAGCGCGAGGCTCGAGAGCTCGGCAGCGACCGCTCCGGCAGCCAGGCAGGCCGCGATCAACCCGGTGATCTGGCATATCACCAGGGTCCGGATCCGGTTGGAATAGTCCGCGACGATGCCTGCCAGGATCTGGAAGATCAGACTCGGCAGGTTCAACGCGAAACCGACCCATCCCGCCGCGGCGGGCGAGCCGGTCACCGCGAGAACCAGCATCGGATAGGCGATTCGGACGCCGTGGAAGCCCACCAGCGATGTCGCGTTTCCGGACCACAGCAGCAGGAAGTTCCGGTTGGCGTGGATTCCCGATCTACCCATGAGTGCGCGGATACCTCGACAACCACCGCACCAGATCGACGATCTCGACACCTTCGGCATCCGCCAGCAGCACCTGGCACAGGTGGGCGGCGACCTCGGCCCTGTCATCGAGAACGCTGAAGTCATCGTCCGGGTGGAGCTTCGGCAACGCCAGCGCCAAGCCCGCCCACAACTGTGGCCGGAGCGGGTCGACGCGCAGTTCCTCGGTGTACAGCGCGACCGCCGCAGCCATGTCACCCGCCAGATAGGCCCGGTCGCCGCGCGGCTGCTCGGGGATCGACAGAGCTTCGGCCGCGGCGTGGTCCAGCAGCTTCAGCTGCGCTGGAAGGTGCAGGCGGCGATGATCGTTCGGCACGGTGCTCTGGTCCACCTGATCCGCGGGCGGCAGGCCGTCGGGCCGTGGCGCCCGCGCGATCCAGCGCACGGCCAGCTCGGCGATGCCGGCGACGTCCGGTGTCAGGTTCCGCACCTGCCAAAACGTCCGATGCGCTATCGCCATCTCGGACGCGGCGACCCTGACCGCCGTGGGCACGTCCTCCTCTCCCCACGGGCGCATTTCAGCGCTGAGCGCGTTCAGGAATTGCGAACCCGCCTCCGTGAGCAGACTCGAGGTCGATGCCTGCGCCACGGCACCTTCCACCTGTAGACGCCACAATTCGAAATCGACATTCGCTTCCATCGATCGGTGGCAGTCGGCGTGACGATGTATTCGCCAGAAGTCGGTGACTCCGAAGAATGCGTAGATCCCGTGCAGCAGGCCCATGATCGGACGCGGGTCGTCGCGCCACGGCGCGTAGAAGCGGCACACCGAGTCGGGATCGAACAGCACGATCTGATCGGTCAGCAGCGTGAACTTCGTGTGCTGGACCTCATGGATCAGCGTGAGCGCCAGCTGGCATGGGTCCGCGGGGGCCGTGGTATAGACGCAGCCGACTCCGTTGAATGCGGTGTGGCTCGTGCTCGCCGCGAGTGGTTGTGCACTCAGCGGCGCCAAAGACTGCAAGCAACTGCGCATCGGCACGAGGTACCGGTCGAAGTCTCGGCGCAGTAGTTCCCAGGCCGCCGCGAAATCCTGTTGCCATGTGCCGGCTTGGGCGGTCGTGAGCCGGGGTGGCTGCTGACCGTCCAGCAAGTATCGGAACGGGTCCAGGTCGTCGAGGAACACCTCCCGTTCCGCATCCGCCCCCCGCAATCGCCGCAGCGGCAGCCAGGCGGGATCGGACTCGTCATCCTGGGACGGGACCAGAACTGTGCTGGTTCCCCGGGTGAAGCGCAGCGCGCCGTCCCGTGTCCAGTGCAGTTCGCAGTGCCCGTTGTCCTCGGCAGGGCCGAGCTCGGCCCTGCCGATCCCGGGCAACATCACCACGCCGTTCCGCACTACGAGGTTGATGGAACCTTCGGGCAAACAGGCGATGGCGCCTGCCGCGGCGAGCCAGCCCAGGTAGCCACAGTCGGCCCACAGTGGGGTCGGCGCGTCGTCGGGCTCGGCATGGAGGCGCTGCAGGACCTGGGCGAGCCACGGACCGACGTGCGGGTACGACAACAGCGTAGCGACCTCGGCCGGATGGGATCGTTGCAATTCGGCCAGCGTCTGGTAGGCAAGGGAAAGTCCTGCGGCGTCGGCAATTTCCGGCCGCGACGTGGTTTCGGCGATGAGAGTGCGCAGCAGGATCAGCCGCATCAACAGCGCGCCTTCGGTCAGCGTCGCGATAGCAGGCTCGGTTCCGTATCCGGAACTCGAGCTGGCCGTGACATCGTCGATCCCGGTGACTGTCGTTGGCATATGGGTGTCCCGTCGCTAGGTGTCGATGGCAGAGTCGGAGTCCGTACCGACACGAGATCACGGCAAATCAGATGGGCGTGAGTCCAGCGGATTCCGATGTCGGATGTCCGCCGAGCAGAAGATCGATGAGGTCACCGAAGAATCACACGCCGGTTTCCAAGATAGCCGGGTGGCATCCAATCCCGCCGCGGACCAGAAGGGTTGCTCCCGGAAATGTCCTATCGATACAGGCAACGGCAAATCTCTTGCTCTGTCCACCTGCGTGAACGACCACGGGTAGCATTGCACCAGACCACCCGTGGTCGATTTCTATATCGCCGGACTACTTACCATCAACTGCGCCGCTCCTGTCGGGCGGGTTCGGCAAGATGCTCCACGAGATACCTCCTTCTTTCACTCCCGTGTACGGATAGTGAAATTGCCGATCGCGCAGTCGGACAATCGACCGTCCTGGGAGATTACCTTCGCTGGGCTATCGGCCCCGTTGACTGAAGTCTATTGCAAGACAATGGGATTCCTGGCTCTCGCAACTCCCATGGCTGGGAATCGGGAGTATCCGGAGAGCATCGGCGAACGCGGCACGGCAGCGAGTGCCCTGATCCAAGGGAAGGGATCCGGCTGCGGCACGGTGACCGGTGCGATCAAGGATATGAGTGGAGTCTGCTAGGACATTCGCACGAGCAATTGGTCGCGGCATAGACGCCCGCATATGGCGGACCTGAACCGGGCGTGGCGAAGGCGCTGGACATCGCGGCGAGTGCGACCGTGACGGCCAAGGTCGCGGAGTTGGCAGACCTTGCCCGCCATGGCAGCGAGTTACGTCACTGTGACGGCCGCGTCGGTTGCTATTTCGGTGTTATCGGCGACTTTCGGAGCCGCCTTGGCCACGGTGACACGAAAGTTGTGCAGCGCCATGGAGCAGACCGCGACCTTCGAGGTGGAACCGGCGGATTTGGTTGCGCGAGATGATCGGGGGCGCACTCGCGGACTTGGCCCCACAGAATTGACGGCTACCCATCAACCTGCACGCCGTGCCGCTGCGCGGGCATTCGGCAGGAATTGCCGCCAGTTGGCGAATTGTCCGTAATGGGCGGTATGTGACTTTCTCTCGAACTGGGCCGGTTCACGCTTGCACGCATCTTTGCAGCGAAGCGGGTTCGAGTTGAAAGCGACATCAAGAGCTGACCCAACGGCCCCCTGCAAATCTGAGCTCCATACGACCTCGCACTCGCCCATCGCCGTGAATAGCTGTTGCGCGAGTGCGAGATGTCCTTCCCAACAACGGGGACAGGCGTGAGCGCTCATACGTTCCGCGCGATTAAGATCACTCTCGGGACGACAATCGTCACCCATTGGTAGATATCCCGTTCACTTGTCGGCATTGTCGAGCCGATCAATTCTTGCAACGCCTGGCATTTGCTGCGCCGTTACGGGAATACAGAAGAGGAGGTCCCGTAAATGGGAAGACTCGATGAACTCGCGGCGCTCAACACGGAAGAGCTGGCCACCCACTGCACTCCGGCCATGCGAGCCGCCCTCGAGCGCTACGCCAAGGGTTCGCAGGACAGGGCCCCCGGCGGATTCAAGTCGTTCATCAACCCCACCAAGTGATCACGCGGCCACGGGCGACTCGGTAGCAGCGCGCCCGTGGCCGTTCCCGCAGCTCGAGGGAGCGAATATGGAGTCCGGCCCGGTGCCGTTGGGCGTGCCCGTGGTGCAAACGTCCTGGCCCGCAATTGGATTGGATGTCGAAGGACTGCGCCGCCGTGGCTGGGAGCCGCTGCCGTTCACGGAATTCGTTGTCAAGATACACAGCCGTTGCAACCTGGCCTGCGACTACTGCTACGTCTACGAGATGGCCGATCAGAGCTGGCGCGATCAACCGAAGACCATGAGCCGCAGGGTTTTCGACGAGGCCCTTCAGATGATCGCCGATCATGCTCGCCGCTTCCAGCTGCCCGCGGTGGATCTTGTGTTCCACGGTGGCGAACCGCTGCTGGTCGGACATCGCGATCTCGAATACTTCGCCCGGTCGGCGCGCGAATCACTGGAGCCGATCACCGAGGTGCGGCTGGGCGTGCAGACCAATGGCGTGCTGCTCGACCTGGAGTTCTTGCGCATCTGCGCGCGCTGGAATGTTCGCGTAGGAGTCAGCCTCGACGGCGACGAGAGCGGTAACGACAGGCATCGCCGGGATCGGCGGGGCGCCGGGAGCTACACGCGCGTCGCGGCCGGGATCACGCAACTGACTGCGGACGAGAACCGGCACCTGTTCGCCGGCCTGCTCTGCACCATCGATGTGGCCAACGACCCGGTGCGGACCTACGAAGCGCTACTGGCCTGTCGACCCCCGGCGGTCGATTTTCTGCTTCCGCACGGCACTTGGACGACGCCACCACCGGCGCGGACCGCCGACCACACCGCTACCCCCTACGCCGACTGGCTCATTTCGGTGTTCGATCGCTGGTTCCGGGCTCCGGAGCTGGAGACCCGGGTCAGGATCTTCGACGACATCATCGACCTGCTGCTGGGCGGCTCCGTGACATCCGAATTACTCGGGCTGGCCCCCATACAGCTGGCCGTGATCGAAACCGACGGCACTCTGGAGCAGGTCGACGAGTTGAAGTCGGCCTTCGCTGGGGCCACCAAGTTGCGCACCGCGAACGTGGGCAATCCGCTCGACCTCGCACTGCTGGAACCCGCGATCGTCGCTCGTCAGATCGGCGCGGATGCCCTGAGTGAAACCTGCCGGGCATGTTCGATCCACAGCGTCTGCGGCGGCGGGCACTACGTGCACCGGTATCGCGCCGATAACGGCTTCCGCAATCCCTCCGTGTATTGCGCGGACCTGACGAAGCTGATCCACCACATCGGAGCACGGGTCCGCACCGACCTCGCCGCCGATCACTGACGACAGGAGTGCAACCATGTCCGCCCCGACCATCGGTATCGACCATGCAGCGGCCGAGCTGTTCACCGGTTACGGCACGGAGGCAGCCGTCGTCCGGATGACTTCGGACATGCTGACCATACGACTCGTACTACTACGCGCGCTCATCACCGAAGTCACTGCTCACCACCCGGAAATCGACGACGCCGCCGGCCTTTCCGATGCCTATCGGGTCCTGACCGAGCTGGAGGAGTCACATCCGGGCGCGGTCGAGGCACTGCTGGCCTACCCGCACACCGGGGTGTGGCTCGGCCGCGTGCTCCAGCGCTTGCGCAACGCCTCGGACGATCGGGAACCAACTCCGTTGTGGGCCGACTGCGGCTACCTCGGCTGGTTGGCGGCGGCCGCCGTGGTCACCAATCTGCCCAGCGGGTCGATGCGGGTTGTCGTACGCAACGGCGAAGTCATGCTGCCCGGGATCGGGATGGCGCGGGTTGGATCCGCGGGCGACTACGGCCACTGCATGCTGAACTGGGGGGATGGCGCGATACGCATCGTCGCTGACGACAGCGCCCCGATCTCGGTGGCGTCGCCTGCGGACGAGTCCGACCCGGCGTGGCTGCCGCTGCGGCGGTTGCACGGCGGAAACGGCGAACCGGAGGTCGTCCTCGATGATCTCGACCCGTTCCGCGACCTGCCCTCGGGTACGGCACCGCGGCTGACGACCGACGAATTCCACACTTGGCGAGAGGATTTCGCGCAGGCCTGGCACGTCCTGCAACGAGACTTCCCCGGCTATCTGACGCCGATGCGTGCCTGCCTGCGGCTACTGACGCCGCTCACCGCGCGACCGGTGGCGGCGACCGTCGGCCACACCGCCTTCAGCGGGACCGGCTGTGTGTACACCACAGCCCCGAAGGACTCCTGTGAAATGGCGGTGTCGCTGATTCACGAAATCCAGCACAGCAAACTCGCCATGCTCGCCGATCAGGTGCTGATCGTGGATCCCGACCCGACGTGTCGCTTCTACGCGCCGTGGCGCGATGATCCACGGCCGATCATCGGTCTGCTGCACGGGATCTACGCCTTCTTCGGGGTCACCGACTTCTGGCGGGTACACCGGCATGCCGATTGCCACCGATCGATGCGTGCGCACATCGAATTCGAGCGCGGGCGTACACAACTGGCGACCGCGATGGAGCAGGCATCCGGTTCTGGCCTGCTGACCGAGAGTGGAGAGGAGTTCCTGAGCGCGCTGACCGCAGGCGTCCGGCCGTGGGCCGACGAGGACGTGCCGGCGGAGGCTCGCGACGCGGTGGCCGAGATTCTGGTGGCACATCGCACTTCTTGGCAGGTGCGCAATCGTACATCCGACGACGCCGAGCTGGCCGAGCTGGCGGAGCTGTGGGTCGCGCGAGCGGAACCTCCCGCGGAACTGCCGTCCATACGGTACGTGGATCAGGAGACGATCCCGGATCGCCACCGCGATCTGCATATTCCGGTACGGCTGAGGATGCACGACCCGGCCGCCGCTTCGAGCGTCGCGCCCGCGGAACTGCCCCGCGGCACTCGCGCCTACCTGGCCGGCGAGCCTGCCGAGGCCGTCGAGTTGTACGCCCTGGATCTGCGCGTCGACCCGCTGCTCCCGCAGCTCTGGGCTGGTCTGGCCTCGAGCCTGCCGGAACTGTTTCCCGACACCGACTTCGGCGTTCTCAACGATCGGGCCGAGGTGGCGGCGCGCCTGTACCAGCGGCTGCTGTCCGACGGCACCGAGACCGACGTCGTCGAGCTGGTGCGGTGGTTGTCCGACCGCCCACGCACCGATATCTGAAACCAGGAATCGAGAGCACACAATGGAACCGACATCGGTGGCACTGGGGCTGCCCACAGTGCGGAAGTCATGGCCCGAGACGGGACTCGACGTGGCCGAATTGCAGCGCAACGGATTCGAGCCGCTTCCGTTTACGGAGTTTCTCCTCAAGATTCACAGTCGATGCAATCTGGCGTGCGATTACTGCTACATCTACGAAATGGCCGACCAGAGTTGGCGGGAGCAGCCGAAGGCGATGCGCCGGGAGGTTTTCGACGACGCGCTGCGAACAATCGCCGATCACGTTCGCAGGTTCGGCCCACCCGCGGTGAGTCTCGTCTTCTTCGGCGGCGAACCGCTCCTGGCGGGTCATGCCGATCTCGAGTATTTCGCATCGCAGGCGCGGGCGGCGCTGGAGCCGATTACCGCTGTCAACCTCGCTCTGCAGACCAACGGCGTGCTGCTCGACGACGAGTTCCTCAGGATCTGCGACGACTGGGACATCGGCATCACCGTCAGTCTCGACGGCGATGAGCACAGTCACGACCGCCATCGCCGGGACCGCCGCGGCGCGGCCAGCTACTCCCGGGTCGCTGCCGCCCTCGAGAAATTGAGGATCGGCGATCGGCGGTATCTGCTCAACGGTCTTCTCTGCGTCATCGACCTCGCAAACGACCCCTTGCAGGCCTACGAAGGATTACTCGCGTTTCAGCCCCCGAAAGTCAATTTCGAGATTCCACTGGGCAATTGGACGACGCCGCCGCCTGGGTTATCCGCAGATCCCGGAGCCACTCCGTATGCGGACTGGCTGATCCCGATCTTCGACCGCTGGTATGGCGCGCCGCAATTGGACACGCGGATCCGAATGTTCGAGAACATCATGGACCTGATACTCGGCGGGACCGTGGAATCAGAGGTATGGGGCCTCGGCCCCACCCGCATAGCGGTGATCGAAACCGACGGAAGTGTAGCGCAGATCGACGACTTGAAGGCGACCTTCTCTGGTGCGACCAAACTGCCTTCCGGCCAACGCAATCCGCTCGACCAGGCGATGCTGGTACCCGAGATCGTGGCGCGCCAGATCGGCGCGGACGCGCTCAGCGACACCTGCCGCGCCTGCTCGATACACACCGTGTGCGGCGGTGGTCACTACGTCACGCGATACCGTGCGGGCGACGGCTTCCGTAATCCCTCGGTGTATTGCGCCGACCTGGCCAAATTGATTCGCCACATCGAATCGCGAATGCGCGCCGACGTCGCCACGGCGCTCCACGGGTGACCACTGCCAGGGCGCATTCCTGGCCACCGACACGCGACCTGAGTTCGACATCGCCGGATCAGCGATGGCACATGCAATCCCGTGCGACTGCGAAAACCGATTACACAGACGCCCTCCCACCATCGCAGCGTGGGCACGCAGATGCGTGGCCACGCTGCGATGGTGGGAGCGCAGACCGCATCAACCGACCATGATCTCTTCCTTGACCGCACTCGAATCGACGGCGGGCCCATTCTTGCGCTGGCCGGGCAACAGTGCGGCGACGGCGAGGGTGCCGACCGCCAGCACGATCGCCGCGATGAGGCTGGTGTGGGACACCGCGTGGGCGAAGGCCGCATCGGCGGCGGACACCAGCTGTGCTGCCTGTTGGTGCATGCCTGCCTCGTCGATCCGCTGGGCCACTACGAGCGCGCCGCCGATGGAGTCCTGCACCGCGTCGGCGGCTTCCGCGGGCATGCGGCCGGTGACGAGCGGGGCGATCTCGTCGCCGTAGGCGCTGCCGAGCAGTGAGCCGAGGATCGCGATGCCGAGCGTGCCGCCCAGTTCCACCGAGGTGTCGTTGACCGCGCCGCCCACCCGAGCAGCCGTTCCGGGAAGGCATCCATGATCGTGTCGGTGGCCGGGGAGACACTCAGGCCGATGGCCAGGCCCATCAGGACCAGTGGCCCGGCGAACGCCGCATAGCCGGACGCGGCGTCGACCTGGGTCAATGCCGCCAAGGCGAGGATGCCCAGCAGCATGCCCGCTACGACCATCGCTCGAAGTCCGAGGCGCGGGGTCAGCACGCCGGTGATCGCGGAGCCGACGAAGACCGCGCCCGCCAGCGGCAGCAGCCGCACGCCGGTGGCGAGGGCGTCGTATCCGAGCACGAACTGCAGATGCTGCGTGACGTAGTAGATCGCGCCGAACGCGGCCAGGAAGAACAGCAGCACTGCGAGATTCGCACCCGCGAACGCGCGATCGCGGAATTTGCGGATATCGAGCATCGGGTTGGGATGCCGCAGTTCCCAGGCGACGAACCCGGCCATGGCGACCACCGCGATCACCCCGGCGAGCACCGCGGAGGTGTGCCAGCCGTTGCGCGGGCCTTCGATGATCATGTAAACCAGCGCCCCGACGGTCACGACGGACAGCGCGCCGCCCGTCAAGTCCAAACGCTGTGTCGTGTGCGCCCGGGACGGTGGAACCACTACCAGAGCCGCGACGATCGATACGACCGCGATGGGAACGTTGATGAGGAAGGTCGACGCCCAGCCGTGGCCGGTGAGCAGCCAGCCCGCCACCAGCGGACCGACCGCGATAGCGAGGCCAGTGGTAGCGGTCCAGATCGTGATAGCCACGGCACGTTCCCGTTTCGGGAAGGTGGCTACGAGCAAAGACAAGGTCGCCGGCATGATCATCGCCGCCCCGGTCCCCATGATCGCCCGCGCGGCGATCACCCAGTCGGCGCTGTCGACGGCCGACCCCAGCACCGCGCCGGCCGCGAAGACGGCCAGGCCGAGGATCAGCATGCCGCGGCGGCTGTACTTGTCGCCGATGGCGCCCATGAGCAGCATCAGGGCGGCGTACGGGATGGTGTAGGCGTCGATGATCCACTGCAGGTCCTGGCTGGACAAGCCCAGATCGAGGGTCATATCGGGAGCGGCGACGATCAGCGACGTATTCGTCATGACGCCGATCAGCACGCTCAGGCACAGTACGGCGAGCGCAGCCCAGCGGCGGCTGTATACGGTGCCCGGTTCCACCGGCGGGGTGGATAGCAGAGACATGTCCATTCCTCTCGTTACTGCACACCGTTGTGCATTTGCACATTGATGTGCAATCTAGGGAACTTGCACAATGATGCGCAAGTATGCGAGGCTTCGGCGTGAAGGGACTCACATGACAGCGACCAGCAACATGACTTCTTCTGCGACCCCGGGCGCGCGAGCGCAGGCCAATCGGAAGCGGATCCTCGACGTCGCGGCAGCCGAACTGGCCCGCAATCCCGCGGCGAGTATGGAGGAGATCGCCTCAGCCGCGGGCGTCGTGCGCAGAACGCTCTATGGCCACTTCCCCACCCGCGAGGCGCTGATCGACGGCCTCCTCGACCTGGCATCCGACGACATCGCCCGCACGCTGCGATCGCTCGACCCGGACGAGCCGGTAACGGTGACCTCGGCCCGGTGCACGATCGCCCTGTGGCGGGTCGGCGACAAATACCGCCTGTTGTTCAAGCTGACGGAGACGAACCTGAGCGCACGGATCGAAGAACGACTGGCGCCCGTGCACGAGCACGGCGCGGCCATGTTGCGCCACGGCCAGCAGCTCGGCGTGTACTCCGATCATCTCCCCGCCGAGGCGCTGTCCCGCGCGCTCGCCGGGCTGGTGCTGGCACTGCTCGAGGCCCGCACCGACGGAACCTGGACCGAGGCCGACCCCGACGTGGCGGCCGCCCGCGCCTGCCTGGTCGCCCTCGGCGTGCCGCCGGACTCGGCCGGTGAAATCGCCGCGCTCGCTGCAGGATTGGAGAATGCGCACTCATCGGCACAGCACGCCGGTGCCGCACCGTAGAGCAACGACCGACCACAGATCACCGCCCGGCGGGGGGTTCGTGCAGGTGCTGATATCTGTCACGAACCTTCTGCTCGACATGTGCTGAAGAGGTTGCCTGACGAGGCCCTCTGGAGTCGGCTGGGTAAGCATCGCGAGGAAGCCGAGCCCCCCGGCATTCGCGACAGCCGCCACTGATTCGGCCGACCCACCCATGGAATGTCGAGCTTCCGCGAGCCATGACCGGCCGTCCCTGGCTCGGGCGCGACCGGTGGCCGGTCGCCTCCCCCATAGGGCCTCGCCCGGCTCGCCGCCGCACGCAGCCTCGCCGTCGGCTCAACCGGCCGGTTCGGCCGCACTTGCGGTGCGGCTGCCAACCGTTGGCGGCATTGCTCGCGCAGCGCGCTCATCGTCGCGCCGGTGAGTGCACGGGCGGCCGGGGTACCGCGTCGCCGAACGCGGCAAGTGCACCACTGAAGCACCGCCGACGTGTGGCGGCGCATCGCAGCCGCCGAAACCCGGCCCCGTCCCGCCTACGCCGCCGGAATACCCCTGCTGAGCTGCGCATTCTGGTCGAGCCCCGGACCGGCCCATGCCGGAGTTCATGCCGAGATCTCGCGGAATCTATTGAATACGACGTCAACTTCAAGTAGCGTGCCGACCACTGACGGTGACCCGCGTCACATCAGGTTCGTTTCTCACCCTGGAGATAGGTATGACTCCGAATTCGGATTCCGGCAGCCCGGACCAGAAGAAATTACGGCGCCTCATGGCCGCTGCCCTGGTGGGCAGTTCGATCGAATGGTACGACTTCTTTATCTACGGAACAGCCGCTGCCTTGGTATTCGGCAAGCTGTTCTTTCCCCATGCGTCGCCGCTGATGGGCACCTTGCTGTCCTTCAGCACCTTCTGGGCGGGCTTCATCGCCCGGCCACTGGGTGGATTGATCTTCGGGCACATCGGCGACACCTTCGGCCGCAAGCCGGCGCTGGTCTCGTGCCTGATCCTGGTCGCCGCATCCACCTGCACGATCGGCCTGCTGCCCACCTCCAAGACGATCGGCGTGGCCGCGCCGATTCTGCTGGTGGCATTGCGGTTCCTCCAGGGCATCGCCGTGGGAGGCCAGTGGGGCGGGGTCACCCTGCTGCTCACCGAAACCACCAAGCCGAACCGCAAGGGCCAAGCGGGCACCTTCGGCCAGATGGGCGTGCCCTTGGGCCTGCTACTGGGCACCGGCGCGTTCCTTCTGGTCAGCGCATACGTCAAGGGTGCCGACTTTCTGAGCTGGGGTTGGCGTATCCCGTTCCTGGCCAGCGCCGCGCTGTTCCCGGTGGTGCTGTTCATCCAACTCCGCATCGAGGACTCCCCCGAGTTCCGCCGGCTGCAAACCAAAGCCGCCGTGGCCTCCACCGCGGTCGCGCAGGCCCCGATTCTCGAAGTACTGCGCACGCGCTCGAAGCGGGTTCTGCTCGGCGCCGGGCTGTTGTTCGGAACAAACGCCATCTTCTACATCAGCGTCGCCGGTGTGCTCGATTACGGTGTGCGCGAACTCGGCCTGGCCCGCAACAGCCTGCTGGCCGTCTCTCTGCTCTCCTCGGCCATCGGAGTGCCCATCATCTATCTCGCCGGCTCGCTGTCCGA
Source organism: Nocardia sp. NPDC051900 (assembly GCF_044452545.1). Classification (NCBI taxonomy): domain Bacteria; kingdom Bacillati; phylum Actinomycetota; class Actinomycetes; order Mycobacteriales; family Nocardiaceae; genus Nocardia; species Nocardia sp. NPDC051900. Next base: position 3,446 of record NZ_JBITBU010000006.1, on the reverse strand, counting down.
CCGTGTGGGTCGCCGCCCATTGATACTGATCGGGGCAGCGCTCATGGCGCTGTGGGCATTCCCCTTCTTCTGGCTGGTGGGTAGCGGCTCACTCACGGCGATCATGATTGCAACCACTGTCGGCAGCGGCATCGGCTCCGGGCTGGTGTACGGCCCGTTGGCGGCGTATCTCGCGGAACTGTTCGAGCCCCGAATCCGCTACTCCGGCATAACGCTGTCCTACCAGCTGGCCGCCATCCTGGTCAGTGGTGGCACGCCCTTCCTCATGACCGCGCTGCTGGCGGCAACCGGTTCGACAGCGTCGGTCTCCGCCTTCCTCATGGTCATGGCGCTGTGCACACTCGGCTGCGCATGGGCACTGCCGGAAACCGTGTCGGCCGGGCAGCCCGCGACGGCCGGCGGAAACGCCTCCGTCTCCGTTCCGTCCTGATCAGCATCGTCTGATCAATCCGGGTAACTGCCAACAGGATTCACATAAACGCCACCACTGGGCGTTGGCCTGCTGCAAAGTTGTAAACGCTCACGTACCCGGCTTATACGCGAGCGTTTACAACTTCAGGTTCATGATTGGATCAAAGACCCCCATGAGGACGAGAACATCTGCTGCGGTGGCCGGCGCTGCTGCCATCACAGCCCTGGCCGTTGGAACCGCAGGCGGATTCCCCGGAACGGCCCACGCCGACAGCGCGCCCGCTGGGGATACGCCGGTGGTGATCACGGTCGACACCACTGCGGACGAAACCGCGGCCGATCTCGGAAGCCGATTGTGCCGCACGGCTTCTGGTACCTGCACCCTGCGCGCCGCGGTGCAGGTGGCCAATGCCCGTCCGGGCAGCACGATCGTGGTGCCGGTCGGCCGCTATGTTTTGGCGATACCGCCCGACCCGCAGAAAGTGCAGGGCCGCAACGCCGATCCGACCACGGGAGACCTGAACCTCACCGCGCCGACCGTGCGGAACTCCACCATCAGGGCGAACATCTCCGGTATCGCATCGGCCAACTGCGCGACGGCGTTCGCGCGGATTGTCTCCGAGGGGGGCGACACCAGCGACGACGCTTCCTGGGAGCTCACCGGGGCAGGCTACAGAGTCGTGTCCTAGTCGGCAGGCGTAACCGGCCCGAGTAATGCGCGGTGGATGTACATCACCGCGTCCTCGAGCGCGAGCAAATCCCCGCCGTCACGCAAGATCCAGCGCACGGCCTCGTTGGTCGCATCGGTCACCGCCAGATATGCACGAGACCCGGCCACGGCGGTCTCCAAATAGAACGAGCCGGGCAAACGACGGTTCCCCACGCAACAGGGTGAGATACGCCCGGATCCCCGCGCCGGAGGGCCTCGAGTGGCTCCACCGGTTCGGAGAGCACCTGCCTCATCACCTGCTCCAGATGATCGATCATCAGATCGCGACCCGTCTCCGCTGCGGCGAGAAAGCACGCCTCTTTGTCCGGGAAGTGCTGATAGAACGTCCAGCGCGAAACCTTCGCCGCGGCAGCGATATTTGCGACCGTCGCAGTGAGATAGCCGCGATCCGCGACAACGACGGTCACACCGAACAACAGCCGCTGACGCTGCGACCCCGTCACCAGATCACGAGCGAGGCTGTGCGGCCCGTCCGGCAAGGTCGTCAGAGTCGGTTCCAGCAACTTTTTGCGTCCCACCCACATCTTCATATCAGGGTGCGCGCACGGGCTCGGCACAGACTTCACGAGCCGGGTGACGCAGGGACGACAGGCCTGTCCTGCCGACACCTGCGTCACACCCATCAAGGCGCGGGGAGACCTCGACGGCGTAAGCCGCCCAGCTCACCGACGGGCAACCGCTCCCCTGTCCGCCGGATCGTTCAGGCCTGGCAGCGACTTCCAGTCGATCGCCCGCTTCAGGATCTTTCCGGTGGCGCCCTTCGGCAACTGGTCCACGAACGCGAACAGGTGTGGAACCTTGTATGCCGACAGCTGCTCCTTGGCCCAACTCCGCAGTTCATCCGGTGTCGGCTCCGCTCCGGGCGCCAGGGCGATCACCGCGGCGACCTCCTCGCCGTAGTGCTCGTCGGGCACACCGATCACCGCCGCTTCGACGATATCGGGGTGCCCGTACAACACTTCCTCGACTTCACGGGGATAGACGTTGTAGCCGCCCCGGATGATCATGTCCTTGGCCCGGTCGATGATGTAGACATAGCCGTCGTCATCGACCTTGCCGAGATCCCCGGTGGCGAGCCAGCCGTCGCGCAGGTCGGATGCGGTGGCCTCCGGCCGGTTCCAGTATCCCCGCATGATCGTCGGACCGGACAGGTACAACTCGCCTACCTCGCCGGGAGCGAGTACCGAGCCCGAGGCGTCCCGGACTTCGATTCGCATGCCGGGCAACGGAAGACCCACAGAACCCACCCTCGGGTCCTTCCCGACGGGGTTGAACGTCGCTATTCCCGACGATTCGGTAAGCCCATAGCCTTCCATGATCTCGCAGCCGAACCGGGCGCGAAAAGCTCGGATGACCTCCCCGGGGAGTGAGGCACCGCCCGACGAAGCCATCCGCAGACTCCCGAACTGCTCGGGCCCGAAGTCCCCTCCGGCGTGCAGCATCGCGTTCCACATCGTCGGGACACCCGACATCAGGGTGATCTCGTCCGCGCGCACCATCTCGAGCATGCGGCCGGGATCGAACCGCGACAGCAGCGACAGCGACGCACCCAAATGCAGAGCGGTATTCATGACGACCGACTGTCCGAATACGTGGAACAGCGGCAGCGCGGTGCCCATCCGCTCCTCGCTGGTCACCCCGAGGTAGTCGATCAAGATCGTCGACGCGGCGTGCAGGTTGGCGATCGTGAGCTCTACGCCCTTCGGCTTCCCGGTGGTACCGGAGGTATACAGCAGAACCGCGACATCATCCGGGGCGAGATCGACGGGTTCGGACAGCGGCTCCGTCCGATCACGCCGAGCGCCCGGCTCGAGCACCCAGAGCGGGAGTCCGCGCTCCCGCGTGGCCGTCTCGGCCGATGTCGTCGCCTCGTGCCACGCGATCACCAGGCGTGCCGTGGAATCGTCGAGGACGTAACCGATTTCGGCTCCGGTCGCCATCGTGTTCATGGTGATGACGATGGCGCCGACGAGGTGTGCGCCCATGTAGGCAACAACGAATTCGGGGACGCTCGGGGCCACCAGCAGTACGCGGTCGCGACTGTCGATCCCGGCGGCGCGCAGTGCACCCGCGAAAGCCGCCACCGAGTCCTTCAGCCGGCCATAGCTCCATTCCTCGCCCTGCGCTCTGATCGCGATCGCCTCGGGCCGATCGAGCGCGTTCTTCCACATCGGACCGGCGACGTTGACCATCCGATTCCTCCTTCTGGCCTAGGCAGTGTCTCGAAGTAGTTGTTGGGTCAGAGCCATTGGTCGATGGCGGCGATCTGGATGACGGCCAGGTAGCGGGTGGCGAGTTTCTCGTA